>CAYQZE010000054.1:0-39531 GCA_964421985.1 uncultured Dehalococcoidia bacterium | reverse complement strand
AAGCGCATCGATACGGTCGTCATCTCGACGCAGCACGACGAGGACATCTCGCGCGAGGCCCTGCACAACGACATCCTGGAACACGTGATCAAGCCGATCCTCCCGGCGGAGCTGGTGAAGGAGAAGCCGCGGGCGCTGATCAACCCGACCGGGCGCTTCGTCATCGGCGGGCCGATGGGCGACGCAGGCCTGACGGGACGCAAGATCATCGTCGACACCTACGGCGGCATCGCGCGGCACGGTGGCGGCGCGTTCAGCGGCAAGGACCCGACGAAGGTCGACCGTTCGGCGGCGTACGCGGCCCGCTACGTGGCGAAGAATCTCGTCGCGGCCGGCCTGGCCGACCGCATCGAGCTCCAGCTCTCCTACGCGATCGGCGTCGCGAACCCGACTTCGATCTCGATCGAGACGTTCGGCACCGGCGCGATCGACGATGCGCGCATCCTGGCGCTGGTGCACGAACACTTCGACCTGCGCCCGTCGGCGATTATCCGCGACCTGCGGCTGCGGCGGCCGATCTATCGCGCGACGGCGGCGTACGGACACTTCGGACGCGACGACATCGACGCGCCGTGGGAGCACACAGACAAGGCGGCGATACTGCGCGCGGACGCGGGACTGAAGTAGGTATTCAGTCGTCAGTCGTCAGTCGTCGGGGAGATGGTCGCCGCTACGCGATCACTGCTTCCGCGCGCGCAAGCGGAGGGCGCGGCGGAGGAGTCCGTTGCGCGCGGACGACCAGGCGGCTTCGAGGTGCTCGGCGTCCTCGGGCGAGAGCGTCTCGTGGCCGAAGCGCGTGCGCTCGTACGCGGAGGCGATGTAGGCGACGCCGCCGGCGCCCGGCACATCGCGGCGGAGGCGCGCGGCGTATTCGCGCGGCGTCTCGTGCGATTGCGGGCGCTGCTGGCCGAGGGTCGCGAGCCGCATCGTCTTCTCCCAGAGTTGCGCCGGGCGCGGGAGGGCGGCGAGGCCGAACTCCCAGGCGAACTTTCCGGCGGTGCCGGCGATGAGCAGCGCAGCGGCGATGACGCCGATCGCCACGAACGGCCAGAGCGGGGCGCCGCCCTCGCCCGTGGTTGACGTCAATTGCGCGTCTGGCGGACCGCCCGGCGAGATGCCGAGGTCGATCGGCGCGTCCAGCGGTGCGTCCTGTCTCGTCGATCCCGCCGGTGCGGGCGGAGGCGTTGTACCCGGCCGGTTGATTAGCCCGCGGCTCGGCGTCGGGCTGAATTCGACCCAGCCGATGCCGGGGAAGTAGACCTCGGGCCACGCGAACGCCTGGCGCTGCGTCAGACGGAAGGTGTCGCTGTCGCCATCGCGCTGCAGTGGATCGACCACGTAGCCCGTGGCGACACGGGCGGGAATGCCGAGCGCGCGCAACATCACCGCCATCGCCGAAGCATGATAGTCGAAGTAGCCGCGCTGCGCATCGAAGAGGAAGTAGTCGACGCTGTCGCGGCCGGGCGGCGCCGCCGGCACGTTGTAGTCGTTGGGGAAGGTGCGCAGGTACTTCTCGATCGCCGCCGCGTCGTCGTACGGGGTGGCGGTGCTGCGGGTCACCTCCTGTGCCTTGAACCGCACGCGGCGAGGCAGGTCGCGCGGCAGGTCGAGATGGCGCGCCGTCACCCACGACGGGTAATCGGTGCCGGCGGCGCGCATCTGCTCGATCGACGCGGTGGCGACGCTGCCGGTGACGGTGTACTGATCGCCGTTACTCAGATGCTCGGCCGGCTTGATGCTGCTGACGTCGGGGAGGTCGGCGCCGACGCGGGCCGCGAACGGCTGGTCGGACGACCGCGCCTGTCCGAGGCTGAAGAGGTGCTCGTTGTTGCCCCCCTTGACGGTCACGTTGATCTGGACCTGCTGCCGGGGCGCCGGAGACGATTCGTCGATCACGCCGGGCGGACCGGCCGCGCCACCGAGGAGGTTCTCATCGACCAGCGTACTGCTGCCGGGATCGAGAGGGATGTCCGTCACGTTGGACTTCCAGCCGTCGCGCGTGTACTCGTCGAAGGACTGCTCGCGGAGGAACGCCGCCATCCCAGGCGTGATCTTCACGTCGACTTGCACGGCGTCCCGCCCATTGAGGGCGATCTTGCCCTGGAACGGGAGCGCGTCCTTGAGGTTGTGGATGTTGACGGGCTTGTTGGCGTTCACCGAGATGAAGACGCGAGCGAGCGGAGTGAGGTGGCGCGTGACCGGGCGGGTGAAGTCGCCCCAGCGTTCGTTCGCAGTGGCCGAGCGGGCGTGCAGGGGCAACAGCCAGACGAAGACGAGCAGGCCGCAGGTGGCCCAGAATGTGGCATTGAGCGCCGAGAGGGTGATGAACTCCGGGTAGCGTACGCCATCGCGGTCCCACTGCCGCTGTTCGCGGTCGATGTGCAGCCGCATGAGCAGCAGCGCGGAGGCGAGGAGGTAGACGACGAATGCGGTGCTGAACTGCCCGGGGCTGAGCGCTAGGTTCCACATGAGCGCGGTGCCTCCGGGCAGGATGCCGAGCGTGGCGTTGCGCCAGCGAAAGATCGCCCATGCGGAGAAGTAGGAGCCGGCCCACGTCACGACGAGGAGCAGGACGATGACGGGGAGCGGATCGTTACTGATGCCGCCCTGCGTGACGGCAGACCACCACACGTACATGCGGTCGAGCAGGTGGTCGGTGCGGACATAGAGCGAGTGGCCGGAGACGACCGCGATGACCTGGAGGAAGACGAGCGTCGTGCCGGCGAAGAGGGCGATGGGGTGGAGCAGGAACTCGTTCCTGCGGACGCGCGAGAGCAGGTAGCCCAGCACGAGCGCCGCGAACCCAACCGGATAGAGGGACGGCATGCCGCGTACCCAGTGAGCGCTGGTGACGGCCGCGGCCACGCTCATGAAGGCGACCGCGGCGAGGGCGAACGTCAGCCAGTCTTCCCACGGCACGATGGCGCTGAGGCGTTCGTCCTCCAGCGAGGCGTCGTCGTAGGCGCGGCGCTGGAAGATGTCGTCCCAGTTCGTTTCGCGCATCGCTCAGCCGCCTGACCCTGCCGGCACGCCGGAGCCGAACTCGGCGCCCAGCGCATGCCGCAGATCGTCGTCGTGCTTGACCATGTAGGAGAAGACGTCGCCCGCAGCGAGCGATGCGAAGACGCCGAGCGAGCTGGTTGCGCCGCCGAAGGTGCTGGGTTCGAGGACGATCGCGGCGACCTTGACGCCGCGCGATTGCAGCATCGCCAGCGCGGCGGGCCACGCCTCATCTGTGGAGGGCGTGATGACGACGACGGTGGTGTGGCGGCCGAAGCGGCGCGCCTCGCTGGTGATCATGGCGCCGAGCGGCACATCGCCCCAGGTGCGCGCCATGGCCAGCGATTCGAGGATGCGTGTGTACTGCTGCAGGCCGCGCTCCGGCTCGACAACATCAAAGCCGCGGCCGTACGACATGAAGCCGACGGTGCGAGTCGCGGCGAGGAAGAATTGCGAGATCGATGCGGCGATGCCGACGGCGTACTCCTCGGTGGAGTCGTCGCCCTCGCCCGCGTGCACGCCGCGCTCGAGGTCCAGGATCACCCAGATGTCGCTGGCGGGATCGAGTTCGAAGACCTTGACCATCAGGCTGCCATTGCGCAGGTTGCCGGCGCGCGCCGTGCTGGCCCAATGGATGCGGTTGAAGCTGTCGCCAAACTCGTACGGACGGACGCCCGATGCGTTCGGTGTGACCTGGTGCGTGCGCCGCCGGAAGCGGCCTTCGCCCGGCAGGTTCGCCGGTGGTACGAGGAAGTTCGGCAGGTCGACGGCGCGCGGATACACCAGCACGTTCTGGGCCTGCCCATACGCACGCGTGTGGCGGAAGAGGCCAAACGGGTCACCGGTCGTGATCTCGACGGGGCCAACGGCGTAGAGTCCGCGCCGCGCGACCGTCGAGCGCGCCCGGAAGGTCGCCGAGTTTTTCGCCGCGACCGTGATGACGCGATGCGCGAGGTGCCCGGGCATGTCGCTGGGGTCGTTCACCTCAAGCCAGATCTTGCTGAGCCAGGTGCGGTTACGAATGGTGATGCGCTCCTCGTACGAGGCACCTTCCTGCAGACGATCGGTGCTGCGGTCGGCTTCGACCTCGATGCCACGAAGATTCAGGCGTGACCAGACGTAGGCGAGCGGCACACCCAGCATCAGCGCATAGGTGAGCCGCCAGGTCAGCCAGAAGCCGGTGGAGATGGCCACGATGACGCTGGCGAACCACAACGCCGCGACGAGCGTGAGCGGCCGGTGGGTGACGAACAGCGCGCGGAGGAGGCGGCGAAGGGCGCGCACCGCGGCGCCTACCGGCCCGCCGGGCGGCTAGGGCCGGGTGCCGGCGCGCCCTGGCGCGCGCGCGCGCCGGGCACGGGGATGCGCTCGAGCGTCTGCTCGACGACTTCGCGCGGCGTCGCGTTCTTCACGCGGGCGGCCGGAGCGATGATGATGCGATGGCCGAGCGTGGCGTAGGCCAGCTCTTTCACGTCGTCCTGCAGGACGAAGTTGCGGCCATCGAGCAGCGCGCGCGCCTGGCAGGTGCGAAGGAGCGCCAGCGAGCCGCGCGGCGAGGCGCCCAGGTACACCGATGGGTGGTGTCGCGTGGCATCGACGATGTTGACGATGTACTGCTTGACCAGCGGCTCGACGTAGATCTCCTTGACGGCCTGCTGCATGCTGACGATCTCGGCGGGGCCTGTCACGGCCTGGAGCGTTTCGATCGGATGCTGACGCTGCTGCCCCTCCATGATCAGCACTTCGTCCGTCATCGATGGGTAGCCGAGGTGGATGCGAAGCAGGAAGCGGTCGAGCTGCGCCTCCGGCAGCGGGAACGTGCCCTCGTATTCGATGGGGTTCTGCGTCGCAAGCACGATGAACGGCTCGGGCATTTTGTGCGTGACGCCGTCGACGGTGACCTGCCCCTCCTCCATGGCTTCGAGCATGCAAGACTGGGTCTTGGGCGTGGCGCGGTTGATCTCATCCGCCAGCACGACCTGGGCGATGATCGGGCCGTCGCGGAACTCGAAGTCACCGGTCTTCTGGTTGTAGATCGAGACGCCGGACACATCGCTGGGCAGCAGGTCGGGCGTGAACTGGATACGCCGGAAGTTGCAGCCGGCCGACACGGCGAGGCTGCGGGCGAGGATAGTCTTGCCCCCGCCCGGCACGTCTTCGATCAGCACGTGCCCGCGGCAGAGCAGCGCGACGAGGGCGAGCCGCACCTCGCGCTCCTTGCCGATGATCACCTTCTCGACGTTCCCGATGATGCGTTCGGCGATGATCCTGGGGTCTTCCATGCGTCCTCCGTCCGAAGAAGAGGCGAGGCGTCCTTCGTACATACGTCAGCGGGTGTGAGAAGGTCTTTCGATTATAGCAGCGCCAGGGGCACGCGTGCGCGCGGGAGCGCAGATGCAACATGCATGACACTCGCGCTGTCCGGCGCCGTCCCGGCTACCCCGCGAAGTCCGCCTTCACTCGCCTCAGGAGTTCCGGATCCAGCGCGAGGTCAACGCCCGTCATCGCCAGCGTGCGCGCCGTCTTCAGCATCGATTCGTGGGCGGCGTCGGTGATGGCGGCGCCGGTGAAGTCGGCCGTATGGTTGAAGATCATCTGGCCGACGGAGAACGTGGGGTGGATCGAAGGCACGACCTGGCTGACGTTGCCCATGTCGGTGCTGCCGGTCGAGGCGCTCTTGAGGTCGACGAACTGTGTGCCGAGCGCCTCGCCGTTGCGGCGGTACGCCTCGACCATCGGGCGGTTGTTGCGCAGCGGGGCGTACTCCAGCTCCTCGTGCCAGTCCATGGTCAGTGTGCAGCCTGTCGCCAGCGCGCCGGCCTCGAAGCAGGCCTTGACGCGCGCCTTGAGCTCGCGAAGGTAGTTGGGCTGGGCGGCGCGCACGTAGAAGGTGCCGGCGGTGCGGTCCGGCACGATGTTGGCGGCCGCCCCGCCGTAGGTAATGATGCCGTGCAGGCGCGCGTCCCGGCGGATGTGCTGCCGGAGCTGCGCGACGGCCTGGTATGCGGTGACCATGGCATCGAGGGCGTTGACGCCCTGCTCGGGCCCGACCGACGCGTGCACCGCCTTGCCGTGATACTCGATATCGACATGGGCAACGCCGAGCATGGGCGGATCGGCGAAGTCGATCGCCATGGGGTGCGCCATCATCGCAACATCGATGTCGGCGAAGGCGCCGTGGTTGATCATGACCACTTTGCCGGCGCCCATCTCCTCGGCGGGTGTGCCAAGGATGACGACGCGCGCGTCGGACGGGTCGACGGCGCGAATCAGGGCGACGGCGGCGCCCACGCCGGATGTCGCGATCAGGTTGTGGCCGCAGGCGTGGCCGATCTCCGGAAGCGCGTCGTACTCGGCGCAGATGGCGATGGTGACGGGGCCGTGGCCCCACTCGCCGCGGAAGGCGGTCTCCATGCCGTAGACGCCGGAACGGACGTCGAAGCCGTGCGTCCGCACGAACGGCACGAGCTGTCCTAGGGCGTGCTGCTCATGGAAGGCCAGCTCCGGGTGCGCATGGATCTCGCGGGAGATGCGCACAAGCTCGCCGGCGACGCGATCGACGGCGGCGCCTGCGCGCTGCTTCGCCGCCTCGATGTTGGTGGACGTTGTAGTCATGGCTCGAGCCTCCGCCGATGCCCCGGAAGGGTACAACGCCCCGCCGTCGCGGCGTAGCGCCGCGTTGACCGTGCGGCGTCCCTACGCCCACACGTCGAAACCCTGATTCTCGAGCGACCCCGGTGCGTCATGTTGCGCGCCCGGTCGATACCTCTGTTGACAGACAGGCAGCACGCGTCAACGAAGGAGTCCGCATGGCGATCAACGAAACACCGACGGGGCTTGAGAACGAACTCATCCGCGCGGTCGACGAGTTGGAGAGCGCGCTCCGGCGTGCCGCCGACGCTTCGGCCTCGATCAGGGCACTGTTGCCGAAGGTCGGCGAGGTCGGCTCGTTGTTCGACCAACTGGATGCCGTGATGAGTAACGGCCGTCAGCAGATGGGGCGGGACGCGAGCACCGCGCCGCCGGCCTACGCGAGGCCGACGCTGGTGGTGCCGAGCGCGCCAGCGCACCCGGCCGCCCCGCCGCAACCGTTCGTGGCGCGCGCGGCGCCAGAGCCGGTAAAGCACGCGGAGACCGGGGATCTGACGTGCTTCCGGCTGGAGTTCGAAAGCCGGCCGGGACCGCTGGACCTGCGCACCGTGGATGACGCCGTGAACGAACATCCGGCCGTACGCGACGTGGCGCTGCTGGACTACGACGGGCGCAAGGCGACGCTGAAGGTGTGGATCGACGGAGCCGCGAGCCCCGCCGACGTGCGGGGCGCGCTCGTCGAGCGGTCGTCGCGGCTCTTCGCCGCCGGCAACGATGTGACCATCGTCGCGATCGAGGACGCCGCGTAGGGCCGTTTGAGGCAGCTGAGGAACAGGAAGGCCCGCTCTCGCGAGAGCGGGCCTTCTTGAGGCGTCGAAAACGCGCGGGAGCCTATGCGACCTGAGACTCCGGGCCGTACATGCGGCTCTCGGCGGCTGCGAAGACGGCGGCGCTGTCGGCGCCGTCGGCCGGCGCCGTGGCCCAGCCGGCTGCGAGATGCAACTCCAGGCCCGGCACGCTGCCGTCGCCGGCGGCAACTTCCCTGGCGATGGCGAGCATGCGGCGCACCGCTATTTCTGCCCCGTCCAGCGCGGCCTCGGTGAGGATCATCGTGTAGCCGCTCGCCTTGTACGCGCCGATGACGTCGATATCGCGGGCGTTCTGGGCCAGCGCCTCACCCAGCCGCTGGAGGAGACGATCCGTGAGAAACGCGCCGAACCGCTCTCGGAGCAGGCCCAGATTGGTCGCCTCCACGACGGCGATCGAGACATCGCGCTTGAAACGCGCCGCTCGGGCGAGTTCGCGCTGGAGATCCGCCTCGATCTTGCGCGCATCGAACACCGAGCGCGCGACATCGATGACGCCGACCTCGCGCGCGGCCTGTGCCTGCCGCAGGTTCACCGCCGCGGCCGCGACGTGCCGGGCGAAGAGCGCGGTGTGCTCGACGTTGGGCTTCCCGACGTGCATCAGCAGGAGCGCGCCGATGCGTTCGCCCGCCGACTCGAGCGCCACGAACGAGACGGCGTCGACGCCGAGCGCCTTCTGCGCTGCCAGCGCGTCGGACTCGGCGATCAGCCCCGCGAAGATCTCCGCGGCGGGAGCGGTCGTCTGTGTGCCGGCGTCGAGCGCGCCGGCCATGGCGGGCGCGTCGCGCGGATCGAGCCTCGTCGCGAACGCGACGCGGCCGAACGCGTCGATGGCGCGCTGTTGCGACCGGCGGCGCAGGTCGGACGCGGGCTGCCGGCGCTCCAGACGGCCATCCTGCTCCTCGACGTAGAGGAACGTGAACGCGGAGTTCAGAGCGTGTTCGGCGGCCGTCGCCGTGGCGTCCACCAGCCAGTCGAAGGTCGCGGCGGTGTGGATGGGGAGGAGCATCGACATCATCGTCGATACGGCGTCGCCCTGCGGCGCTGCGCCCGGACTCGTCCTGCGGCTCTGTCTGCTGGAGTGGGGGGGCATATGGTGTGTCCTTACTACGAGCTTATCGCTGGCTGAGGCCGGCGACGGATGTCGCCAGCCGGGCAAGCTGTTCTTCCAGGCGCGCCACGGCACCCTCCAGTTCTTTGAGTTCGGTTGAGGATCCCTGACCGCGCAGGACGCCGGCTTCGACCAGGTTGCGCACGGCTTCCTGCAGCCGGGTCTGCTGCTGGATGAGACCATCGGCCTGGACACGCAGCCCGGCGAGCTGGCTGGCGGCTTGCGCAATGTCGACGACGGGTTGCGACGCCTCGCGCATCGAAAGCTGACGCACCAAGTCCTGTACCAGCATCGTCGATTTGGCGCTCTCCTCCGCGGCGGTCGCGGCACGCGCCAGCACGCGCCAGCCGCTGATCGTACCGATCAGCGTGAACAGCAGCAGCCCGCCGAGGCCAATGCACACGGCTGCAATGGAGGCGGCGAATTCCCAGTTGGACGCGTCGTCCATGGGCATGCTCCCTGCCGCGCGGTCGCCGGCGGCTACCTTGCGCGTACAGAATGATCGGTTGGGCGGTGTCTCCGCCACATCAGGCCGCGCCCTCGATCCCCTTAAGACGCGGTCTTTAGGGGTCGGCGCGATGCCGCTGAAGCCACTCGACCGCGGTATGAACAACGCCGCAGACCCAATCATGTGTCAAGTTGACAACCAAAAGCCGACCGCCACCAGACAGCCGGCGGGCAACTCCGGGCGGGTGGCGCCACAACACACTGGGTGGCCGGCGCGGGCTACTGGGGTGAGATTGCCGTCGGATGACCGTTGTGAATGGTGCGATCGGCTCAGGATCGGGCGGCGGTGGCTCCGCTACAATCGGGGCGATGCTGAAACGGCTGATCTACACGGCGGCGGCGCTCTCGGCACCCGGGATCGCACTGACTATCGCGTCCGAGCGGCTGATCCGGCCGCACCTGTTCTACCACGGCGGCTGGCACCCTGAGCCGCCTGCATCCGTCGGCTTTGCGTACGAGGAGGCGGCGATCTACACGGCAGACGGGCTGGAGCTGCAAGGATGGTTCTTCAAGCAGGATCACGCCGCCCCGACGCTGCTGTTCTGCCACGGCACGAGCTACAACGCCAGCGACATGTGGCTGACGCAGGAGCGGTCGCGGGCCTTCCACGACTTTCTGAGCGGGACGGGCTGCAACTTCCTCGTGTTCGACTACCGCGGCTACGGGCGCAACGATGGCAATGCGACCGAAGAAGGCACCTACACGGACGCGGCCGCGGCGCTTGGCTGGCTGCACCAGCGTGACGATGTGGACCCGGCGACGATCTTCTTCTACGGCTTCTCGCTGGGCAGCGGCGTTGCGACGGAACTGGCGGTGCGCGAGCCGGGCGCTGGGCTGATCCTCCGCGCGCCGTTCACGTCGATGCGCGACATGATCCTCGACTGGGACGCGCGGTTCCGGGTGCCGCTGGCCCTGGCGCCGTGGCTACCGCTTACGCGCTACGACAATCTGGCGAAGGTCCATCGTCTGGACGGGCCGCTGCTCGTGATGCACGGTGACGCGGACAACACGGTGCCCGAGACGATGGGTCAGCGCATCTTCGAGGCGGCGCCCGAGCCGAAGCGCTACGTGGCGTTTCCCGGCGCCGGGCACTCCGACGTGGCGACGGAGATGGTCGTGCGGGCTGTGGCGCAGTTCGTCGGGGATGTTGTGCGCGGCATCCGCGATGGCAGCGGCGGCATCGACGTGGAGGCGGCGATCGCGGGATAGCGCACACTCTGCGCCGCTCGTTACGATGTACGCGTGGCGACCGAACTCCAGCAGCAGGTTGCGCAGCGCATCGAGGCGGCGATCGGTCCGAGGCGAAGGCTGCTCGACCGCGATCCGGAGTACCGGGCGCTGAGGAAGCTCGCCGAGCGCAATCGGAGGCAGCCGCCGAAGACGCCACTCGACGCGCTCCAGCACATCGTCGACGTTGCCCGCGAGATGACGGAGGGGACGTTCGGGGCGCTGGCCGTCACGGGCGAGGCGGATTACGTCGAGGGCTTCGCGGTGAGCGGCATGGATGAAGGAGCACTTGCGGGGCTCAAGGGACCGCCGCAGGGCCACGGACCGCTGGGCGCTATGCGTCAGGACGGCCTGGCGGTGCGGCTCGAGGACGTCTCGCTGCACGCGAAAGCGTTCGGGTTTCCGCCAAAGCACCCGGACATGAAAGAGCTGCTGGGGCTGCCGATCTTCTGTGGCGCGACGGTGCGTGGCGCGCTCTACGTCACCGATCGCAAGGGTGGGCATGGATTCGACGCCGAGGACGAGCGGGCGTTGACCGTGTTGGCGCACCATGCCGGGTTGATCATCGAGTTGTCGTGGTACTGAGGCGTCGCGTGCTGGCGGCGTTCGGCCGAGCCGATACTGAGGTGGCATGATTGTTGGCACCGTCCGCGAGATCAAGGCCGATGAGTACCGCGCCGGATTGACGCCGGAAGGCGCCCACGCGCTCGTCGGCGCCGGCCACAGGGTGCTGGTCGAGACGCAGACGGGTGCGGGCGTCGGGTTCAGCGACGAGGCGTACGCCGTCGGCGGCGCGACGATCATCGAGAACGCCTGGGAAGTGTGGGCGCGCGCGGACCTGCTGGTGAAGGTGAAGGAGCCGCTGGAGCCGGAACACTCGCTCGTACGCGACAACCAGACGCTGTTCACGTACCTGCACCTGGCGGCGCTGCCGGAACTGACGCGCCTGCTCATCGCATCGAAGGTGACGGCGATCGCGTACGAGACGGTGCAGCTCGCGGACGGCTCGCTGCCGCTGTTGATTCCGATGAGCCAGATCGCCGGCCGCATGGCGACCGAGATCGGCGCGCAGTATCTGCGCAAGCCTGGGCCCGGGCGCGGCAAGCTGATCTCCGGACTGCCGGGTGCACCCCCCGCGCACGTCGTTGTGCTGGGCGCCGGCATCGTGGCGGAGAACGCCATCGAGACGGCGATCCAGCTCGGCGCGCGCGTGACCGTGTTCGATACGCGGCTGGACAAGCTGCGGCACATCCAGCAGCTCTGGCCGGGCCGCACGACGGGGCTGATGTCGAGCCCGCTGGCGATCGAGGGAGCGCTGCGCGAGGCGGACATCCTGATCTGCGCCGTGCTGGTGCCGGGCGCGGCGGCGCCGCGGCTGGTGACGCGCGAGATGGTGCGAGGCATGGGCGCGGGCGCGGTGATCGTCGACGTGTCGATCGACCAGGGCGGCGCGTGCGAAACATCGCGGCCGACCACGCACCACGACCCCGTGTACGTCGAAGAGGGCGTGGTGCACTACTGCGTCGCGAACATGCCGGGGGCCGTGCCGATCACCGCGACGGCGGCGCTGACCTCGGCGACGTTGCCGTACGTATTACGGCTGGCGAACATGGGCACGCGCGAGGCGCTGCTTGCGGACAGCGCGCTGGCGCATGGCGTGCTGGTGAGCGAGGGCGCGGTTACGTACGCGGCGCTGGCGGAGTCGCTCCACATGCCCTACGTGCCGCTCGCGCAGGCGTTGCCCGCGTAGGGCGACCCGCCCCCGGCTGCGGCGTCTGTTTCCGCGCGCCCGGATCGCATACATTCCTCCAAGATAAGGCCGTAGGAGGATCTGATGTCCGAGATGTTCGTCGCCTCGCTGAAGAACCGCATCCGCGCGCTGAACACGCTGTGGCAGCGCGCCGTCAGCGACATGACGCTCGAGCATGTGAACCACCAGGAGCGCGCCGGCGTGCTGCCGATCGCCTTCAGCCTCAGCCACTACATCCGCGCGCAGGACCAGGCCGTCAGCACGCCGTTCCTGCGCGAACGCCCGCTGTGGGACAGCGGCGGCTGGGCGGCGCGCGTCGGCGTCACCGTCGATCGTCTCGGGCGCGAGGAGAGCGTCGAGGAGATGGAGAGCATCCGCTTCGCGGACTTCGACGCATGGCGCGCGTATCAGTCTGCCGTCATCGAACGCACCGACGGAGTGTTGGCCACACTCGACGAGACGCAGCTCGCGGAGGTGCTGATGCCGAAGCTGCCGCCGAACATGCAGCAGATCTTCTGCGCCATCGTCATCGGGCCGGACGCGCCGCTGCGCAAGCTCGACGTGCTCGAGTGCTTCGTGTACCAGCACGGCCTGCGCCACATGGGCGAGATCGAGCACGGACGCGCGCTTGTGGGGCTCAAGGGGATGACGAGCTGAGCGCCGCACGGCCATCGTGCAAGATGGCGCGACCTTGCTCGTAGACCGCCGCGCGACAAGCCTGCTGCTGGAACTGCGTGCTCCCTTCGCGGACGGGAAGGAGTCGGGCGCTACGTCGGCTCCACCGACTGATCCGCAGACGTCCGGTGCGGGACGCGCGTGGCCGGGATCCTCCCCATGCGGCCGGCGTTGAAGTCTTCGACCGCCTGCACGATCTCCGCCCGCGTGTTCATCACGAACGGGCCGTAGCGCGCCACCTGCTCGCGGATCGGGAAGCCGCCCAGGATCAGCACCTCCCAGCCGCCCTTCGAGGCGACCGGCTGCGCGTCCGCGGCGCGGACCGTCAGCGCGTCGCCCTCGCCGAACACCGCCAGCTGGCCCGCATCGAGAGGCCGCTGCTCCACGCCCGCATAGCCGCGGCCCGACAGTACGTACACCAGCGCGTTGAAATCGCGCGGCCACGGCAGCGCCAGCCGCGATCCCGGCGCGATCGTCGCGTGCAGGTACGTGATCGGCGTGTGTGTGGCGCCCGGCCCGCGGTGGCCTGCCAGTTCACCCGCGATGATCCGCACGATCGACGAGCCGTCGTCGTTGGAGAGCAGTGTCACGTCACGCGCTTCGATGTCCTGGTAGCGCGGTCCCAGCCACTTCTGTGCGGCCGGCAGGTTGACCCACAGCTGGATGCCGTGGAACAGCCCGCCGCTCACCACCAACCGCTCGGGCGGGCGCTCGATGTGCTGGAGTCCGGCGCCCGCCGTCATCCACTGCGTCGCGCCGTCCGTGATCAGCCCGCCGCCGCCCGCGGTGTCCTGGTGCTCGAAAGCGCCGTCGATCATGTACGTCACCGTCTCGAAGCCACGGTGCGGGTGCCATGCCGTCCCTTTCGCTTCGCCGGGCGCGTATTCGACCTCGCCCATTTGGTCGAGCAGCACGAACGGGTCGGCCATCGGAAGTTCGGTGGTCGGGAAGGGGCGGTGGACGACGAAGCCTTCGCCCTCGAGCGTCGTGAGCGCCGTCACCACCTTCGCGACGGGGCGCCACTCGGTGCCGGACTCCGACAAGACGGGCAGGCGCGGCAATGTAAGCGAATCGGCGGTGACTGCTGGCATGATGGGGCTCCGATGACTGACGAACCGGCGATCATCTACAGTGTTGCAAGCATGTCAAGCGCTGGCCAAGGCGTGGTGGACGCGAGGGCTAGGC
Organism: uncultured Dehalococcoidia bacterium; assembly: GCA_964421985.1. Classification (GTDB taxonomy): domain Bacteria; phylum Chloroflexota; class Dehalococcoidia; order DSTF01; family JACRBR01; genus JANXYW01. The sequence continues at coordinate 25,619 of CAYQZE010000054.1, read as the reverse complement.
ACGCTGCCTCGCCCTCGTCAAACCAGCTCATGAACCAGCGCCTCCAACGACCTCGCATCGCCTCGCCCGCCGGGATCGATCCAGACGGCAGTTGCGCCGGCTTCCGATGCCCAGCGGCAGCACTCTGCGTCACTCTCAACCACAAGGGCCGTACGCGGAACGACACCCGCATGTGCGAAGACCTTCTGATAGAAGGCGGGGCCATACTTCACGTGATCAACGAGGTCTGGTCCATATAACGCAGCGAAGTTCTCGGCGATACCCATCTTCGCCATGATGCCCCGCAGTTCCCACGACGTCGTTCCTGATGCGGTGTACAGCGTGTATCCAGCGCGACGCAGAGACAGAACGGCATCCGCGGCGCCAGCGATGGCCGATGTTGCTCGTTCACCCACATAGCTGCCGAGTTCGGCGAACAGCGTCACGGCGTGATCGTCGGATGGAGGCGTGATGCCGACCTGCGCACACATGCCGCGGATCCAGTCCCTGGCGTAGGCTCGCTGAAACTCGCGGTGGCTGGCGAAGTCGGGTAACCGCTTCTGGAGGGTAAGTCCAGACCCGTGGAAAGACGATGCGGTTCGCGCTGGACCACTGCTCAGCGGTCCCGCCCATCCGGACAGGCATGAACTCGCCGATCAATCGCAGCCACTCCGGCCCGCGGAGACTGTTGTCGTTCAGCACGCCGCCATCATCGAGAAACAGATCAAGGGGCGGCGCGATCGACTTCTTGAGCTCTTCCAGCTTCGTGGGGCGCCTCGAACTCATCTGGCGGTCCTCATCGAGCGCGCGACGCGCCTCGAAGCACACGTACCGAACCCTGCCACGTCACCAGGTATCGATGTTCGGACGTTTCTTGGCGGTCCGCGGCGTCGCCGGGGGCATCGCGCGCAGGGCCGACGTGATCCAGCCGCGCGATGCCTCCGGGTCGATCACGTCATCGATCTCGAAATGGGAGGCGGTGTTCACGGCCTTGCCGTGGCGGTACATGCGCTCGACCATCTCATCGAACAGCGCCTTTCGTTGGAGCGGATCCTCGACAGCCGCCAGTTCGTTCCGGTAGCCCAGCTTCACCGCGCCCTCCAGCCCCATGCCGCCGAACTCGCCCGTCGGCCACGCGACCGTGAAGAATGGCGCCTTGAAACTGCCGCCGGCCATCGCCTGCGCGCCGAGGCCGTAGCCCTTGCGCAGGATGATGGTGAAGATCGGCACCGTCACGCTCGCGCCCGTCACGAACATCCGCGCGGCGTGGCGTACGAGCGCCGTCTTCTCGACCTCCGGGCCGACCATGATGCCGGGTGTGTCGCAGAGGGAGAGGAGCGGGATATCGAACGCGTCGCAGAGCTGCATGAAGCGCGCGGCCTTGTCGGCGCCGTCGCTGTCGATCGCGCCGGCAAGATGCATCGGGTTGTTGGCGATGATCCCCAGCGGCCGCCCTTCGATGCGCGCCAGCGCCGTCACCATACCAGGGCCGAAGCCGCGCCGCAGTTCCAGCACCGAGCCGGCGTCGGCCATCGTCTCGATCACCGACCGCACGTCGTAGACCCGGCGGCGGCTCTCGGGGATGATCGATCGCAGCAGCCGCTGGTCGGCGCACGCCCAGTCCGCCAGGGCGCCCTGAAAGTAGGAGAGATAGCGCTTCGCGACGAGCGTGGCCTCCGCCTCGTCGGCGACCGCGATGTCGACGACGCCGTTCGGCACCTGCACATCCATCGGTCCGACCTCTTCGGGCCGGAAGACGCCAAGTCCGCCGCCCTCGATCATCGCGGGCCCGCCCATGCCGATGTTCGAGCCCTCGGTCGCGATGATCACGTCGCAACAGCCGAGCAGCGCGGCGTTGCCCGCGAAGCAGCGCCCCGAGGTGATACCGACGAGCGGGACGAGGCCGCTGAGCTTGCCGAAGTAGTTGAAGGCCATGCAGTCCAGCCCCGCGACGCCGATGCCGTCCGTATCGCCCGGCCGGCCGCCGCCGCCCTCGGTGAAGAAGACGATCGGCAGGCGCCATTTCTCGGCCAGCTCGAACATGCGGTCCTTCTTGCGGTGGTTCTGCAGGCCCTGCGTGCCCGCCAGTACCGTGTAGTCATACGACATGGCGACAAGGCGCGACGCGGCGGCGCCGAACAGGTCGGCGTTCACCGTGCCGATGCCGGCGACCAGGCCGTCTGCCGGCGTGTTCGCAATCAGGTCGTCCACGGTGCGGCGCCGGCGCTGCGCCGCGATGACGAGCGGCCCGTACTCCACGAACGAACCGTCATCGCACAGCGCCTCGATGTTCTCGCGCGCCGTCCGCTGCCGCGTCGCGCGCCGCCGCGCGACCGCATCTGGCCGCATCGCGTCGCGCCCCGCTGCGTGACGCTCGTACACCTCGGCGAGATCGGCACGGATCGCCTCGAGATCAACGACGCCTACCTCGTCGCCGCCGGTTGCCGCAACGTCCGCGCGCTCGATGAACACGAGCGGATGGCCTTCGAATACGGCGTCGCCGACGGCGGCGCCAAGCCGGGCGATGCGGCCGCCGTCCGGTGCGACGACGACGTGCTCCATCTTCATCGCTTCCATCACGAGCAGCCGCTCGCCCGCGCGCACGAGGTCGCCCTCCGCCACATCGATCGCGATGACCGTGCCCTGGATCGGCGCGCGTACGGCGATCGTGCCCGGTGGTGGATCGCCGCCTGCCGCGCCTGCGGCGCCGCGTTCCGGGAGCTCCGACTTGCCGTGATGCAACACGGCCAGCGGATCGGTGGCGTCGATCCGCGCGCCCGCGCGCGCCGGTCCGCCGGACTGCGCCGGCTCGAAGAACAGCCGGCGGTGCTGCGCGCCATCAGCGACCAGCTCGGCGACGTGCTCCTCAACGAAGCGCGCGTGGGCGCGATTCGCGACGACGTCCGGGTGCCGCAACAGGCTCTGCAGGAGACCGACGTTCGTCTGCACGCCCTCGATGCGGAACTCGCACAGCGCCCGGTACGCGCGTCCGGCCGCATCTGCGAAGTCGTCTGAGGGTGTATGCACGATCAACTTGGCGAGCAGTGAATCGAACGCCGGATTCGTAACAGATCCGGCGTAGGCTGCGGAGTCGATGCGCACGCCAGGTCCGGATGGCGGCTCGAAGGTGGTGAGCGTGCCGCCCGCCGGCCGCACGCCGCCATCGGGGGCCATGGTCTCGGTGTTGATGCGTGCCTGCACCGCGCAGCCGCGCGGCGCGGGCACATCGCCTTGCACGAGGCCGAGTTCGGCCAGCGAACGCCCCGCCGCGATCCGCAGCTGCGTCTTCACCAGGTCGATCCCGGTCACTTCCTCCGTGACGGTGTGCTCGACCTGGAGTCGCGGGTTCGCTTCGATGAAGTACCACCGCGCGCTATCGCCCCGCTCGCGCGTGTCGATGAGAAACTCGACGGTGCCTATGCCGGCGTACCGTAGGGCCTCCGCGATCCGCACGGCCGCGGCCAACAGTCGATCGCGCAGGGCGGCCGCCAGCCCGGGCGCGGGCGCGATCTCGATGATCTTCTGGTTGCGCCGCTGCAGGGTGCAGTCGCGCTCCCAGAAGTGGCTGACGCTACCGGTGCCGTCACCGGCGATCTGGACTTCGACGTGGCGTGCTCGCGGCAGGAGCTGCTCGACGTAGACAGCGCCGTTGCCGAACGCCGTGAGCGCCTCCGACTGGCAGCGCTGGTATGCCTCGTCGAGATCGTCGCCGGGCTGCACGATGCGCATGCCGCGCCCGCCGCCGCCGGCGATCGCCTTGATGACGATGCCGGGGCCGTCGCCGCGGGCGGCGGCGAACGCGCGCGCCTCGTCGAGCGTCGTCGCACCCGTCGTACCCGGCAGCACCGGTAGTCCCAGCTGCTCCGCCAGGCCGCGCGCCTGTGCCTTGTCGCCAAGCAGCTCCAGCGTCTCAGGTCGTGGCCCAACGAACGTCAAACCTGCATCCGCGCAGGCCCGTGCGAACGTCGTACTCTCGCTCAGAAAGCCGTATCCGGGGTGGACGGCGTCGCAGCCGGCATCCTGTGCCGCCGCAATCAGCACGTCGATATCCAGGTACGCCGGCACGCCGCGACCACGGAGCGCCCTCGCTTCGTCCGCGCGCCGGACGTGCAGGGACCTGGCGTCGTCGTCCGAATAGACGGCCACGGTCCGGATACCGAGGTCGGCCGCCGCGCGTGCGATGCGGATGGCGACCTCGCCACGGTTCGCGATGAGCAACGATGTCACGCTCATAGATCTGCGTTCCTCGCCGGCGGAACGACCGGATGGAGCCCTCGGTTAGCTCGCCGCGATCAGCGCCTCCGCGCGCGCGAACAGGCCCAGCGTCGTCGCGTGCAGCAGATCGCCGACCGCGCGAGGCGCTTTGCCGGCGAACGCGCGGGCGTTGGTCCCCTCCAGCACGATACCCAGCTTGAAGCACGCCAGCACGGTGTACCAGTCGATTGCCGACAGATCGCGGGTCGACCCTTCGCCGTAGCGCGCGACGGCCTCGGCGGGGGAGGGCAGGCCGCCGGCCGCCGCCAGGCCGGCCGCGGGCGTCGCGCCCGGCCGCGTCGGGTCGGGCCACGTCGCCATCAGCCAGCCGAGGTCCAGCAGCGGGTCGCCTATCGTGCACATCTCCCAATCGACGATCGCGGCAAGGCGCGGGCCGTCGAACGCGTACATGACGTTTGCGAAGTGGTAGTCACCGTGGATGATGCCCGGGACGGACGCGCTGGGACGAGAACGGTCGAGCCACGCGGCGACGCGGTCGACGCCCGGGATCTGGGGGCCGGGATACCCGTCGAAGCGGCTGTATGACTCGAGCTCCGACAGCCAGCGACCGACCTGCCGCTCGAGGAACCCGTCCGGCTTGCCCATGTCGCCGAGGCCGACGGCGGCGTGGTCGACGCGTCCCAGGCTGGCGATCGCATCCGCCGCCTGCAGGCCCATCGAGTACCGCACCGACGCGTCCGACGCGTGGAGCGCGGGTAGCCCGGTCGACGGGTTGAACCCGGCCACGGGCTCCATCAGGTAGAAGACGGCGCCGCCCATCACCGCCTCGTCCATGCAGCCGGCGATGAAGCGCGGATGCGGCACGTCCGTCGCGGCGAGTGCGCTGAGCACGCGGGCCTCGCGGCACAGCGCGTCGTTGCTGGTCGGGCGGAGGTGCGGCGGGCCGCGGCGCAATACGTATGCGCGCCCGCCGCGAGCGAATTTCAGGAGGACGTTCTGTGTGCCGCCTGCCAGGGTCTCGACCGCCGTGATCGGCCCGGCGGGCAGCCCTGTTTCATCCATCCACTCGCTGAGGATGTCGAAGTCGATGATGCCTGGGTCGATGCCGAAGTTCGTGGGTGCGCTCAATGCTCCCTCGCCTGCTCCCTTGCCGAAGCGTACGGAGCGGATGCCTCGTTGCGCCAGAAGAGATGCTCCGTTAGCTTCTAGCGCTCGCTCGACCGGCCGTGCGATGCATCGAGAGGATCACCCCGTGCCCGACGGCGGACTGTTCGACCTGACAGGAAAGGTGGCGCTGGTCACCGGTGGTAGCCGCGGCCTGGGGCGGGAGATGGTGCGCGCCTTCGCCCGCGCCGGGGCAGATGTGATTATCGCCAGCCGCAAGCTCGACGCATGCCAGGCGCTTGCCGATGAGATCGGGTCGACGACCGGACGCGAGGCTCTCGCGATCGCCTGTCACGTAGGCGAATGGGATCAACTCGAACGGCTCGCGGATGCCGCCTACGAGCGTTTCGGCAAAGTCGATGTGCTTGTGAACAACGCCGGCCTATCGCCCATCTACGACAAGGTCAGTGACGTGACGGAGGCGCTTTACGACAAGGTGCTCGATGTCAACCTCAAGGGCCCGTTCAGGCTGACGGCCCTCGTTGGTACGCGCATGGTGCAGGGCGACGGCGGCTCGATCATCTTCGTTTCCAGTACGGCGTCGCAGAGTCCCAGCGCGAACACGATCCCGTACGGCGCGGCGAAGGCCGGCATCAACAACATGACGACCGGATTCGCCCGCGCATTCGCGCCGAAGGTGCGGGTCAACTGCATCGTGCCGGGCCCATTCCTGACAGACATTTCGAAAGCTTGGGACATGGGCGCCTTCAACCGTACGGCCGCCAGGAGCATCCTCCTCGGACGCGGTGGCGAAGCGCCGGAGATCGTGGGCGCCGCGCTCTACTTCGCGTCCGCGGCATCGAGCTTCACCACGGGCGCGCACCTGGTCGTCTCCGGCGGCTCGTAAAGCTCGCTTTATCGTCAACTGCCATTAACGGTGCCAGGTGAGGAGACTGGCCCGGGCTTCGGAGCCAAAACCGCGCGACGGCGGGTACCGACACTCGGGCGTAACAGACCCTCGTTGAGTGCCGAATGACCCTCGTACCCCTCTGCGCGGGTTGGCTAGACTGGCCGCGTCTCGCCCGCTTCAGGAGGAGGTATCCCATGACCGCGCACGAACTGCCGCTACGCGGCGCCACCCACTCTTCCGGTCCGGCAGACGGGTTCGCCGACAGTTTCAGCCTCTTCGCCCTGATCGTGATGTCCACTTTCGTCATCGCTATCGGCCTGGCCATCGTGGGCCTGAGTTCGCCGGGTTGGCTCGGGTTCAACTGAGAGCCGGCGCCTTCGTGCGTCGCGCGCTGGGCGGCTACGCGCGACGGCGGCCAACGACCCCCGAGACAGGAGCGCAAAGGCTCCGAGTCTAGGATCACATCCCCTTGATCCTATGCTCGGCGACGCCCTACACTGCCATTAGCACTCACGGACGGAGAGTGCTAGACTCAACTGAATCCGACACACCCAGACACAGCCAAAGGATGGAAGATATGGCCAAGCAGCTTCTTTTTGAGGAAGACGCCCGACACGCTCTGATGCGCGGCATCGACGCCCTCGCCGACGCCGTCAAGATCACCCTGGGGCCCAAAGGCCGCAACGTCGTGCTGGACAAGAAGTTCGGTGCGCCGACGATCACGAACGACGGTGTCACGATCGCCAAGGACATCGAGCTGGACGAACCGTTCGAGAACATCGGCGCCCAGCTGGCGAAAGAGATCGCGTCGAAGACGAACGACATCGCCGGCGACGGTACGACGACCGCGACCGTGCTCGGCCAGGCGATCGTGCACGAAGGGCTGAAGAACGTCGCTGCGGGCGCCAACCCGATGGCGCTGAAGCGCGGCATCGAGGCCGCAGGCGCCGCCATCGTCGCCCAGCTCAAGAAGAACGCCAAGCCCGTCACCACGCGCGTGCAGTCTGCGCAGGTCGCCTCCATCTCCGCCGCGGACACCGCGATCGGCACGCTGATCGGCGAAGTAATGGAGAAGGTTGGCAAGGACGGCGTCGTCACCGTCGAGGAGTCGAAGGGCATCGCGACCGAGGTCGAGTACGTCGAGGGTATGGCGTTCGACCGTGGCTACATCAGTCCGTACTTCGTCACCAACAACGAGAAGATGGAGGCGGAGCTCGACGACCCCTACGTCCTCATCACCGACAAGAAGATCAGCGCCGTCGCTGACATTCTGCCAATGCTCGAACGGCTCCTGCAGGTGAGCAAGAACCTGCTGATCATCGCCGACGACATCGAAGGCGAAGCGCTCGCGACGCTCGCGGTCAACAAGTTGCGCGGGACGATCAACGTCGTCGGCGTCAAGGCGCCTGGCTTCGGCGACCGCCGCAAGGACAATCTGGCCGACCTGGCCGCCATCACGGGCGCGACGCTGATCAGCGAGGAACTCGGCCGCAAGCTCGACTCTGTAGCCATCGAGGATCTCGGCCGCTGCCGCCGCATCATCGTCGCCAAAGAGAACACGACGATCATCGAGGGCAAGGGCGCGAAGAAGGACGTCGACGGCCGGGTCAGGCAGATCAAGACCGCGCTGGAGACCACGACTTCCGACTGGGATCGCGAGAAGCTGCAGGAGCGTCTGGGCAAGATCGCCGGCAGCGTCGCCGTCATCAAAGTGGGCGCGGCCACCGAGGTCGAGCTGAAGGAGAAGAAGCACCGCGTCGAGGACGCGCTCTCGGCAACGCGCGCGGCGGTCGAAGAGGGCATCGTCTCGGGCGGCGGCATCGCGCTGATCAACGCGCTGCCCGTGCTGGACAAGCTGAAGCTGGAGGGCGACGAGCAGACGGGCGCGAACATCCTCAAGCGCGCGCTGGAGGAACCGCTCCGGTGCATCGCGATCAACGCCGGCAAGGACGGTTCAGTGATCGTCCAGCAGGTGAAGCACATGAAGATGGGCGAGGGCTACGACGCGGCGAAGGACGACTTTGGCAACATGATCGCCAAGGGGATCATCGACCCGCTAAAGGTGACGCGCGCCGCGCTGGAGAACGCGATCTCGATCGCCGGCATGGTGCTCACGACGAACTGCCTGGTCACCGATCTGCCCGAGAAGTCCGCCGGTGGCGGCATGCCCGGCGGCGCGCCGCCTATGTATTAGGACGGTCTTTCAGTCGCGAGTCGTCGGTCGTCGGGGAAGATCCTGACGACCGACGACCGACGACCGAACACCGTCCGAAGGACGCCCATGTACACCGAAAACGGACTCCTCGTGGATATCAGCGAGATCGCGGACATTGTGCGCCACGCCGATGTGTTCGCGGTGAGCTTCCGCCTGTTTCCGGAACGGCTGCTCATCGACGCGCGCCACGACGAGTCTGACGCATCCGGCGCGTGCACGATGCCGATGGTGGCCATCGTCGACCCTGTGGCGTCGGTGCCGGAGCGCTTCTTCTGGCTCGGCCAGCACCGGCCGTCGCTGGGGATGCCGAAGAACTTCATGTTCTTCCACTGGCCGCACAGCGTGCGTTACCTCGACGAGAGCGGCGTCTGGGATCGCGTGCGCAATCGTGTCACCTCCACGCACTTTTCCGGTGCGCGCGAGACCTGCGACGAGGCGTTGCGCGACCTGCTGGACCGCGAGCGCACCGCGACCATCGAAGCGATCCAGGGGATGCGCTACCAGACGCTGTGGAGCGCCCGCGAGGCGTAACCAGTTAGTTTGTCGTCAGTAGTTCGTAGTCGTCAGACGCCGCAGTGACGCCGACTATGAACTACGTACTGCAAACTACGTACTACAAACCGGCCAGTGTAATTCGGCAGCTTCCGCTGTAGCCTGAATTGCAATGAACGGACGCGGCCGCCCACCGCATCCCGACATCCTGACGCCCCGGGAATGGGAAGTGCTGGAACTGCTTCGGGAACGTCTCACGAACGATGAGATCGCGTCGCGCCTCGATGTCAGCCACGCGCTGCGGGCTGAAGGACGGCGGCGTCTGGTGTTGGCGAGGCAACAACGATGGCCTGCCGGTAGCGGTGCCGGCGCTTGAGAGCGGCGTCGACGCGATCAGCGGGACCTGCGCGCTGAAGGGACGGCGGCGTCTGGTGCTGGGGCCCCAACAGCAAGGGACAACTCGGAAACAACAGCCCGGCGGACAGCCACGTACCGGTGGCGGTCGTCTCCCCGCCGCCAGGCGCCGGCGACACGGTCGAGAGACCTGGCGCCAAGCCGCTGTCATCGCAGGCGACGACCGACTCTGCTGGCCACCGCACGACGTACGCGCTCGGCGCCGCCGTGGCGGCGCTGGCGAGCGTCGCTGCGGGCGGATGGGCGATGCGGCGACGGCGCGGACAGTCGGGCCCGAGACCTCCGCGCGCGTGAATTGCGGACGCGCGCTTCGTGATACGCTGACCTACCGTGAGCGGACCACTGAACCTGCGTGAATTCGAGGCGCTGGCGCGCGATCGCATGCCGGCGGGCGCCTTCGCGTACTACGCGGGCGGCGCCGGCGACGAGCATACGCTGCGCGACAACGAGGCGGCGTTCGCTCGGCGTCGCTTGCGCCCGCGCGTGCTGGTCGATGTGTCGCACATCGATCTGGCGACGACGCTGCTGGGCGAGCACGTGGCGATGCCGGTGGGCGTGGCGCCGACGGCGCAGCACCGGCTGGCGCACCAGGACGGCGAGGCGGCGACGGCGCGCGCCGCGGCGGCTGCGACCGTGATGTTCTGCGCGTCGGCGTCGGCGTCGCTGCCCCTGGAGGAGATCGCGACGGCGGCGGGACCGCTGCGCTGGTTTCAGCTCTACACACAGGACGACACGGGGCCGCGCACGGCTGCGCTGGTGCGTCGCGCGGAAGAGGCGGGATATCGCGCGCTCGTGCTGACCGTCGACCTCGCGATGTCCGGCCTGCGTGAGCGGGAGCTGCGCGATGAAATCGACGAGAGCACGGTGTCGCATGGCAATCTTCCGCTGGCCGAGGGCGAGGCGGAGGGCACCGTCGTCGCGCGCCGGGGTGACATCGGCACCCCTTCGGCATTCTCGTGGGCGGATCTTGGGTGGATCCGCTCCGAGACCAGCTTGCCGATCGTGCTGAAGGGCATCCTGACGGCGGAAGATGCGCGGCTCGCCGTCGAACACGGCGCAGTGGCGGTGTGGGTGTCGAACCACGGCGGGCGGCAACTCGACCGCTCGCCCGCGACGATCGACGTGCTGGAGGAGGTCGTGGATGCGGTTGCGGGCCGCGCGGAGGTGTACCTCGACGGCGGTGTGCGGCGCGGCATCGACGTGGTGACGGCGCTGGCGCTGGGTGCGCGCGCCGTCTTTCTGGGACGGCCGATCCTGTACGCATTGGCGGCGGAAGGCGAGGCCGGCGTTACGCGGGCGCTCGCGATGATGCAGGCCGAGCTGCGGAACGCGATGGCGCTACTTGGCGCGCCCTCGCTGGCGGCGATCACTCGCGCGCACGTGGTGTAGGTGCGGTCGCCCCGTCGTGGCATGAGCGGCGAGCGATCAATGGGCGAGCGCCATGATCTCCGTGTTGGCGCGGCGCAGCCGCGAGGCGAGGTGGCGCGCGAGCCCTTCCGTCACCTTGAGACGAATGCCCGGTTCGGCGGCGGAGATGCTCATGAGATCCGCCACACGCAAGACGTAGCAGACAACGTCGGTTACCGCGTCAATATCGGCGGTCCGGGGCGCGTGATCGAGCAGTGCGAACTCCCCGAAGACGCCGCCTGGGCCGACGGTGGCGACGCGGTAGCGATCGCGCGCTCCGAGGTCGAGGTGCACGCCCACATCGCCCTCGACAAGAAAGAAGACCGCGTCCGCGACATCTCCCTGGGTAACGATATTGTCTCCCGGTTGGTATGTGGCGCGGTGCAGGACCGAGGAGAGCGCACGCTGCTCGCGCGACGTCATGCTGGCCAGCAAGGGGTGCTCTGCGATCGCGACCTGCACCGGGCCGTCCCGTAGAACGCCCGCCTCGTGGAGCAGCGCGTCCTCGCACCACTCCAGTGCGTCGTCGATGGTCCCGAATGACCGGAATGGGGCATCGGCAGCGTCCCCTCCAGCGGGTTCGTAGCTCTCGCCCTCGCGCAGGCCGGCGATCACCGCCAAGCCGCCTCGCGCCGCCAGGGCGGCGGCGAACCGCTGGAACAACTGCCACGCCGGGCGGTTGATGCTTGGGATGCGGTGGCAGTCGAACACGATCCGCACCCGTGGCAGATCCGCGGCCTGCTCGATCGCCGTGCGCAGCGCTACCTCCGCCGTGCTCAGTACAAGGGGTCCCTGCAGGCGGAGGACGCGGACGGCGTCGCCGCGCTGAGAGAGGCACGCCATCTCAGCTTCGGTGCGCTGCCTCTTCGAGCTAACATCGGCGAGCCCGTAGACCGCGGCGACCACCGAGCCCGGGTGCACTGGCGGCCGAAGGAGATGCAGGCCGAATTCGCGCGAGAATGCCTCGCAGATGGCCACGCCGCGGACGCTGTTGCCGAATTCATCCAGGGCCGGCGAGTAGACGGCGATGCCGAGTTGGCCCGGCAGCACGGCGATGATGCCGCCGGCGACGCCGCTCTTCGCGGGCATCCCGACGCGGTAGAGCCAGGAGCCGGCATAGTCGTACATCCCGCACGTGCTCATAACGCTGAGCACGGACTCGACGTGGTCGTGTTCGATCACGCGACGACGCGTCACCGGATTCACGCCGGCGTTCGCCAGCGTCGCCGCCATCATCGCCAGGTCGCCGGCCGTGACGAGCAACGAGCACTGCCGGAAGTAGCGGTCCAGCACGTCGTCGACGTCATCGCCGACGATCCCCGCGTTGCGCAAGAGATACCCGATCGCGCGGTTGCGGTGCCCGGTGTCGCGCTCCGATCGGTAGACCGCCTCATCGATGGCGAGGCGCAGGCCGGCGAACTCCGACAGCGCCGTGACCGTGCGCTCCATCTTGTGCGCTGTGTCGTCGCCCGAGATCAGCGATGCGGTTGCGATGGCGCCGGCGTTAATCATCGGGTTGCGAGGCCGCCCCGTGCCTGGCTCGAGGCTGATCGCATTGAACGCCTCGCCGCTGGGCTCGACGCCAACATTCTCCATCACGGCGGCGACACCGAGGTCTTGCAGGGCGAGGGCGTAGACAAACGGCTTGGAAATGGACTGGATAGTGAACGACGCCGATGCGTCGCCGACGGTGTACAGATTGCCGTCGAGCGTGGCGACGGCGATCGCGAAGTGCGCGGGATCGGCGTGCGCGAGTTCGGGGATGTACGTTGCGACCTCGCCGCCCGTGAGCGACCGCGCACGGTGATGGAGCGAGACGAGAACCTCCTCGAGCGGGCTGGTCAGTAGCGGCATCACGGAGCTCCGAGCAGGCGCACCTTGGGCGGGCATGCCCGCCGCGATTAGGTCAAGTATCACGCGTTGAGCTCACGGCGCCATGACGGGCTTGTTACGGTTGTGAGAACTCTCAATCAGCGGATGTCGTGCCGCGCGCCACGCGCGCGGCAGGCACCATCTCGACGTCCGACGACCGACGACCGACGACCGACGACCGACGACCGACGACCGACGACCGACGCTAGTTCCTCGTGGTGCCGGGCACGCCGATCGCCACGTTGATGCGAATGAACACGGCGATGTCGGCCGACTTCGCGCCCGGGCCGAGCCCCTGGATGTGGACGACGGCCGCGTCGCTCCCGAGCACCTTGGACGGATCGACGGAGATCTTCAGCGTCGCGTCGCGCACGCACGGCGCGCCGGGTTTGCACGGGAGGTCGTTGCCGACGGCGACGCCCGCCTGGTTCGAGACTTTGATCCACGATTTGTTGCTGGTGACGCGCCACGGGATCAGCCCGGTGCCGATGTTTGAGATGCGCACGTCGGCGGGCGTGGCGGATTGCCCGGGGCGCACGTTGACCAGGACGATCGGCCGGTCGACGGCGAGTTTGGGCGCACCCAGCACCTGCGCGCGCAGGCGGTCGCCGGGCCGCGCGGTCGGGTCGGCGTGCTGCGGCTTCGGTGTGGGGATGTCCATCTTGGTGTAGGGGTACTGGAAGTTCTTCAGCTCCAACGGCGAGCGCCAGTACGGGTTGTTGAGGTCGGGCAGGGTGGCTTCCATCGGCTGCCAGAGCGGGACGGTGAGCGCGCTTGCGGTCGACGCGGCAGGCTTGACGGCGGGTGTGGGCTCGGCGCCGGGCGTCGGCGACGCCTTCGGCGTGCGCGTCGGCCGGGCGGCGTTCGCGATCACGTCGCTTTCGGGGAGGGCGGCCGCGGCGGCCGTGCTCTTCACCATCGGCGGGTGCGCGGCGCAGCCGTAGACGAGCTCCTGGTAGGGGTAGCGGCTGCGATCATGGCCGAGGCCATCGGTCTGCGGGCCGCAGCTGTAGGGCGTGCGTGGCCACGCGCTGTAGATGGGGTCCATCGGATGGTTGCTGCGGTTCGCGCCGGGGCCGGTGAAGCCGTTGTAGCTCCACACGGCGAAATACCAGTTCTCGACGATGTGCGGGTCGCTGTTCGTATCGATGCCGACGATCGGCCGTGCTTCCGGCGCGGCGTTCCACTTGTCGATGAGGATGGCGGCGCCGCGCCCGATGTTGTACGCGAAGTGCGTTGCGACGAGCGCCTGCTCGTCGGTCGGCTGGTTGCTCTCGCCCAGCGGCGCCGTCATGCCGCTGGTCACCTGCGCGATACCGTAGCCGCAGTCAAATGCGACGAGCGCGGGACCGATGGCGCCGAACGGCAGGTCCGCCGCACCCTGCGACGACGAGCTCTCGATCCAGCTGATCGCCTTCAGGAGCGTCGGCGGCACGTAGACGTCCTGGGAGCTGACACGGGACTCTCGCGTGCCCAGCGCGATCGATGGCTGCGAGAAGAAACGGTCCTTCGGGAAGAGCATGTCGAAACCGGCAAGCTCCATCGCCTGCATGTAGAGCAGCCGGTCCTCCGTCGTCTCGTACGTCAGCGGCGGATCGACGAACGCGCACGCGCGCGCGGCCGGCGCGGGCCGCACGAGTGCGGGGGCGAGCGTCGCGCACGCCGCCAGCAGCGCGCACACCAGACGCCAACGGCCAATCACCAACGGCCAGCGGTCCGTCAACGGGTCCACCCTACGATCTGCACATCGGCGCTCTCCGATACGCGCTCGCGCTCGCCGTCATACAGCAGCTCCACGTGGCTGGTGGTGGCGTCTGCCGGTGTCTTGCCATCGATGGCGCGGACTGCCAGCGTCGTGCCGTCAGGCGACCAGTCGAGCGGCACATCGATGCTGTCGTCATTCGTCGTGATCGCCGATGGGGCGCCGGCAGCGTCGATCACGACGGCGTTGCCGCCGCCGTCGAGGTTCAGCGAGGCGATCGTCAGCTCGACGCTCCCTCTCCAGGCAGGGTTCAGTTCGCCCCGGGCGATGCCGGTGCTGGGCGGGCCGGCCTGCAGCTCGTCCGGCGCGATTGCTTCAGCAGCGGCGCCCGTGGCGAGGTCCAGCGTCTTGGCGATCACGTACGGCGAACTTCCGCCCTCGACGACCGAGTACGCCAGTGCTGAGCCGTCCGGTGCAAGCTTCCAATCGCGAGCGATCTGGTCGCTGAGGTGTGCGATCTTCGTCTCCGTGGTGCCGTCGGGCGCGATGCTGTAGAGATCCGTGCCGGCGTTGTTCAGCGTGGCGAAGTAGAGCTTCGACCCGTCGGGAGCGAAGGCGATGGGGAAGACCGCCGCGGTTGTCCACGTCGTCAGCGTCGTGCGTGAACCGTCGCGCCCGAGCAGCAGCAGCTCGAAGGCGCCCGCGGCATCGGCCGCCGGCGTGTTCTTTCGCACGACGATCGATGCGCTGTCCGGCGACCACACCGGCCCGACCAGCAGGTCGACGTCATCGGCCAGCGGAGTCACAGCGCCGTCGACATCGACGATCGCCGCCCGGGCAGCTGCGTCGGGCCCCGGACGCGCCGCGTCCGAGGGCAGGGCGGTATACGCGATGGCCTGACCGTCGGGCGAGAGCATCGCGAAGATGCCGTATCCGGGCGCGTGCTCTACGATGGCCAGGGTCGTGCGCGCGGCAGCGTCCCGCGGGTCAAGCGCGACGATGCTGTCGGCCGAATCGCCGAACTCGCTGACGAGGAGGCGCTGGCCCTGGCCCTGGATCTGCTGGAACGGCGACGGGGAGTCGTGGGGGCCCAGGCGGTCGAGGGCAACCCAGCCGCCGGCCGCCGTGGCGGCGAGCGTGCCGCCCACGAGCGCCGGTTTGGCGAACCCGATCAGTGCGCGGACGATCATCATAGGCGGTCCGTTCTCCCTCCCTGGAGGCTGGCCCGCCGAAGCGGGCACGCTGAGCCGCGCCTATCTATTCGTTCGCGCCGGTACCCCGCCAGGACCGGCAGCTATGGTGCGGGCTTCGCGGGGCCGGGCTCGGGCCCGTCGTCTCCCCACGCCCTCTTGACGTGCCGAATCACGTACCAGACCAGCACGACGGCGATGATCGCTGCGATCGGATAGTCCACCGGCCGCATCGTCGCGCGCAGGTCCTCCCAGTTCTCACCCAGTTTATACCCGCCATAGGCAAGGCCGGTAGACCAGATGAATGCGCCGACGAAGGTATAGGCGGTGAATTCGACAATCGGCACGCGCGAGATCCCCGCTGGTACGCTGATGAACGTCCGCACCACCGGCAACAAGCGGCCGCCGAATACGGCCCATTTGCCCCAACGGTCGAAGAAGCGGTCCGCCAGGTCGAGGTCGTGGCGCGACACGAGGATGTACTTGCCGTACTTCTCGGCGAAGGGCCGTCCGCCGTACAGGCCCGCGTAGTAGGCGATCCACGAACCTACGGTGTTTCCGATGGCGCCGAAGAAGCCCGCCAGCAGGACCCACTCGAGGCCGCGATGCTTCGCTTCAATCAGCTTCCAGCCTGCCAGCGGCATGATCAGCTCGCTGGGCAGCGGGATCGCGGCGGACTCGATCGCCATCATGACGATGACGCCGGGCCAGCCGATGGCGTTGTAGGTGCCCGTGATGAAATCGAGAAGCGCGTTTTCGATGCCGTGTAACAGAAGACCACCACCCGGGCCGCCGCAGGCGACCCCAACCTCACGCGCCGCCCCACCGCACGGCTCGAAGCCGCGAGCGCGGCTTCCGGCCCCGCGAGTCTAGCCAGCGGACCGGAAAGGTGTCAATAGGTGATCCTGCGATTGAAGCTGAGCTTGCCGGGTGAGCAAGGCGACAACGTCACGGTGTCGATCCGAAGCCGTGAGGGGCAACATATGTTGCCGTTAGGCGCGGACTGCGAGCTTCCCGAACTCAAGATCAATCCGCGCGCGTGTTCAAGTCGCGGCTCTGGAAGACGAAGAGCGCGACCGCGCCGAACAGCGCGCTGTACCCGAGCAGCATGATCGCGGCCATCCAGGGGTCCGGGAGTTCGGAGGCGATCGGCAGGTTGCGGAAGGCGATGCTGTTGTACTGGTTGGCATCGATACGGTTGGCGGCGATCAGCGCGTCGGCGAAATGGCCGATGAACAGGACGCGCAGGTCCGCCCAGACGCCGCCGAGCTCGGTGAAGATCGGCAGCACGATGGTCTCGCCGAGCTTGTAGATGAGGGCGCCGGTTGCGCCGAGAGCCGTCGAACGGCCGACGACGGTCAGCGCGAAGGCGAGCATGCCGTAGGGCAGCACGCCCAGGCCGGCGCGCAGCACCGTCAGTGGCACCTCGGCCGGCGAAGGGCCGCCCGGCACGTCGAGCGTGATCGGCTCGTCTTGCAGCGCCGTCGCGGCGATGGCGAAGATGACGCCGATGGCGAACGCCGCCAGCATCATCACCGCGGCGACGAGCGACGTGCCCAGCAGCTTCGTCATGAAGTACTGCGTCCGCGTCTGTCCGCGGACGACCGCCAGGCGCACCGTGCCCCAGTTGTGCTCCGTCGCCACGATAGATGATCCGAGGAATGCGACGAAGACGCCGCCCCAGAACTGGCCGGAGTCGAGGAGCGCGCTGAGCGCCCACGGCATGCGGAACGTAAAGATACCCCCCGGTGTCGCTTCCGGATCACCACGCTCGTCCAGGTATGCCACGAGGCCGAAGAGCCATATCTGCATCGCCGCCCCGATGACGAGCACGAGGAAGATGACGTAGGGCAGCCAGCGCGTCCGCACTTTCATCAGCTCGGCGGCCAGCATGTCAGGCACCAACGCTCTCCTCCCCCGTGATCTCGAGGAAGAAGTCCTCGAGGCTGTTCTCGCGCGGCTTCAGTTCGGCGAGATAGATGCCGTGCTCGGCGAGCGTGCGGCTGACATCGGCCGTGCGCTCGGGCGGCGCATCCACCACGACGGCGCCGTCTTCCTGTGCCGCCCGCGTCACCCACGGCAGCGCGGCGAGTAGCGAAACAGCGGCGGCGTCGTCCGTCGACCGCAGCGCGATGCCGGAAGACGCCTGCACGAGCGACGCGACCGGCCCCTGCGTGAGTAGCCGGCCCGCCTTGAGGATGGCGACGTCATCGCACATCTGTTGCACTTCGCTGAGGATGTGGCTGGAGACGAACACCGTCTTGCCGGCGCGCGCCAGCTCGCGGATCAGCTCACGGAACTCGCGGATGCCGGCCGGGTCGAGGCCGTTCGTCGGCTCGTCGAGGATCACCAGCTCGGGGTCGTGCAGGATCGCGGCGGCGACGGCGAGGCGCTGCTTCATGCCCATAGAGTACGTGCGCACCTTGTCGCGGGCGCGTCCGGTCAGATGGACGAGTTCCAGCACTTCATCGATGCGCGCTTCCGGCAGGCCGCCGCCCATGCGGGCCCAGACGCGGAGATTGTCGCGCGCGGAGAGGTGAGGAAAGTACGACGTACCTTCGAGCGTGGCGCCGGTGCGGCGCAACACCTCCGGGCCGTGAGCGCGTGTCTCCAGCCCGAAGATCTCGACGTGGCCCGACGTGGCGCTGATGAGCCCGAGCGCCATGGCGATCGTCGTCGTCTTGCCGGCGCCGTTGGGGCCGAGGAAGCCGTAGACGCGCCCTCGCCGCACCTCGATGTTCAGCGCATCGACGGCGAGGCGACGGCCATAGCGCCGCGTGAGGCCGACGGTGCGGAGCACGATCTCGCCGGCGGCTGCAGCCAAGAGCGCTCCTCCGCCGCCACGCGGGCGGCTACGCGGAGACGATACGTGCGCGCGGGTGCTGCGTCAACGAGACGCGCTGTCCGGCACGCGCGGACGCAGCCGCGCGCGTCGCCTCCGACCCGCATGTAACCTGGCGATCATCTACGACGCGCGCGATCGGCGCACGGCGGCACGCACCAGGACCACGCCGCCTAGCGCGAGCATCGCCGCCGCGACCAGCGGCCAGTTCGTGCCGCCGTGGGCGGCAGGCCCGCCCGTGCCACTCGCCGGTAGCGCCGCAGCCCCCACGTCGAACGAGACGCTTCCCTGCACAATTGGGTTGCACACGGTGTGGCCCACGTCGCCCAGCACGACCCAGACGATGTGCCGCCCTGTGGCGAGCGGACCGACATCCTGCGTGATCGCCGCGCTGTGGATGATCCTAGGATTCCCGGCCGGCACCGGCTGCCCGGCCTGCACGGTCGTCGCGGGATCGATGTCGACGAAGTAGTGCAAGTGGTACGACGCCGGATCGTTCTCCTTCGCGGCTTTGAGGTTGAGCGGCGGCGTCACCGCAACCGTCACCGACGTGGGCGCGCTGGCCGACGGCGCGTTCACGCTAATCGATTCGCCTGCCGGGCACGCCGCTAACGCCGGCGACGCCGGTGCACTCCCGTATGCTCGGGCGCTAAACACCGCGCCGCAGGCCGCTGCGATTGCCCCCGCGATCACTATTCTTCTCAGACACTCGAACATGGTGATCTGCCTCCCTTTCTGGTGAATCCTCTGCTCGCCAAGTCGCCGTCCCGCCCAGACCCGCTACTTGCCTCCCGACGGGGATGACGTAACAAGTTCGAACACGACCGGCGTGCCGCTCTCAAACCATTCATCGTGTACACGAAGCACTTTTCCGCGCGTAGGGAAGCTCCAGACGAAGTTCGCGTAGTCGACGTAGTCGTACCATCCAGCCACGGGCCGGTAGACCTCAGCCGCGCGCGCTCGTTCGCCGGCATCTACCATCACGTGCGCCAGCGCATCGTAGGTCTTTCGGCCTAGCTTGATGCGTACGTTTGGATCGACGCGCAAGTTGCGCAACCAGTCCGATCTGTTACCGAGCAGTGCGACGGCGTAGGCCCGATCGCCGTCACGCACGACACGCATCGCCCTCTGGCGGCGCTCACCTGTCTTGCGGCCTGTCGTGGTTACCAGACCCAGTCCATTGGGTGTTGGCATCACCTTCCACGGTGGTGTGTTTGTCAAATGTCCAATCTTGTGAAAGGTCCTTGAGGTAGCGAATGGATTTGCTATGACGATCCTCCCTCCCCGAGCAGCCTAACGTGGTCGTGATCGGCGCGCCTCACTCAATCGAAGCACGCCGCAAGAACACGAAGGAGCATCCGTCCTCGTCGATCCGCCCCTCCTGTTGTGTGCCGCACGTTCGGCATACGACCACAACGTCCTCCACGAAGTCGGAGAGTCTGCGCTCCCAGTGGCCGGCTTGGTCGATTTCGTATGTTTTCGTAAGCATGTGCGCCGCCGCCAGAACGCCTCCACACTGGGGGCAAGCTCCAACCGGCCGTCGCGTCACAGCGAGCTCACCCATGAGGTCAGGGTAGGGCGTACATCCCGGCGTTCGCATCGACAGAACGCCTCAATACGGCGCGCGGAAGAGCTCGCCGAGAGGCTGGGGAGGACATGAAGTATGTAGGCCTACTCGGGCATGTGTCGTGTCAGCCCATGCTCGAAAGCGTAGGCAGCGGCCTCGACACGCCCCCGCGCTCCGATCTTGGTGTAGATGTTTGCAATGTGCCGTTGGGCAGTCGCGAGGCTGATTCCGAGCTCCGCCGCGATCTCTTTGCCCGTGCGACCACGAGCGAGCAACCGGAGCGCCTGCGTTTCGCGCTCCGTCAATGCCACGATCGGCGACTTCGCCGGGCGCCGCTCCGGCTCGGATGTCATGAATTCGCGGACAGCGGCGGTAACCTGCGCGGGGTTCTCCAAGAACGGTGCGTGCGACGACCCCTCCAGGATCAGCAGCCGCGCAGACGGGATCAGCGCCGCCAGCTCGCGCGCATCCTCAACACCTGAGATCGTTGCTCCGCGGCGCGTCATCACCAGCGTCGGTGTGCGAATATCGCGGGCCTCGTCCGCGACGTCGATCGCGGTCATCTGTCGCGCAGCCCTCAACATGCCGTCGTGGGTGATGGCCGCACGCATCAGCTCTGCGTATTGTGACGCCGTGTCGCTGTCGGGCCAGCCGAAGGCGACCTGCGCATACGCATCCGTGTACATCTGCCAGTTCTCGCGCAACAACGCGCCAAGCCCGCTCGATTCGCGGCGCCGGAAGACCGATGCGCCTGTCGCGTAGGCGCCCCAGAGCAACAGGCGAGACACGCGCTCCGGATGGCGTGCGGCATAGACTATCGAAGCAGGGCTGCCGCCGATGGAACCCCAGATCGCGAAGGTCTCAAGGCCGTAGTGGTCGGCTACGGCCTCAAGGTCTCGCACCTGGGCCTCGACTGAGAAGTCCAATGATTCCCGATCGGAAAGTCCCGTCCCTCGGCAGTCGTATCGCACGATCCGTGCCTGTTCGGCGAGCGAGCGCAGCCATGCGCCGACTGCCGGAATACGCATCTCCTGCTCAACGTGCGACCAGGGTGGCGTGGCTGCAATGAGCAGCGGCTGGCCGCCTCCGATCGAGAAGCTGGCGATGCGCACGCCGTCCGCAGTGGTGACGTACTCGATGTGGGGGTCCATGCGGGCCATAGTAGCAGTCGCCATCCGGGCGGCTACGTGGTGACGATACGTGCGCATTGGCGCTGCGTCAACGCGACGCGCTGCACGGCGCCACGCGGCCGTCGCCGCGCGCGGCGTGTCCGCCTTCGCATGCTAGACTTTGATCAGATACGAAATCTGAAGGTACCCCGCGCTTGATCCTCATCCACAGCGACCTCATCGGCAACGACAACGCCCTCTTCCTGACGTTGGTGCTCTCGACGCTGTTCGCCCTTCTCGTCGGCGTCGGCTTTCACGAGGCGTGTCACGCGTTCATGGCGAACTCGCTCGGTGATGCGACGCCGGGCCGTCAGGGGCGCGTGACGCTGAACCCCCTTGCGCATCTGGATCCGGCGGGGACGCTGATGATGCTGTTCGTCGGCTTCGGCTGGGGCAAGCCCGTGCAGTTCAACCCGTTCGGGCTGAAGGTCAGCCCGAAGATGGCGACGCTCTTCGTTGCGGCGGCCGGACCGCTGTCGAACTTCGCGGCGGCGTTCCTGCTGGCGCTGCCGATCAAGCTGGGCTGGGTGCCATACATCAACCCCTTCGGCTCCGTGTTCGGCGTGAACGCGCGCGACGAGTACATCGGCTTGTTCCTGACAGGCGCCGTCTACCTCAACGTGATCCTCGGCGTCTTCAACCTCGTGCCGATTCATCCGCTGG
This sequence comes from uncultured Dehalococcoidia bacterium, assembly GCA_964421985.1. GTDB lineage: Bacteria > Chloroflexota > Dehalococcoidia > DSTF01 > JACRBR01 > JANXYW01. The sequence goes on along the minus strand of CAYQZE010000054.1, from coordinate 3,878 downwards.
ACGGCTTCAAAGTCGCCGTGGGCCTGCTCCCGTCGCCGCTCTCCGACGAGTTCGCCAAGCTGGGCCAGTACGGTCCCGGCATCCTCATGCTGCTCATCGCGCTGCCGTTCGTTACGGGATACAGCCCGCTCTCACAGATCATCGGGCCGACGGCGATCCGCATCCTCCGGTTCGTGACGGGCATCGGCTGATGTTGGGGCGCGCTCCGCATCGCATCCGCCAGTTCTTCGGCGCGCTGCGCCCACGCGTTGACCCGGGCGAGCGCGCGGACGCCTACTGCTATCTCAACGACGCTCAACGCGCCCTGTTCGAATCGATGATGCTGCGCGATCAGCAGCACGGCATCGAGGTGTACCGTCGCGTCCGGGCCGCCGCCGGGCCCGGCGATCAGGCACTGTTCTGCGCTGCGCTCCTGCATGACTGTGGCAAGGGCCGCGTCGCCCTCTGGCAACGCGTCGTCCATGTCGTCACCGGTGCTGCGGCGCCTTCTCTGCGACTGCGCATCGCCCGTGAGCGGGGCGCGGGCTGGCAGCTGGCGTTCTGGCGCCTGTTGCATCACCCGGAATTGGGCGCGGGCCTGGTCGCACGGACAGGCGCCGACCCCGATACTATACGTATGATCAGAGAGCAGGACGCCGAGGCGCCGGACGATCGCTTGGCGCTGCTCCAAACCGCAGACGACGCGTAGGCGTAACAGCGTAGGCGCAACAGAGGAAGAAACGTGCAACGCATCGCCATCATCGGCCTCGGACTGATCGGCGGCTCCATCGGCCTCGCCGTCAAGCAGTCCTCGAACAGCGACGTCCAGGTCGTAGGCGCCGCCCGTACGCGCGACACGGTGCAGCGCGCCCGGCGGCTGGGCGCCATCGACGAGGAGGCGCGGACCGCGGAGGAGGCCGTGCGGGACGCCCGTCTTGTCATCGTCGCCGCGCCGATCCTAGCGACGCGGGCGCTCTTCGCCGAAATCGCGCCTGCGCTGATGACGGGCGCCGTCGTCACCGATGTTGGTAGCACCAAGGGCAACGTCATGCGTTGGGCGAAGGAGCTGCTGCCGGAGACGGTGCATTTCGTCGGCGGACACCCGATGGCGGGCAAGGAGACATTTGGCATCGATGCCGCCGACCCCGATCTGTTTCGTGAGAAGACGTGGGTGGTAGTGCCGTCGGTGACGGCCGATGAGAGCGCCGTGAGGACGGTGGTCGGCCTCGCGCAGCTCTGCGGCGCGAACGCGGCGTTCATGGATGCTGACGAGCACGATTCTTACGTGGCGGCGATCAGTCATCTGCCGCTGGCGCTGGCGTCAGCGCTGTTCTCGGTTGCCTTCAGCAGCGCGGCGTGGCCGGAGCTGGCGACGCTCGCTTCCAGCGGCTTCCGCGACACGACGCGGCTCGCATCGGGGTCGCCGGAGATGGCGCACGACATCATGATCTCCAACCGCGACAACGTGTTGCACTGGATCGACCGCTTCCAGGAGGAACTTTCGCGCTTCCGCGCTGCTATCGCAGCCGGCGAGACGCAGCCGGTGCTCGAAGCGTTCGCGCGGCCCCAGCTCGAACGCGACAACTTCATGGTGAACGGCGCGCCGCGCCGCGACGTGGGCGAACCGGTCGAGAAGGTGAGCTTCAGCGACATGCTGCTCGGATCGAAGATCAGCGGCATGATGAAGAAGCAGCAGGAGCTGCTGAGGGCGGCCGAGGAACGCGCGGAGAAGGGGCCGCGATGACCGAACGCGTCGTCCGCCCGGCCCGGCGCCTGCGCGGCACCATCGCGGTGCCCGGCGACAAGTCGATCTCGCATCGCGCCGCCATGCTCAACGCGCTCGCCGATGGCAAGGCGATGATTCAGAACTTCCTCGCCGGGGAGGACTGCCTATCGACGCTCCGCGTGCTGCGCGAACTCGGCGTCGAGTGGCAGCTCGACGAGAGCGGTGAGACGCCGGTGCTGGGGATCCGCGGTGTCGGGCTGCACCGCCTCGCCGAGGCGTCGGCGGTGCTTGACTGCGGCAACTCGGGCACGACGATGCGCCTGATGAGCGGCATCCTCGCCGGACAGCCCTTCCTGTCCGTGCTCACGGGCGATGCGTCGTTATGCGCGCGCCCCATGGCTCGCGTCGTTGCGCCGCTGCGCGAGATGGGCGCACGCGTCGACGGACGGGAGGACGGCCGCTTCGCGCCGCTGGCCATCCGCGGCGGTGCTCTGCGCGGTATCCGCTATCGGATGCCGGTGGCGTCGGCGCAGGTGAAGTCGAGCATCCTGCTGGCCGGCCTGTTCGCCGAAGGCGAGACCATCGTGGAGGAGCCGCAGCCGACGCGCGACCACACCGAGCGGATGCTGGCGGCCATGGGTGCCCGCATCGGCCGGGAGGGCCCGGCGGTGCGCCTGACGCCTGGTGGGCCGCTCGCGCCGCTCTCGATGCGCGTGCCGAACGACATCTCGGCCGCCGCGTTCTGGATGGTGGCGGCGGCGATCCACCCGGACGCGGACGTCCGTCTGACCGGCGTTGGAATGAACCCCACGCGCACGGGCGTCGTCGACGTGTTGCGCGCGATGGGCGCCGATCTCAGCGTCGAAGAGGAGCGCTACGTCGCCGGCGAGCCGGTCGCCGATATCGGCGTGCGCTCGTCGCGGCTGCGGGGGGCGCGCATCGGCGGCGAGCAGGTGCTGAGCGCAATGGACGAAGTACCGGTGCTGGCCGTGGCCGCCGCGTTCGCCGAGGGCGTCACCGAGATCTCGGACGCTGAAGAGCTGCGGGTCAAGGAGTCCGACCGCATCGCCACGACGGTCTCGCAGCTTGCGGCGCTGGGGGTTTCGATCAGCGAGCGGGAGGACGGTATGACGATCGAAGGCGGCCAGGCCGTCAGTGGCGGCGATGTGCGATCCTTCGGCGACCATCGCCTGGCGATGGCGCTCGCCGCGGCGGCGCTCGCCGGATCCGGCGACGTGCGGATCGCCGAGGCGGACGCGGTCGCGGTGTCCTACCCGGCATTCTGGGGCGACCTGCAGAAGCTTTCGGAGTGAATGTGGCCGAGCGCGCGAACGAAGGCGGAGACGCGAAGCCGGCGCCTCTGCTCGTCGTGCTCTCCGGGCCGTCGGGCGCGGGCAAGGACGCCGTCCTCGACGAGATGGCGAGCCGCGGTCACCGCTTTCATCGCGTGATCACCTGCACGACGCGCCCGCCGCGCGAGGGCGAGCGTGACGGCGTCGACTACTTCTTCGTCACGGACGCGCAGTTCGACGGCCTGGTGGCCGGCGACGGATTGCTGGAGCACGCCGTGGTCTATGGTCATCGGTCGGGGGTGCCGCGGCAGCAGGTGGTCGATGCCTTGCAGGAAGGGCTCGACGTGTACGTGCGCACCGACGTGCAAGGCGCGGCCAGCATCAAGCGCCTGGCGCCGGGCGCGGTCCTGGTCTTCATCGCGCCGGCGTCTCTGGGCGAGTTGGAAGAGCGCATCCGCGCGCGCGGCGCCGACGACGAGGAGCGCGTGCAGCGCCGGCTGAAGACCGCGCACGAAGAGATGGCACGGCGGGGCGAATTCGCGCACGTCATCGTCAACGAGCCCGGGCGTCTTGACGCGACGGTGGATCGCCTGCTGGGCTTGCTGCACGCTGAGCGGCTCAAGCCGCATCCGGCGAGCGAGGGCCTGGCGTAGATGTCGTGACGCCGGCGCGCGGCACGACAGATGAGTGTGCGCACCCATCGACTGCGGCCTACGTGGCGAACCGCTTTGTGATCGTCAGCGGGCTCCATTCGGCGGTGAGGCCCTGACCGTGGCAGCTGACGCTCTTGCTATCCACGATGTCCTTCTCCGTCATCAGCCCCAGCGCGGCGATGAATGAGTCCATCTTCGGCACGTTCACCTCGTGGTTCACCAGTTCGC
>CAYQZE010000053.1:0-9829 GCA_964421985.1 uncultured Dehalococcoidia bacterium | reverse complement strand
TGACGCCCAGCACGACCCACGGCTCGCCGCCGTAGTGTGCGGCGACGTACTCGTTCGCCTCGGAGCCGCGGCCTTTCAGTTCGTCGTAGGCGGCGTTGATCTCCTTGGCCGTGCCGGCGTCGCCGCCGCGGTCCGGGTGGTGCACTTCGATCAAGGCCAGGTGCGCGGCCCTGATCACGCACTCCGGCGCGCCGGGCACGATGCCCAGCCGCCTCCAGTGCTTCGCCGCACGATCCGTGCCCGGCGTCGGGGGCAATCGATCCTCCTTGCGCTGCTCGCGATGCTGGAGAGATCGTAAGGGCAGGGTAAGTCAGGCGCACGGACATCGCGTGCGCCTGACGTCATCTGAGTGTGAAGATGTGATGCAACCTTGCGGAGGCGACCCGGCGCCGCGACGCTGACCGCCTCTGCTGCCAGCCCATGTCCTTGGCTCGTCGGTTGACGGTGAGGGGTCCCTTCATCGTCGTCGGGTGCGCCTCGCACACGAAGAAGTAGGTACCGGCCGTCAGGTCGAGCTGCAACCTCTGTTCTATCGGGCCGACCTCGAGATCCGTCTTGCCCAGCGTCTTCCCCGTGGCATCCTTGCCTTCGTGCACGCTGATGTTGTGCACAATGCCGGCATCCTGGTTGTCGAAGACGATCGTAACGGCGCCGGCGGCAGCCGTCAGCTCGCTCTTGTCGAACTTCAGCGTCGACGCGGACGCCTTGATGGCGATCTCGGCGGCAGGGGTCCCTTGCGGCAGCGGCGACGCGGCTGCCGTGCTGGTGGCGACCACGGTCCGCACGCCGGAGGCCGGGGTGATCTTGAACTGCGTAACCGGCGTCGGATCGTCGTCGACGGCCGCGTCGCATCCGGCGCTGAGGATAACGGCGCCTGAGACGATCGCTCCGGCGACCAGTTGTTTGATCTTCATGCTTGTTGTCCCTTAATCACGGCGCGAACCCGCATGTGGCGCGGTGGTCCATCGTGCGTTAGTGCGTATGCCCGGCGGCGGCGGACTCTGATGCCGGTGCGGTCGCGCCGGGGGGCCCGGGCTGGATGCCGGCAATGGCGTCCTGCAGGGCTTTGACGATGTCGTTGAAGTTGAGGCTGTCGGTGTAGACGACGGGGATTACCATGCCGCCGTTCGCCTTCGCCAGGTTCAGCGACTTGCCGTCGGGTCCCATGACGTGCGAGAGGATGTGGCAGTGCCAGATCCAGGCGCCCTTGCCGGGCGCGTTCATCTTCACCTCGACATCGATCGTTTGGCCCGGCGCGATAAGGACGGTGTTCTCGACCTTTCCGCTGACTCCGCCGGTCTGGGACGTGCCGTCACGCGCGATCTCTTTGGAAAAATGCCCGTGAAAGTGCATGGGGTGCAGCTCGATCGGGCTGATGTTGATCATCCGCACGCGCAGCAGGTCGCCCTTTTTCACCAACCAGGGATCGATGTTCGGGAACTCTTTGCCGTTGACCAGGTAGCGGCCCTGGATGTTGTTGAGCAGCATGATGTGATCCTGGTCGTACTTGCCATCGCCACCGTCGCGCGGTTCCACGATAAACGCGCCGCTCAGCCCCATGCTGACCTGTTCCATATCGTTCATGTGCGCGTGGTACATGAACGTGCCGGGGGTATTGGGGATGGTGTACTCGTAGACCATGGTCTCGCCGGGCATGATGGGCGGCATGGTGAGCAGGCCGACGCCGTCCATGGAGTTGGGGACGACGAGGCCGTGCCAGTGGACGGTGGACGCTTCATCGAGGTCGTTGCGGTAGTAGATGCGGACCTTGTCGCCGGCGCGGAAGCGGAGGGTGGGGCCGGGGATCTGTTCGTTGTATCCCCAGACTTCCACGGGGGGCTGGTCGTCGCGGAACTGCCACTGGAACCTGGAGCTGGTGAGGTGGACGGTCTTCACGTCGCTGTCTTCGATGCTGACGGCGGCTTCCTTCGGGCCGTAGTATTCGGTCGTGGCTCGGGCGCGGCCGGTGTCACTGCGAAACGCAAGCGCCAACACCACGACCACGCCGATCAGCATCGCCGCCCACGGCGCTGCGAACATCACCCGTTTCATCGAATCAACCCCTCCGCTGTGCAGCGCGCCAGAACATACGCCGATTGTCGTGTAGGCGGCGGTTGGTCGAAGGGGCCGAATGGCCGCTTCGCCGAGTCCAAGTGTCCTAACCCGGGCACGAGATTAGCGGGCGTATGCTTCGCGTGGGAGTGCGCGGGCCGCTCGCGTTTTGCCTCGCCGGGAGCAGCGGCATCTTCGACGATACAGGTTCGCGCTTATGTGGAAGCGTCCGTTAGCCCGCAGCTCCTGCTGCGCGTGCTGCCGGGGCGCGCCGCGCACATCGGAGTGAGCGCGTGGTGGCCGCTTCCGCTGCGGTAACAACAAGGTCCTTCGCTTTGCTCAGGACGACAGGCCGCAGGGGGCGTGGCTATGAGGTCTTCGGGGGTTCGCGGCGTGCGATAAACGCGGCGGCTTCGGAGCGGCGGCGCATGTTGAGTTTGCTGAGAATGCTGCTGACGTAATTCTTCACGGTCTTGTCGCTGAGGTAGATCTGGGCGGCGATCTCCTTGTTGGTCTTGCCCTGGGCGATCAACGACAGGATGGTGTGTTCGTGCTCGGTAAGGCCGTCGAGCGGGTCGTTGGGTTTCCGTTGGTCGGCCATGCGAACGCGATCCATGACTTTCTGCGTCACGGCGGCGTCGAGCAGCGATTCGCCGCGCGCTACCGCTGTGATGGCGTCGGCGAGCGCGGAGCCGCGGGTTTGCTTGAGTACGTAGCCGGCGGCACCGGCGAGGATCGACGCGAACACGGCATCGTCATCAGCGTAGGAGGTGAGCATGATCACCCGCGTGGCGGGCCGGGCCTCACGTATCTCGCGACACGCTTCGATGCCGCTTCCATCGGGCAGGCGCACGTCCATGACGATCACGTCGGGCTCCATCTTCGCCGCCTCGGCGATGGCGTCGGCGACTGTCGCGGCCTGTCCGACGATCTCGAAGCCCTCGCGGCGGCTGAGGAGCGCGCGCAGGCCTTCCCGCACGACGTCATGGTCGTCCACCAGCATGATGCGGGTCACGGCAGGCCTCCTCGTCTGGCGTGCGCGGCAGACTGAACCGCAACGGCGCGCTTCTCGTCGAGCATCTCGAACGTGAGCGTACCATGCGCCGCTCGGGTGTGTCGTCGCGTACGCTGCGTCGCCGCGATCACGGTGCTGCTGGTCAGGCGGCGTCGGCTTGCGTCGCCGCGGGGGAGACGCGCGCTTCCATGTCCGCGGCGGCCATCGGCTCGGCAAGGAAGAACCCCTGGCCCAGATCACAGCCCATCGAGACGAGGCGATCGAGCTGCTCCTGGCGCTCGATGCCTTCCGCCACCAGCTTCAGTTCGAGCGTCTTCGCGAGCTCGACGATCGCTCGCGTCAGCTCCCTCGGATTCGCCACCGCGCCCAGATCGTCGACGAACGACTTGTCGATCTTCAACAGGTCGAAGGGGAATTGCCGCAGGTAGCTCAGCGACGAGTAGCCTGTGCCGAAGTCGTCGATCGCAAGCCTGACGCCCAACGCCTTCAACTCCTGCAATCGCTTCAGCGTGGAGGGGACGTGCTGCATCATGACGCTCTCGGTGATCTCCAGGATCAGCCGATGGGACTCGAGGCCGGACTCGGCCAACGCCTCGGCAACGTCGGCGACGAACGCCGGGCTTTGCAACTGCTTGACCGACACGTTCACGCTCATCCAGAGTTCGTCGGCGGGGTAACGCGCGCACCATGCGGCCGCCTGGCGGCAGGCGCGCGTGAGCACCCAACTGCCCAGTTTCAAGATCACGTCGGACTCCTCGGCGAGGGGGATGAACGCGACCGGCGGCATCATCCCGCGCGCCGGGTGCTGCCAGCGAATGAGCGCTTCCCAGCCGGAGAGCCGGCCGCTCTGCAATTGCATGATCGGCTGGTAGTGGACGACGAACTCATCACGATCGAGCGCCCGGTGGAGGTCGGCGACAAGGGAGAGCCGATCCATCATCGAGACGTGCATACTTGGCTGAAACACGCGATAGCATCCCTTGCCTTCCGATTTCGCCGCGTACATCGCGACATCCGCATCGCGCAGCAGGGCCGCGGCGTCGCACCCGTTGTCCGCTTCGCTGGTGGCGATGCCGATGCTGGCGCCCACGAGGATGTGCTTGTCCTCGAGGCGAAACGTTCTCTGCAGCGCCTGGAAGATCCGATCCACAACGGCGATGGCGTCTTGCGGATCGGAAACGGCCTCGAGGAGGATCGCAAACTCGTCGCCGCCGAGCCGGGCGAGCGTGTCCGCCGGGCGAAGGCAATCCGCCACACGCCCGGCCACCTGGATCAGGACGGAGTCGCCGGCCGCGTGGCCGAGGCTGTCGTTGATCGCCTTGAAGTTGTCGAGGTCCATGAACATCACGCTGAGCGGATCGCCGGATCGCGCGCTAAGCTCCAGCGCGTGCTCGACGCGGTCGGTGAACCGCGTGCGGTTGGCGAGCTTCGTCAGCGGATCTTGCAGGGCCTGGCTCCGAAGTTGTTCCTCGAGTTGCTTGCGCTCGGAGACGTCTCGGACGTTCAAGACGACGCCGGCGATGGAGGCGTTGTCACGCTGATCGGTGCCGGTGAATTCCAGGTGGCGCCAGACACCATCGCTGTCCATCACCCGGCCTTCGCCCGTCACGAGGCTTGCGGGCTTCGTCATGAGCTCCCGGAGCGACGCCAGGAAGCCCGCGCGGTCGTCGGGATGGACGACCTCCGCCAGCTTCTGTCCGACGGCAGCATCGGCCTCGATGCCGAGCACGCGTTTGATTGCGGGGCTCTGGTAACGGATCGTGCTATCCGCGTCGATCACGGTGATCAGGTCGGAGGCGTTTTGCACGAGAGAACGGAAGCGCTCTTCGCTCTCTCGCAACGCGAGCTCCGCCTGCCAGCGCTCGGTGATGTCATGGAGGATGAAGACCGTCCCCACCCAAACCCCCTGATGGTCGCTGAGCTTCGAACTGGACAGCACAGCGGTGCGCAGCGCGCCATCGCGGTCCCGGTACGTGACGTCGGCGCGGGCCGCCTGTGCCGGATCGATGAGGCGTGTGAGCGCGTCCCCACCCCAGCCGGCATCAAGGGCGGAGACTACGGCCCCCACCACGCCTCGGTCCAGCTTCCATACGCGGGCGGCGGCATCGTTCGCCACACGCACGACGCCGTCGCGGTCGACGACGAGCAGCCCCTCGACCATCGTATTGATCACCTGGCGGGCGGCGAGCGCGGGAGTGATGTCGACCAGGCGGTACCGCCAGATGCCGAACCCGACGATCGCGACGAACGCGCTGATGCAGAGGTAGCCGAACGGATAGATGCCGACGTGAAACGTTGGCAGGAAGTCGGCGATCGCGGGGTTTGCCAGCACGAATCCGGCGAGGAACAGCTTGAGCCGCCGCCGCTGGTTGACGGACTGCGTCACGCGATACCCGACCCGATAGAAGTGACCGCTCACGGCCAGATACAGCACCAGGTACGCGACGAGGAACGGACCGGCCCAGCCGTAGATCGGGTAGTAGCCCCAGTAGTACCGGTGCAGGTCGGCGACGAGCCAGTCGGTCGAAAGGACGATCGATGCGAAGACGATGGAGATGCCGAAACCGGCGAGCGCCAGCGCGCGTCCGACGCGCATCGAGGCGCCGACCGACGACGCGCTGGCCAGCACGAGGGCGGGAAGGAAGACCGTCCCGAGGAGGGAGCATTTGGACCACACGAGGGCGACGGAACGGTCGTCCGTTGAATAGACCCCGCCAAGCGCGATCAGCCAGACGCCGAGCGAGATGCAGACGCCGCAGAAGCCCAAGCTTATCGCCGAGCCGCGCTCGCGGCGGAGGGTGGCGAGCCCGAGCACCCAGTTGGCCGCGCCAATCGTGAGGACGGGCACGGCCCACCAGCTGAACTGGTAGCTGGATGTCTCGAAGACGGCGCTCATCGCACCTGTCGATCTCGAGGCGACAGCCTCAACGACGCATATCGGGCCGATTCCGGTCCGCTGAGTCAGTTGTCGGCAATTCCACAAGTGGCGTGCATGCGAGCGCGTGCTTGCGCCTGGTTGGCATCGGTACGGCTCTCGGGTGAGGGGCCGCGCACGGGACGCCGCGTGGCGGAGGGCTGGGAGGGGGCGTCAGGGCGCAAATGAACGAACGCACGACCGCGACCCGGCCCTCCGGCGCAATGCCGGGGTGCTCGAATCTGAGCCGTGCGTCTTATCGTCAACTGGAGCGGAAGAAGGGATTCGAACCCTCGACCCCGTCCTTGGCAAGGACGTGCTCTACCGCTGAGCTACTTCCGCGATGTCCCCCAGTATAGCCCCGGCCTGCGGATACGACAACGGATGCGAATTCCGTGGTGCTATCCGCAAAGACGGTTCGCGGCGTGGCCGATGCTACCCATAGGGGCGTGGGTCGCCGCTGGCGCGAGGCTGGATCGCAAAGGCGCATCCTGCGGGGGAGGACGACGGTTGGGCAAGGTTCGCGACTACTACGACGTGCTGGGCGTGCCGCCGCGTGCGCACGCCCGCGTGATTGAGGAACGCTACTGGGAGCAGGCGCACGAGCTTCATGAAGAGCCGACGCGCCGCGCGGCGAGGCGCCTCCGCCTCGTGAACGAGGCGTACGAGATCCTCGGCTCGCCCCACAAGCGCGAGCGCTACGACCAGCAGCGGGCGCAGGAGGTGATCTCGGAGGCGCCGCCGCGCGGACCCGGTCTTCTGCAGATCTTCGTCAGCCTGCTCGGCAAGCCGTTCCGGCCCGATTAGCGGTCTCGCCGTCCTCAGCCGGGGCAACCGGATGCGCTGCAGGCGGCAGATGCACTTCTACTCGAGTACCGCGATATCGACCGATGGGCGGAACTCCGAGCAGCGGGCCAGCGCCTCATGGATGTCGTTGTCGAGAAACGCCTGGAACAGCGAGTCGTCGGGCGTGCCATTGGCGTCGATCAGAGGGAACGCCTGCTGCGTCAGGTTGTAATCGAAGCGCGGCGCCCACTTCCGCGCGCCCAGTCGCGCCGTCGTCGAGCAGTTGTCGATCATGTGCGCGACGCCCTTGAAGTGCATGTAGGGGTTGAGCGAGTCCACCGCCTCGATGATCGACTCATTGACGATCTCCGAGTACGGATGCCCCTTCTCCTTGAGAAGATCCGCCTGCGCCATCATGGTGGCGATGTAGACACCGGCGGTCGTCGGGTGGATCGGCGTCTGGAACGAGCCGCGGCGGGCGCGGACGGCCTCGCCGATCTGCCACATCTCGGTGCCGTCGATGCGGCCCATCGGGAAGCGGCGGTGGCGTTCGCCCGCCATGACGACGCTGCGGATCTCGTTCCCCGACGCCACTTCGTCGTAGATCTCGAGCAAGATATCGAACGCCGGGAGGTACGCGGCGCTGTAGGCTCGCTTGAACGCCGGCTTTTCGTCGTCGGACAGCGCCTCGTAGACGGCGCGCATGCCGTGCTTCGAGATCAGGCGGCTGATCGGGCCGGTGACCGACTCGACCGAATGGACGAAGGCGTCGTCGGGCGACGCGCCTCCCCGCCGCAGCCACCGGTACAGGGCCTCCACGAGGCCGTGCACCGCGCCGAGCAGGATGCCCCGCTCGCCGAAGATGTCCGAACGGTACTCCGAATCGAGCGTGGTCTGGAAGATGTACGGGGCGCCGATCGCGACTGCCCATCCCAGGGCGTACTCGGTCGCACGGCCGGTCACGTCCTGCGTGATCGCGAAACTGGCGTTGATGCCGGCCCCGTTCACGTCGGCGCCCTGTTCGTAGAGCCGCCTGACGGATGGGCCCATGCCCTTGGGACAGACGCCGATGACGTTGATGTTCTCGGGGAAGCTCGCACCGATGTTTTTCAGGTGCCCGACAAGGAATCCGTGCGAGAGCCCGAGCGTCGACCCCGGGCGCAACGCCTTGAAGATCTGCTCGTATTCCGTCGCCTGCGCCGCGTCCGAGATGAGGAGCAGAATCAGATCGGACTCCGCGATCACGTCGTACATCTCGCCAAGCGTGCCCGCGGCGCGCGTAAACCCGGCGCGCTCCGCCGCGCTGAATGACGATGAGTCCTTACGCAGGCCCACCTTGACGTTGATGCCGGTGCCGGCAAGCGAGTCGTGCAGGTTGCGGGCCTGGGCCGGCCCCTGCGAACCCCAACCGATGACGCCGATCTGCCGGATCCCCTCGAAGGCGTTGGGCAGATCGGTGAAAAGGTTGCGGCCGCCGCGTACGACAAACTCGTCGTTGCCCGCGAGGCGAAGTGGTTCCTTCTTGAATGTGGTGGTGGTGAAGTCTAGCGGCATGTCGTCAGGCAACCTCCAAATTACAGCCACCGCATGCTGGCGCGTTTAACGGCTGAGAGCAACTCGTAGGCGGTGCGCTTGACGGGATCTGCGGTGCGACGCGCCGACAGGCGATGGCGGCACGCGAGGACAACGTGAACGACGCATTCAGTCTCGTGCGCGCTGAACGCTGTGCTCGACAGACCGAGGGAGTGGGGGTACGCGCGGCTGTGGGTCCTATGCTTGGTCGATCTGGTAGGACTTGCCTTCGGTCTTGATCGCCGGGGCGATCACCATCTCCGTCTTCTGGAAGTCGCGGATGGTGCGTGCGCCGCAGGTGCCCATCGCCGTCTTCAATGCGCCGACGAGATTCTCGCGTCCGTCCGTGCGCGATGTCGGGCCGAACATCGTCTGGTGCAGCGTCGTGTCGATGCCGACCTGTACGCGCGTCCCGCGCGGCAGTTCGCCGTGCGGCGTCGCCATGCCCCAGTGGTGGCCGCGGCCGGGCGCCTCCTGCGTTGCCGCAAGGATCGATCCGAGCATGACGGCATCGGCGCCCGCGGCGAACGCTTTGCAGACGGCGCCGCCGTTGCTGAGGCCGCCATCGGTGATGATCGGCACGTAGCGGCCGGTCTCGCGATAGTACGTGTCGCGCGCGGCGGCGCCGTCGATGGTCGCGGTCACCTGCGGCACGCCGATGCCCAGCACTTCGCGGCTCGTACAGGCGGCGCCCGGCCCGACGCCGATCAGCACGGCGGCGACGCCTGTCTCCATCAGTTCCTTCGTTGCCGCGAACGTCACCGTGTTTCCGACGATGACGGGGATCTCCCGCATGTTTTGCACGAGTTCATCGAAAATCAGGCCCTTCTCGCTGGTGGAGATATGGCGCGCGCTCGTCACCGTTGCCTGCACGACGAAGACATCGACGCCGGCATCGGCGGCCAAGGGCGCGAACTTCTTCGTGTTCATCGGCGTCGACGAGACCGCAGCGACACCGCCGGCAGCCTTGATCTGGCGGATCCGCTCGCCGATGAGGTTCGGCTGGATCGGCGCTGAGTACACCTTCTGCATCAGCGCCGTCACGGCGTCTCGGGGCGCCTCGGCGATCTCGCGTAGCACGGGATCCGGGTCCTCGTAGCGGGTCTGCACGCCCTCGAGATTCAGCACGGCCAGGCCGCCGGCCTTCGAGAACTCGGCCGCCATGCGGACGTCGACGACACCGTCCATGGCCGCGGCGATGAACGGAAGCGCGAAGTCGAGGTTGCCGAGCTTGAAGGAGAGTTCTACGAGGAGGGGATTGATCGTGTGATGTCCGCCAGGGACGATGGCGACGTCGTCAAAGCCGTAGGCGCGCCGCATCTCTTTGAACTGAGGCTGTGACATGGTTCGGGTACCTCCAACTATGCCGCCGGGCCTGCCCGCCTTTCGGCTTCGCTGCTATGGTCCCCGTCCCGTCGATTCACGCGAGATGTGACGAGATCGAGGCCGGCGGAGGCGTTCCTACCGGTGTGCCGTGACTACTGCTTCAT
>CAYQZE010000052.1:0-3368 GCA_964421985.1 uncultured Dehalococcoidia bacterium | reverse complement strand
CCGTCAACTGCGCGCCGCCGACTGGCATGGCTTCATTATTCATGAAGGCAGCAAGGGGCCGTTGGAAGTAGAAATCGCGGCGGTGCGCGTGGTGATGGCCGAAGACGGTTTGCCCGGTCGGGGCGAGTGGCTGGTCATTCGCCGTCCGGTGGGCGAAGCCGACCCGAGGCACTGGAAGTTCTACCGCTCGAACGCGCCCGCCGAGACGCCGCTGACCACCTTGGCGCGCCTGACGGCCTGGCGCTGGCCGGTCGAGAGGGTCATTGAAGAGTGCAAGGGCGAGCTGGGCTTGGATCATTACGAAGTGCGCGGCTGGGTAGGTTGGCATCACCACACGACGATGACGCTGCTGGCGCATCACTTCCTGGTGCGCGTGCGAGTGAAAATGGGCGCGCAGGCGCCCGCGCTGACCGTCTCCCAAGTGCGCCGCCTGCTGCAAGTCGTGCTGCCCAAGCGCGAGTATGATGCCCAGGAAGCCCTGGCCGAGTTGGAGCGCATTCAACGTCAGAACCATGCAGCCTATCGTTCCCATCGTAAACGGAGGCGGCGAGCACGCACTTCACCCCCGCCGAACTAACGTTGTAGTACTAAGAGAGCGTCTGAAAACTAGCGCAAAGACGAAAGGTCGGGCAAACTTGGAGGATGACCAAATCCAGGCAAGCTTACCCGACCGACCTGAATGATACGGAGTTTGACGTAATTGCGCCATACCTACCCGCGCCTGCGGCCACGGGCCGCCCGCGCGAACATGCCTGGCGCACCCTCTTGAACGCGATCTTCTACCTGACGCGCAGCGGCTGTGCCTGGCGCATGTTGCCACGCGACTTGCCGCCCTGGAAGACGGTCTACCATTACTTTCGCCTGTGGCGCACGGATGGCACCTGGGAGCGCATCCACACCGCCTTGCGCGAAAGCGTACGCACTCAGGCCGGGCGTCAGCCCCAGCCCAGCGCGGCTATCTTGGACAGCCAGAGCGTGAAAACGGCTGAAGGCGGCTTCGAGCGCGGCTACGATGCCGGCAAGAAAGTGACTGGGCGCAAGCGGCATCTGATTGTGGACACGCTGGGGCTGGTGTTGCGGGTGAGGGTCACGGCCGGCAGCGTCCAAGACCGAGACGGAGCCAAAGACCTGCTGCAAGCCTTGTTTGACCGGGTCAAGAAATCGAAGTATTCGCGCTGGTGTCGCCTGAAATTGATCTGGGCCGATGGGAACTACCGGGGCGCGTTGCTGGACTGGGTCAAGAGCCGTCTGGGTTGGACGCTGGAGATCGTAGCCAAGTTGGGGGGCCAGGTTGGCTTTCAGGTTCTGCCCAAACGCTGGATTGTTGAGCGCACCTTCGCCTGGTTGAACCGGCAGCGGCGTCTGGGCAAGGACTATGAGCGCCTGCCCGAAACGAGTGAGGCGTTTGTGTATGTGGCGATGATCCGCCTGATGCTCAGACGATTGGCTCATGCGTGAGACTTTTCAGACGCTCTCTTAGAATACGTAATTCGTAACTCGTTTCTTTCAACTGGAGTTTAGAGCCCAAACAGGCCGATAAAAGAATCGCCCTTCCCAAAACCTGAAAACTGGCGATGATTCGGCAGTATGCCGAATGTTCCTGCACCTTTCCAACTTCTACAGCAGTTTCGCCAGCGGTTGCTAACCGTTTTCACGCGGCGAGCCGATGCCTTGTTCGAGTTGATCGACGCCCTGCTGTTGGTCACAGATCCGCGTTCCCCGGTCGAGCTCTGCGCCAGTCCGGCCTTCCGGCGCCGCTTTAGCATGGTCTACGATGCGTTGCGGCACGGCCAAGTCGATGAAGCCACGGCGCGGGCCGTCCTGGCCGAAGCCGAACCGGAAGAGGCGGTGACGATCGGTGGGTATGCAGTGTACGCCGCCGACAGTACCCCAGCGCCGCGACCCGATGCGCCGACCTTGCCCGACCGAGGGAAAGTCTATTCGGCCACGCTCGGCGGGCCGGTCGTCGGCCACCAATATAGTTGGCTGGGCCGCGTCGTGGCGCAGGGCCAATCGTGGTTTGCGCCGCGCGATGTCGCGCGGATTGCCACGGCCAGCACGCCCGCGGCAGTGGCCGCCCAACAAGTGTGGCGCTTGGCAGCTACCTTGGTTGCGGGCGCATTGGCGGTCGTGGTCGTGGACAGCAGTTACGCCAAAGTCGCTTTCTTGACGGTGTTTATCGGGCTCCCGCAGGTGTGTGTGCTGGTGCGCCTGGCGCAAAACCGCGTGCTCTATGGCGCGCCACCGCCGCCTGGCCGTGATCCCCGCACCGGCAAGCGGCTCAAACGCGGCCGGCCGCCGGTGCATGGGGCCAAGTTTCGCTTGAAGGCTCCACCGCCGCCCGAGCAACACGGGAGGTTTACCTTGGGTCAGACGAGCGTGCGCGTGAGCGCCTGGAGCCAATTGCACTTCAAGGCTTTGCCGCAGTTGACGGGCCGGGTGATCCGCATTGAGTTCCTGACCGCCGAAGGCCAGCCCAAGTATCAACGGCCTTTATGGCTGTTCTGGAGTGGACCGACCACCGTGGCACTGAGGGATCTGTGTCAGATGTACCTTTTGCGCTTCGGCATCGAGCATTTCTTCCGCTTTCTCAAACAGCGGTTGGGCCTGACCTTGGCCCAGGTGACCAGTCTCGCTGGCGCGACGAACTGGGTCTGGACTGTGACCTTCGCCTATGTTCAACTCCTGTTGGCCCGCGCCGCGGTGGCGACGCCAGCCCGACCCTGGGATCCGAAAGCGCGCCGTGATCCCCAACGGGCACTCACGCCCGGCCAAGTCCGCCGCGCCTGGGCCGCCTTTTCGCGCGGGTTGGGGACCCCCGCCGCTGCGCCCAGGCCCAGCGGAAAAGCGCCCGGACGCGTGCCCGGCTTCCAGCCTCAGCCGCGAGCCAAATACCCGGTGGTCTCGAAAACGCCGAAAGCGATGCCAACTGGCGCTGCTTGAAACGAACTGCTGTATGAAATTGGTAAGGTTCAGTCGGCACGGATCAGACCGTGCCTGTCTTAGGCTCTAAACTCAAGACCTAATGATATGGGCTAAAAACCGGTGGCCGTCCTATCGTTACATAAATGGACTCAGGTAGAGGTGGCGGCCGTTCCAAGAAAATGCTATATTCAACCTTGCTGTGGCGTCGATTTGACGCTGTATACCGCTTATGCTAGTATGAAAATGGTTATGCCCTGGTTGCTTTCGCAATTGACGGGCGTTGTTTCAGGAGGGGTAGAATGTTTCGGTCAAATTTGCGGATAACCCGCTCTCAAATGACAGCCGGCGCCGTCATTTTTGCCGTGGCGATCGCCGGTTGTACCCGCTCGCGCGGCACCGATGTGGCTCCGGTAGAGACCCAAGGCGCGTCGGTCGACGCTACC
>CAYQZE010000051.1:0-39472 GCA_964421985.1 uncultured Dehalococcoidia bacterium | reverse complement strand
GTCTGGGGCGAGTGTTATCGCTGTCCGAAGTTCCCCGGCTGCAACGAGATCGCCATGGTGCGCTCGCTTCGCGATGGCGAAGCAGGGAGGTAGCACCAACACGAATACGCCCGGCCACCCATTGCTCTCCGTTCCCCAGGTCGTCGCCAGCAAGCGCGAATACTCCGGCGCACTCCTCGATCTGCGCGTCGATTCGCTGCGCGAGGCCAATGGCGCCACCTACGATCGCGTGGTCGTCGAATACGGCGTTGCCGTGGTGCTGGTGCCGGTGGACGCCCACGGGCGGCTGCTGATGGTGCGCCAGTACAGGCACCCGGTCGGACGTTGGTTGCTGGAACTTCCAGCGGGGGGCGTCGACGAGCGCGACGCGTCGCCTGAGGCGGCGGCACTGCGCGAGCTACGCGAGGAGACCGGGCACGGCGGCAGGCTCACCTACCTGGGAGGCCTCTTCCTGGCGCCCGGCTACTCCGACGAGTATCAGCACATGTACGTCGCCGCTGACCTCGTGGAAGACCCGCTCGAAGCCGACGAGGACGAGGACCTCGTGCTGGAGCGCGTCAGTCTGGATGACGCGCTCCGGGCCATCGACTCCGGCGAGATCTGCGACGCGAAGAGCATCGCGGCGCTATTGATGTACCTGCGCCACGTTGGGCGCGCGTAGCGGCGTCGCATGTTGGTTGGGGGTGGACGCCGGAGAACCAGGACGCTCGGCCGACCGCCCTGGTTCTCCAGCAGTATCGTTGAGCGTGAACGCTAGTTGCCCAGCACGTCCTCGATCACCAGCGCCGCCCCATCCGCGGTGGTAACGACGAGGTTCAGCGGGTTTCCGGGATGGACCGTCGAGACAGCGGGCAAGTCGATGGTCAGCAGCGCATGTTCGCCCGGATCCAGCACCTGATCGCCGTTACCGTCGAGCCACGAGACCATGTGCGTCGTCGGTACGGCGGCGGATGCCGTCTCGCTCATCGCCGTCTCGGCGCGGAGCCGCGCGCCGTCAAGGGCGATCCCGGGTGTCCCGCGCAGCGTCAGCGGTACGACGAGCTGTGTGACGATGTTGTCATGAGTTTCCACCTCGACGACGCCGTCGACCTTGAGAGACGAAGGCAGCTGCGCGCCAGGCGATGCGCCGCCACTCCCCTGGCCGGAGAGCCCGAACCCGGAGGGCTCCGCCATCCATAGAGCCACGCCGGCGAAGGCGGCGAGCATCAGCAGCGAGAGGGAGCGGGTGGAGTACGTCGCGGGGTTGAGGGCCATGGTGCCGGAGCTTCCTTATTGGCCTTCACGTCGGCCGTTCACCAAGTAGAACGCCCTGAGTCGCGCCACCGTTTCTCGCGTCAAGGACGACTTAGCGAGTATTTCGGCCCTCGGCAGCGCCTAGACGGCCCGCGTGCGCCGCGCTGCGCGCGCCGGCGGCGGGGCGGCGGCGGCATCGGCCGCAGCCACCAGCGCGCTCGCCCGGTGATGCATGGCGTGACACAGGGCGACCGCCAGGGCGTCGCTGGCGTTGAGGTCGGCGGGTATCGCGTCCATGCCCAATTGGAGGCGGAGCATCTCGCCCACCTGGGATTTGTCGCCCCGCCCGTACCCCGCCACGAGCTGCTTGACGCGCGCCGGCGGGTAATGGAAGACGGGCAGGCCCGCCAATGTCGCCGCCAGCATGGCGACCGTTCGAGCCTCGCCGACCGCCATGGCGGAACGCACATTCTCCCCCACGAACGGCTCCTCGACGGCCACGGCTGTCAAAGCGAAGCGGGCGATCACGTCTCCAAGCCCGGTGAAGATGGCCGCCAGGCGTTGCTCGAGCGGCAGCCTCGCGCCGGGTGCGATGACGTCCCAGGCGATGGCGCGCGGCTCGGTGCCGTCGGTCCGGACGACCCCCCAGCCCGTGACGCGCGTACCAGGGTCGACGCCGAGGATGATCGCCGGCGGCGCTGCGTCCGCCATCGCTATCCGGCGTACGACGCGAAGACGTCGTCGCTGATGTCGGCGTTGAAATACACCTTCTGCACGTCGTCCAGCGCCTCCAGCTTCTCCACCAAGCGCAGCATCGAGACGGCGTTTCGCTCGTCAAGGGCAACCGTGGTCTTCGGAACGCGCGACGCCTCGGCCGAATCGACTCTCACACCGGTATCCTCAAGAGCTTTCTTCACCTTCTCCAGATCGGCGGGCGCGGTATAGATGTCGATGGAATCCGCGCTGACCTGCACGTCGTCCGCGCCCGCATCGATGGCGCACATTGCGACGGCGTCCGGATCATTGCCGTTCGGCGTCAGCGTGATGACGCCGCGGTTATCGAAGTTCCAGGCGACGGAGCCCGATTCGCCCAGGTTCCCGCCCGAACGCGCAAAGACGTTGCGCACTTCCGCGACTGTGCGGTTCCGGTTGTCGGTCGCGACCTCTACGAGCACGGCTGTGCCATTCGGGCCATAGCCCTCGTACATGATCTCAACCAGGTCAGCACCGTCGCCGCCGCCGACCGCGCGCTGAATCGCTCGCTGGATGTTGTCCGCGGGCATGTTGCTCTCTTTGGCCTTCTGGATGGCGAGCCGGAGGCGCGTATTGGCGGCCGGATCGCCGCCGCCCGCTTTCGCGGCAATGATGATCTCCTTCGACAGCTTGGTGAAGATCTGGCCGCGCTGTGCGTCCGCAACGCCTTTCTGGCGTTTGATCGTCGACCATTTTGAGTGACCGGACATGCTTCGAGCCTGTTCCCTGCTGTAGTTGCGACGTGGACGAGCGCCGCCGGGCGCGCCCGTATTGTAGCAGGCGCGGAGGCGCCGACCCGTGCGTGGCGCTGCCGCGGCATCCCGGCAAATGCAGTCTACGGCGCAGCTCGCTCGAGCGTCGTATTGTCGATCAGCCGCGTGCCTCCGAAGCGGGCAGCGAGCGAGATCAGGGCGGGGCGGTCGATGACCTCCATCTCCTCCAGCGCATCGGCGTCGGCGATGCTCACATAGTCGAGCGTGGCGAGCGGCTCCGCCGCGATCAGCGACTGCATCGATGCACGGATCGCTGCGGCGTCCCGCTCGCCGGCGGCGAACGCCGCTTCCGCGAGACGCAACGACTTCGAAAGCACGCGGGCGGCACGGCGCTCACCCGGCCCCAGGTTCACGTTCCTGCTGCTCATAGCCAGGCCGTCACCTTCCCGCACGATGGGCATGCCGACGACCTCGATCGGCAGGTCCAGGTCGCGCACCATGCGCCGGATCACCGCGAGTTGTTGTGCATCCTTCCTGCCGAAGTAGGCGCGCTGGGGCTGCGCGATATGGAAGAGCTTGAGCACCACGGTCGTGACGCCGCGGAAGTGCGTCGGCCGGCTCCGGCCTTCCAGGCGCTCCGTCAGCCGCTCTACCGAGACGTACGTACTGAACTCGGCCGGGTAGATTTCGTCTGTAACCGGCGAGAAGACCGCGTCGACACCCTCCCCTTCCAGCAAGGCGAGGTCGCGGGGCTCATCTCGCGGGTAGCGCGCGAGATCTTCATGAGGGCCGAACTGCGCGGGGTTGACGAAGATCGAGACGGCTGTGCAGGCGTTGTCACGTTTCGATGCGCGGACAAGCGAGAGATGGCCCTCGTGAATGTAGCCCATCGTCGGCACGAGGCCCAGCGCGTCACCGGACGAGCGTCGCCAGGCACGGAAGTCGGCGATCGTGCGAGCGATCTGCATGGTCAGCGCGCCACGCGCGAAGGCAGTCGTACCGCCCGCGCAGACCGGCTGTCAGGCATCGAGCCCCAGTGCGTGCCGGCGCTGAATCGCACTGGTCCCGGCGGGCCGCAGTTCGGCGAGCGCCGCCGGATCCATGCGGAAGCTCTGCTTGTCGGTCGGGAACGCACCCGCGCGGACATCGGCCGCGTAACGCGCGACGGCATCGCGGATGGTCGTGGCGAGGTCGGCATAGCGGCCGGCGTGCTTTGGGACGAATTGGTCGTACAGGCCCAGCAGATCGTGGAACACCTGCACCTGTCCATCGCAGTGCACGCCGGCGCCGATGCCGATCGTCGGCACGCTGAGGCGTTCCGTGAGCAACTCGGCGAGCGGCGCCGGGACGAGCTCAAGCACGATCCCGAACGCGCCTGCCTGTTCGAGCGCCTGTGCGTCATGCATCAGTTGCACGGCCGCGGCGGGCGTCTTGCCCTGCACCTTCCAGCCGCCGACCTGGTTGACGGATTGCGGCGTCAGGCCGATGTGCCCCATCACGGGGATCCCGGCCTCCACAAGCTTCTTCACCGTCTCCGCCGAACGCACGCCGCCCTCAAGCTTGACGGCGCCGCATCCTGTCTCCTGTAGGAAGCGTGCGGCGTTCCGCATCGCGTCTTGCCACCCTGTCTGGTAGCTCATGAACGGCATGTCACCGACGACCATCGCGTGTTTCGACCCGCGCACCGCCGCCTTCGTGTGATGGATCATCTCTTCCATGGTCACCGGAAGCGTCGAGTCGTATCCCAGCACGACCATACCCAGCGTGTCGCCCACAAGGATGAGGTCGGCACCTGCCTCGTCGACGAGGCGCGCGGTGGGATAGTCGTACGCCGTCATCATGACGATCTTCTCGCCGCGCTTCTTCATCTCGCGCACGTCGGCCGTGGTGATGCGCTTCATGAATCGTCTCCCAGGCGTGAGATTGCCGGCGCGGCCTCGATATGGTCGGCGATGCGGGCGACGCGGTTGAACTTGTCGACGTAGATCAATGCCGGCGCCGCTGAACGCGCCTCGTCGTCGGTCGCCGATCTGTAGGTAAGGATGATCACCGTATCGCCGGGGCTGACCAGGCGAGCGGCCGCGCCGTTGATACAGATCTGGCCGCTATCGCGCCGGCCTTCGATGGCGTAGGTCGTGAGGCGTGCGCCGTTGTCGACATCGAGCACCTGGACCTGCTCAAACGGCAGAATGTCGGCCGCGTCCATCAGGCCAGCGTCGATCGTGATGCTGCCTTCGTACTGGAGATCCGCCTGCGTCACGCGCGCGCGGTGGATCTTGCTTTTGAGTACGGTCCTCATGTCCAACTCCCCCGCGTCCACGGCCGGGCGCGAAAAACCTCTTCGGATCAGACCGAAGAGGCACGCGGAGACATCCACCGTCTCGCCGTCTGTGCCGTCTCGGTCCGGTTTCGGATCCAAGCAGCCGGGGTCGTCGCTCCAGGGTCACGTGCTCATCGCCCGCCGATCGGGTCGATGGCGATCGCAACATAGATCGCAGCGCCCGGAGATGTCAACGCGCAGGCGTCAAGCAGCAAACGCGTGTACCGCGAGGGAGTTGAGCCGAGCGACAGTCTGCCGCGCCGTGCCATCGATCGGAGCAGCACCAATACATAGAAAGAATTGATCATTATCGTGATCGAAGGGCGTGTTCCGGCACCACCGCGGTGGGTATACTGCGCTCCAATGGGAGAAACGAACCGCGCAGCCCTCGGTGGGGTTGGTGCGGCGATCGTCGGGCTCGCGCTGGTGGTGCTTGCGCTGTCAGCCGGCTGGGTGGCCGGCGCCGTCTACGACGGGCGGTTCGCGCCTTCCGCCTGCCCGGCGGGGTGCTCTTCGGCAGCCGAGGCCGCGCACCCAATCACCCCTCAACTCAGCCCGACACCCGAACCCACCGAACCGGCAAGCCTCCCGTACGTCAGCGCGCGCTCCATCTCGATCATCGAGAACGCCTGCGGCGCCCAGATCTACGGTCGCGACGAACACGCGCAACTCCCTCCGGCCAGCTTGACGAAGCTGATGACCGCCGCCGTCGCCACGGACCAGGCGGACACGAGCAAGCTGATCACCACGCGCGTCGATAGCGCGGCGCTCTACGATGCGACCGGATCCACGGTCATGGGGCTGCGGCCGGGCATGGAACTGTCTCTCCTCGACCTGCTGTACGGCCTGCTGCTCCCCTCCG
This sequence comes from uncultured Dehalococcoidia bacterium, assembly GCA_964421985.1. Lineage (GTDB taxonomy): Bacteria > Chloroflexota > Dehalococcoidia > DSTF01 > JACRBR01 > JANXYW01. The sequence goes on along the minus strand of CAYQZE010000051.1, from coordinate 33,591 downwards.
GCAACGACGCCGCGATCGCCATCGCCGAAGGCATCAGCGGGACCACGGCAAAGTTCGTAGATCTGATGAACGAGAAGGCGAAATCGCTGGCCCTGGCGGACACCAACTTCACCAACCCCCACGGCCTGTTCGAAGACGGCTTGTACTCCAGTGCCTACGATATGGCCATGCTGGCGCGCTACGATATGCAGAACGCGACACTTCGGCAGATCGTGTCGTCGGTATCGTGGCAGCCGCGTTGGGACGGGCCCGCTGTCTGGAACGGCAATGCCCTGCTGAGCAAGTACGAAGGGGCGGACGGCATCAAGATCGGCTATACGGAACAATCGCAGCAGACCATCGTCGGTTCCGCGACGCGAGACGGACGCCGCATCATCATCTCGCTCATGCGCAGCGTGGACCGCTACACGGACAGTGCACGCCTGTTCGATTGGGCGTTCGCGCAACCCTCGCCCTGCCCTTGATACGGGCGTGTGGAGGTAACCCCGGACCCGTTCACGTCGCGAGGGCCGCAGCCTACGGATGCAGATGATGGACTACAGTGAACACGTGGTCGATCCCCGCGGACTCTCCCTCCACTACTGGAGTGGGGTGACGCCGCCTCGCCGCCGATGGTGCTGCTGCACGGTCTGACGGGACACGCGCGCATCTGGGACCACATGGCGCCCCAACTGGCGCAGCGCTGTCATCTGTTCGCGCTCGACCAGCGCGGCCATGGCGACAGCGGCCACGCGCCGTCGTACCGAACGTGCGAGTTCGTCGACGACTTGCACGCGATCGTGCTGGCCTGGGGCATCGACCGCTTCGTGCTGATGGGGCTCTCGATGGGCGGCCACAACGCCATGGCGTACGCCGCGGCACATCCGGAGCGAATATCACACCTCGTCGTGATCGACATTCCGCCACACATCGACCGCCGGCGGGCTCCCGGATTCGAGGAAGCAGCGCGTCTCGCCAAGGAAGGGCACGGGCGGTACACCAACTTCGAAGACGCGGTGCGCCACGCGCGGCCCGACACACCGACAGCGCCGGAAGCGAACCTGCGTCATCGCACGAAGTGGAATCTGCGGACGCTCGAGGGCGGCGCGCTGCAGTTCAAATACGACCCGAAGGTGTCCGCCCTCTGGGAGCCGGAGGACCTCACGCAGACGATCGGCGATATCGAGGCGCCGACGCTGCTCGTGCGCGCAGGCAAGGCGCCGGCGCTGTCGCGTGCCGTCGCCGGCGCGATGGTGGCGGCGATCCCGGACGCCGAGCTGATCGAGTTCCTCGACTCGGGGCACTCGGTGCCGACGGACCGGCCGGAGGAGCTTGCGCCGGCCGTGCTGGCCTGGCTCGAACGCCGCGCCGACCGTCTCGCTTAAGGCTGCTCCCTCGGGCGCCACGAGATGATCGCCGAGCGCGCGGAATGGATCTCCGGGCCGAGACGGCCGTTCGGCCACGGCACCAGACGCGCTTCGAGCAGAACACGGAGCTTCGCCGTGGCCGCACCATCGTCGTCGCGCAGGCAGAGGCTGTTGCGCACCTGCGCCACCGCTTCGTCGAGGTCCGCGAACGTCCAGCTGAAGCGATGCTCAACCACCTCCACGTCGGGGGCGATGCCGATTTGAGCGAGCAGATTGATCAGATCCAGATGCACGGGCTGCGACTGGAGCGCCACGCCGCGGAAGTCGCTCCACAATCCCATATCCGTCGGCAGCGGGTCGACGCGCAGATAGACGTAGACGCGCTGCTTCGCGCAGGCTTCCAGCTTGCGAATGAACGGCACCGGCTCGGCGATGGGGTACAGGACGTGCGAGCAGAGCACGATGTCGGCCGGCTCGACCTGCGCTTCGAGCCATCCCGACGCGACCATTTCGACGTTGGTGAGCCGCCGGGCTGCGAGATCTTCCCGGAGCAAGCCCAGCATCGCCGGCGACGGGTCGACCGCCACGACGCGCGCAACATGCGGAGCGAGCGCCAGCGTGTGGCGCCCGGTGCCTGCGCCGACATCGAGCACCGTTTTGTCTGGCGTCACAAGCCGGAGCACGCACTGCAGGAACGGATCCGCGTCGGCGCGTTCGTGCAGCGCCTGGCGGTACGCCTTCGCGCGCCTGCCCCAGTAGTCGGCGTTGTCGATGCCCGCCGCAGCGTAGGCGGCGTCCATCTGGACCCGCCGCCGCTCGACGATGTCGCGCCAGCGGCCCACGAAATCGATCGGGGCGATCTCTGTCTCTGGCGGAACTGCTGCCGGGTCATCCGGCAGCATCGGCTGTCGTCTCGCCTTCGATGACGTCCGTGACATCAAACTGCATCTCGCCCATGCCGGTGACGATGAAGCCGATGCCGAGCTTGTGCTTGCCATCGGCGAGCGTGCGGCCTGCCACGCTGATCGTTACGACCCGGTTGAGGCCGAGCGTCATCGGCCGCTCCGCGCATACGTCACTGAACCGGACCGTCTCGCCGTTCGAGGTGAACGCGGCCAACGCTACGGGCAGCGCTTCGCCGTCGAGCGAGATCGGCAGCACCTGCTCCGCATACCCGGAGCCAAGCGAGTTCTTCAGGTCGAACGCGAAGCCGCCGCCCTCGTTGCGAAGGCTGCCCTTCACGTAGAGACGGCGGAGCAGGAAGGCCGGGACGTGCATCGTGCTCCTGACGGACGCATTGCCATGCGCCCATGCGCTACCTCCAAGCCGTGGGACGCGGCGCCGTGCGCACATCGCCCTACGGCTTGAACCCCCTCATCATGCGATAGATCTGCTGCTCCGCGCCAACGACGGCCGCCGGCAGTTCGTGCGCGGCGCCCAGCTGCATGCTGAGCAGCCGGATCTTCGCCACGCGCTCGACGAGATCGACGACCGCCACGGCTTCGTCGAGATCGCTGCCGGCGCCGAGCACGCCGTGATGCTTCAGGAGCACCGCCGCCCGATCGCCGAGCCCAACGACGGCATGATCGGCGAGCTGGCTGCTCGCCGAGGCGGCGTACTCGGCCACGGCGACGGCGCCGCCGAGCAGCACGACCTGCTCGTCGAGCACGCACGGTATCGCCTGGGCGGCAACGGCGAAGGCGCTCGCGTAGACGGAGTGCGTGTGGATGACGGCGCCCACATCGGGACGCGCGCGATATACAGCGAGATGCGCGAGGGACTCGCTGGACGGCACACCGTCGCCCACAACGGGCTCCACCTCCCCATCGACGATCAGCACATCATCGATGCCGAAGCGGTGGTACGGGACGCGGCTGGCGGTGACAGCGAAGAGGTCCCCGTCGGGCGTCGAGATGCGGCGACTGACGTTGCCACTCGCGCCCGACACCAGCCCGGCCGCGACGATGCGCCGCACCGCATCGAGTACTTCGTCGCGTTCGACTGCGAACTGACTCATAGGCCGGCGATCCGCTCGAAGGCGTCGCACATGTCGCACCAGCGGGCATAATAGTCGTCGTACGCGGCCGAGATGCGCGGATTGGGCGTCAGCACACGTCCGCCGGCCGTCATCGCGCGTACGGCGTCCGCGAGCGTTGCGTGCAGGCCGACGGCCACTGCCGCGAGCGCCGCCGCGCCGACCGCCGATGTCTCCGGCACGACCGCGACGGCGAGCGGTCGATCGATCACGTCCGTGACTATCTGACAGAAGTCGTGGCTCCGTGACATACCGCCGCCGATCGCCAACGAAGCGATCCGTGCGCCACTCACCTCCTCGAGTTGCTCCATGTTCGCGCGCACAGCGTACGCTGTTGCTTCGAGCACCGAGCGGAGCAGGTGAGCGCGGCCTGGCGCTGACATGACCAGCGGCAGCGGAAACGTGAGCCCACCCACACCAGCGCTCATCTCCGACGCACGCATGGCGCGCGGCCCCAGCACCGACATCGCATCGCTGGAGCCCACCGGCGCGCCTGCCGCAAGGTTCGCCGCGTCACCGGGTGCGAGATTCATCATCGAGCAGATCCAGTCGAACGCCCGCCCCAGTTCGCCCGCGTTCGACTCGAGTATCCAGCGTTGAGGCGCCACATGCACCCCGGTCCAGGTCCGCCGCTCGCGGTCAAACACCGGACCGGCGGTGACCAGCTGCAACGGTGCGCTCCACCCAGCCGCCAGTCCGGCGGCGCCCGCATCGATCGCACCCATGCCCAGCAGCGCACATTGCGTGTCGGCGCCGGCGAGCACCACCGGCAATCCCGCCATCACGCCGGCCGTCACCTCGCCGCTGATCGAACCGTCGGGGGCGACCCGCGCCACGAGGCCGGCGTCAAACCCGACCCGTCGGAGCGGCTCCACCGGCACTGCGCCGCTCGTTACGTCGAGCACACCGTGTTCCACAGCAAGGCTTCGGCTCGTGCGGAGGGTGCCCGTCGCGAGCGTGGCGAGCCAATCGCTGAGCGGAAGCATGTGCGCAACGCGCTCGGCGACCGCCGGGCGATGGCTCCGCAGCCACGCAAGCTTCGCGGGCGCCTGCATCAGCGAGGGCAGGTGCCCGGTAACGGCATACACGTCAGCGCCCTGAGCGGCGTCGATCGAGATGCCCTCGGCCGATGCGCGCGCGTCGATGTTGGGCGACGCGAACACGGCCGCGCCCTGCTCGTCCAGGAAGGCGATCCCTTCGCGCTGCCCGGTGAAGGCCAACCCCGCGAGAACGTCGCGCGCCGGCGTCGCGGCAGCGATGAGCCGTTCGAAGGTACACCGGAGCGCAGCGACATCGAACTCGCGCCCGGAGGCCGCGGCGTCCTCCGGCACGAACATCGGCCACGCCTCGGCTGCCAGCGGCGTCACACGGCCGTCGCAGCGCACCGCGACCGCACGCAGGGCGCTCGTACCCGCATCGATGACGAGGACGGTGTCAGCGGGCACGTGCGTACTCCGGATTGACGACGTGCCGCAAAGGCCGCCCCGCGAGCAATCGCCGTATTTCATCCACCATCATGCGCGAGTGGCGCTCAACCGTCTCGGCGGTCGCGCCAGCGATGTGCGGCGTCAGGATGACATTCGGAGCCGAGAGCAGTGGACTCGCCGCCGGCAGCGGCTGGCCCGCGAAGACGTCGAGCGCCGCGCCGGCGATCCCGCCCAAGCGCAGCGCCTCGACCAGGGCCGCCGGATCGACCACGCTGCCGCCGCCGGTGTTAAGCAGAAAAGCACCAGCCTTCATCCGCGAGAGGAAGCGCGCGTCCACCAGATGGTGCGTCGTGTTTGTGTCCGGCACATGCAGCGTCACGAAATCCGCCGTCCGGGCCAGCGCCTCGAGGCTAGAAGCGCGCCCGCCCAGCGAGCGCACTGTACGTTCCGCCACCAAGGGATCGTGCACCACGATCCGCGCGCCCAGGGCCAGGCATGCGCGCGCGACCTCGCGCCCTATTTGCCCGAAGCCGACGATGCCGACCGTCGCGCCGCCGATTTCGCGACCTCGAAATTGGCGGTAACCGCCAGAAGGATCGTCCCAGGCGCCGCCCGCGACGAAGGCGTGGGCGGCGGGTATGCGTCTGGCGAGCGCGAACATCAAGGCCAATGTCATCTCAGCGACAGCCCTGGTGTTCCGTCCAGGCGCGTGCGTGACGGCGACGCCATGCGCCGTCGCGGCAGGAACGTCGACCTGGTTCAGTGCATTGCGGCAGACGCCGACGAGGCGCAGGGCGGGCGCCGCCTCGAACACCTCTTCGAAGACGAAGTCCGCTTCGACGATCAGCACCTCGATGTCCTCCGCGGCGATCCGGGCCCCGAGCTGGTCGGGATCCTGGAGGCGGTTCGTCTCCGTCCAGCTCTCGTAGACGACGTCGGCATAGTGGCGCAGTCGCGTCAGCTGCCGTTCGGAGAAGGGAGCGAGGATCAGGGCGCGCACGGAACCGGTCTGTTGGACGCCACGTGATCACGCACCTTGCCAGCGAGTATGGGTCAGCGCGCGCCCGCCTGGCGGCCCGGGGTTGCAACGGCGGCCTCAAGCGGCGTCAGAAGTGCGTCGGCCACCTCGGCGGCGGTCATTGCCTTGCCACCCGGCGATCCGATGGCGGTCTGCACAGCGTAGCCGTCGTGCGCGGCGAGGGCGACGGCGGCGGCATCCTCGGCCGACGGGAGATTGAGCGCACCCGCAGCGGCAGCGGCCGTGAACGCCTCGCCGAGCGTCGTGCGCCAGCCCGCGTACGCCTGCGTCAGCCTCTTGCTGACTTCCGCGTTGCGGACGGCCTGTGACCAGAACTCCAGCAGCACGCCCGGCCACTGCGGCGCGTCGGCATACGAAAAGAAGTTTGTCAGCGTCTCGTGAAGGCCGTCGCGCGGAGAAGCGCCGGGCTCGGCGCCGGCCGCCAGCACGCGGGTCCGGTCCTCCGTCCAGATGCGCAGCAGTTCCATGAGGATGTCGTCCTTCGTCGAAAAGTGGAAGTAGTACGCACCCTTCGAATAGCCGGCCGCCTCAGAAATGTCGTCGACCGTCGCGTGCTCATAGCCGCTCGTCGAGAACATCTTGCGCGCGGCGTCGATGAGCTTGCCGCGGGTGAGCTTTCGCTGCTCGAACCGGTCGACCATTGTCCTCGGCATCGCCTCTCGCTCCCAAAAGGTATCGGCGCACGCGTCGTGTTCCGACGGCCCAGTATGCACCAGCGACGCGCTTTTGCCAATGGGGTTGACAAGGCAGTTTGGTGCGCACCGAGGCCAATCGCAGGAAATAGCGGCGATCCCTGTAACAAAACGCCCGCCCTCGCGTTAGGAGTCACTGAGCACGCAGATGGATCGGCGAAAAGCGCTGCTAGGACGGCATCAGGTACATCCAGAGGCCGAACAGGCAAACTCGCCGCAAGGCGGGGACGCAACGCCACGGATCCGCGCCTGCTGCGGACAGCCGGGCTGCCGAAGACCTGGAGCCCCGCCGGCTTCACACGGTTTCGACACGTTGCATGCCGCCTGTCGTCCACCTCTGGACAGGCGGCATGTTCGTTGTTTCGAGTATGGGGGTGGCGATGCGCTCACAGGCACGGCAGGAGATGATCACGAGGCACATGCCGTTGGTGGCATTCGTAGTGGGCCGCATGTCCACGGATAACCAAAAGACGCTCGGACTGGACCGCGAGGACGCGCTGGCGTACGGGGTCGAAGGCCTGATCCAGGCGGTCGATGGGTTCGACGAGGAGCGCGGGACCAGCTTCGCCAGCTTCGCTGTGCGCCGGATCCGGGGATCAATCCTCGACGCGATCCGGAAGATGGATCCCCTGCCACGCTCACTGCGAAAGAGCACCCGAGAGGTCGAGCGTATGTCCCAGGAACTCTCGGCGAGCCTTGGCCGGTGGCCAACACCGAAGGAGATCGCCTTCCGCATGGGCATCCCGCTGGAGCAGCTGGGCGCCATTCAGAAGCATGCAGGGTCGAAGTTCATCTCGCTGGAGCACGCCCTGCAGGACCGCGGCGGCGAAAGCGGGCCGGCGTTCGACCCCGTGGACGACGACGAGACCGGCGACCCTGCGAAGGCGGCCGACCACAACGCCTCCCTGATGCTTCTGGACGAGGCACTACACGGGCTCACCGCTCGCGACCGCGCTATCTTGCGCATGCGATATTCCGACGCCAAGCCGTTCCATGAGATCGGACAGATGATGGGACTCTCCGAGTCCCGGGTGTGCCAGCTTCATAAGCGGATCCTCTCGGCCCTCAAAAAGCAGATGAATGCCCGCCTCGCGGAGGCGGCCTAGATTCACTACGCGGCGCCCCTCGGTGAGCCGATATTCTCCTAGGCCTCTTCGGTTGGGGTCGCACCGTTGGCGGGAACCCATGCTCAACGAGCCCCTGGATGCACGGCCGATCCAGTCCCAAGGCGCGCCAGAGATCCCACATGCCCCGTCCCCCGCGCCGCCGCCCGACGCGGCCAATGAGCCAGCAGGCGGCGAACGGCTGCCTGGACTGGCACTCGCCTACGTCTTGCTCGTCTTCGGCGCCGGGCTGATCTCCGTCGCCGTATTCGCGCCCCAGCTCGATACGAGCGACGTGGGCGGATTTGTGGTGCTGGGATTACTCGCTATCGCATTCGGGCGCACGCGCGTCCCCATCTACGGCGACACCGGCGTGTCGATCGGCATGGTGGGCGACTTCGCCATCGCGTTCCTCTACGGACCGGCGGGCGCCGTCATCGTCAGCCCATTCGCCGCGGTGGCCACCGACCTCGGCGGCGGCGCCTGGTATAAGCGCATCTTCAACGTCGGGTTGATCGTCGTCAGCAATGTGGTCGTCGCCTGGATGATCCACGCCCTCGTACCGATCGTCGGTCCGGGGCTGCCGATTAACGGCTGGCTCATCCCCATCGCGCTGGCAGGCATCGTCGTCTACTACCTGATGAACATCAGCATGGTGACTGTTGCCGTCAGCCTCTCTACCCGGACGTCGTTGCTGGACGTTTGGCGAGAGAAGTTCGAATGGCTGCTTCCCCACTACATCGTCTTCGGGCTGCTGGGCGTGGCGCTCGCGCTGGGCTACCAGGGCATCGGCTACCTCGGTATCCTGGCGTTCGTTGCGCCGCCGCTGATGATGCGCTTCTCGGTGAAGCAGTACGTCGACAAGACGGCACAGAACGTGGACGAATTGAAGAAGCGCAACCGCGAGCTGCAGGGCGCCAACCGCGAGGTGCTTGGCATGGCCGACCGCCTGCGCGAGACCTACGACGGCACACTGGAAGCGCTGGTCTCCGCCCTGGACGCTCGCGACCGCGAGACGAAGGGGCACTCGATCCGCGTCGCCAAATACATGATGGAGATCGCCTACCACATGGGGATCTTGCCCGGCACCGAGCAATGGGTGGACATGCAACGGGGCGGTCTGCTGCACGATATCGGCAAGATCGGCGTCTCCGATTCCATCCTGCACAAGCCGGGTCCGCTGACCGAAGCGGAGTGGGTGGACATGCGGCGGCACCCGAAGATCGGCTACGACATGATCAAGGACATCGGGTTCTTGTCAGGCGCGGCCGTGATCGTCATGGCGCACCACGAGCGGTTCGACGGCAAGGGCTATCCGAAGGGGCTACCCGCGGATGAGATCCCCATCGGGTCGCGCATCTTCGCGCTCGCCGACACGTTCGACGCGATGACGTCCGACCGGCCGTACCGGGCCGCCCTGTCTGTCGAGACCTCGCGCGAAGAGATCATCAGTTGCAGCGGCACCCAGTTCGACCCGCAGTGTGTGCAGGCCTTCCTGCTGGCCTTCGACAAGATCGTCGAGATCCGCTTCAGCGACCACGAAGAGGAGTCCGAGCACCATGCCGCGGCGGCGCCGCGCGCCGCTTGAATCCGACCGCCGGCAATGGCTCAACACAATGAAGAAGGCTCCCCGTATCGAGAGCCTTCTTCATCGTCCTTTCGGACAGCGGGGACTTACCACGTCACGCGAAACGTCATGTCACTTCCTCCTTGTGCGGGTACTACATCGATGCCCCTGACCTCAGTCGGCAGGTAATACCGACTCGTCGGTATCTTTATACGCCCCGGCCTGCCTCTCTGTCAACAGGGGTTGACAACGTTCTCCAAGGAAAATCAGGGTCCGCGCGACCCTCGCCCCTGCACACTGCCTCGGCAGCGGCCGATCGTTCACATAGGACTAATGATGGCTGCAACCCGCCAGGCCGCTCGTTCGCAGGCCGCCCGTGACAACATCGTGCAGGCCGCCCTCACCGTCTTCGCGCTGAAGGGCTACGCCGCGGCGTCGATGGATGACCTCTGTCTGGCGGCGGGATGCTCAAAGGGCGGTCTCTACCACCACTTCCGCAAGAAACGAGACGTGCTCCGGCAGGTTGTCGACCGAATCGTCCAGTCGGGCGCGCTGGTACCGCCGTTCGGCGTCGCGGCCGAAGGAGGCGCGCCGCTACCTACCGCCTCGGTTGGGCGGGTCCTCTTGGATATCTGGGCCGAGGCGGCGCGGGACGAGGAACTACGCCTGCAGCTGAGCGCCATGCACCGGGCGACCATCGACGGCACCGCCGAGCGTGGCGGCGGCCTCCCGGAACTGCTGCAGGCCGGCGCGCTGGTGCAACTCCTGACGCGCGGCGACGACACCGATGCGGGTGCCGCGGCGCGCCGCCTCGGTATCGAGCGCGCGGCGTAAGACCGCCAACGCCAGTCTGGTATGTCTCATCGGGGTCGCGTCGGGCGCCCGTCCGGCGCGCGTCGCTGAAGGTAGCTATGCCGTCAGCCACATACGCCGGCGGCGTTCTCGCTCTTGCTTGGCGGCGCCGAGGCTCTGCATCGCCGCTTCCAGCACCGCCTCCGCGCGCGCCATCTCCGGTAGCGAGACGGCGCTGCCGGAGCAGATCCCCGCCCAGAGCGACACGCTACGCCCGGCGACGTCCGCCACGGCGGATTCGCGCGCCAGCCGGTCTTCGAGCCGCTCGATGAACGCGGTGACGCCCTGTTCGCCCGTGTCCAGCAAGAGGACGCCGAACTCATCGTCGCCCAGCCGCGCGACGATGTCGTGGTAGCGCCGCGTGCTGTCAACGGCCTTCGCGACGTGCCGAAGCACCTGATCGCCCGCCCGCACGCCGTACTCCTTGTTCACCGCCGTGAGGTTGTTCACATCGATGAGGACCACGGAAATCTGGCGGCCCATCCGGCGCGACCGTGAAAACTCGTCGCCTAACCGGCGCTCGAAGTAGTTGTACGTGGGAAGGTCTGTCAGCAGGTCCTGCTCGTCGGCATCCTGAGCCTCCGTCCGCTCGGCGGCGGTTCGAGTGTCGTCCCGGGCGGTCCACAGAAACGTCGCGCCGACGAGAAGCGCGGTCATACTCAGGGCCATGAACAGCGGCAGATGGGGCACGGCGCCGAACTCATCCACCAGCGCGGCAACGATGGCGACGCCCCAGGCCAGGGTCATCAGGCGCAGCACCAGCGGCACCCACAGGATGGGCCCGCGCTCGGCCGGCGGACGGCCGGTGGACTCGAACGGCGCGCTCGGCTCCGACTCGGACACGACGCGAATGGAACGCGGACGGCGCTGGTTCACTCGGTCACCCCTTTCCCCTTTGCTAGTATCGGATGGACGCCGCCAACCCGTACGGGTCACGCATCGGCCGCTGACATACCGAACCGTCGCGTTTGTATGCCTCCGGGCGTTCGGCTACGATGAATGTTGCGAATCGGACCAACACGCGAGGCTGCGGCGCGGCAAGGAGGAGGGTGATGCAGATCGATTGGGATAAGACCATCGACGACATCTTCGCCGACAAGATCTCCTGCCTGCGCTGCGGCTCGCTCAGCGCTACGCTCGTCGCGGGCTACAGCCGGGCGCCCGGATCAGCCGAGTACGCGCCCCGCACGCACAATTGCAAGAACAAGGAAGAGTGCGACGCCCGCCGCCTGGTGGTGGTCTGCGAGACGTGCGCGCGGGACTTACGGCTGCGCGCGAACCCGGTCGACCGCGAGGCGATGATGACCCTGCTCATCAACGACTGTCGCAAGGACCTGGAGGACTGCCTCGACTATCTCGCCGACTACTGGCAGGAAGACCTCGACATCGACCCGAGCGACACCAGTTCGCGGCTGGAAGACATCGAGCCGGATATCTTTGCCGAGGAAGACACCTGGCGGAAGAAGCTGGAGGAGGAGTACCTCAGCTACCACCGCTGGTTTCGCGATCACGACATGCACATCCCTAACCCGGGGTGGCGCAGCGAGTACGTCGAAGAGATCATCGAGCTTGGCTACGCCACACTACTCGGCGATTAGCGGGCGCTAACAAGACTCGCCCGCCGTCTCAGTGTCAGCCGTTCCTTAGATCCACAGCTCGTTTCCATCCGGATCGGCGATCCGCGCGAATGGCACGCCCGGCGCATGTTCGCCGCGTTCGAGCACCGTGCCGGCCGCGCCCTCGACGTCGCGCACCGCATCGTCGGCGGGCACCGCGTGGTCGACGTGGAAGCCGACCGTCTGCGGCCCGCTGCCCGCGCGCTCCGGGTCGAGCAGCAGACCCAGCGCGCTGTCCGTCCCCGGCAGCCCGACGAATACGATCCGCTCCCCACGGAACACCTCCTCAAGCCCGAATGCCGCGCGATAGAACGCCACCGCCCGATCGAGGTCTCGCACCGGGACGATGAAGCTCAGCGCCGTGATACGTGCCATCGTTCCTCCCATGGATCGTTCGGCTGGGCCCACACAGGCACAGTCTCGCAGGCCGCCTATTCTAACGAGCGCGATCCTCGAGGTCGATGCACTGCGGACCGGCGTGTGCCGGTCAAGCGTCCGGATCAGTGGCGCGGATGAGGTCCATCATGCCGGCGCGCAGGCCGGTGATCTCGCCCGCGTCATTGCGCACCAGCGCGACGGACACCGGCTCGATGTCTTCCGTCGCGAGCGTGAAGAACGCCGGATCCGAGGCGTCTGCGGGCAACATGCGTGCACCGTCCTTCCACAGGCCGCGCTGCGAATGCACGTACAGATCGCCGTCGCGAGCTTCGATGCGCACGCGGCCGAAGCCGGTGATGATGCGCAGGTTCGTAAGCGTCCCCGGCGAGCCCTCGTACAGCCCCGGCGACGCGGCGAGCACGGCAGGATCCAGCGGACACGCCGCTTCCCGCGCGGCGGCAGGCGCATCGACCAACGCGCGCATCAGCGCAGAATCGACGTGCATCAAGTCCATCGACGCGAGGTTGAGGTGGACGAGCAGCGCGAGGTTATCATCGGGCATGACGCTGAGCATCGTGTTCCAGCCGCCTCCGACACCGCCTCCGTGGGAGAACACCCTCCGTCCGAACCGGCGCAGTCGGGCGAACGCGAACCCCTGGCTGGGCAGACGATCGTCGGGGCACCACTGCGGCGCCACCATCGCGTCGAACGTCTTAGGCCCAACGATACCGCCGCTACGCCGCAGCAGCGCGGAAGCGTAGCGGCCCATGTCGAAGATCGTCGACTGCACAGCGCCGGCGGCGCGCAGGGAGTCGCCGCGAATGTGTTCGTAGTTCGCCATGCGGATGTTGTGTCCGTCGACGGTCTCTTCGTCTGGCACATGACCGCCGAAGCGTTCGATGAGCACGCGCGTATCCGCGTCAGGCGCGCGATGATAGCCGGTTGTGAGATCAGGATGCGGCCGTTCGAAGCAATCACTGTCGGTCATACGCAGCGGCTCGAAGATGCGTCGCCGCAGGATCTCGTCCACCGGCACGCCTTCCTTGCGCGCGAGGATCTCGCCGAGCAGGCCGTAGCCGTGGTTTGCGTACGCCCACTTCGTGCCTGGCGGCACCTCGATGAGGATGCCGTTCGGGTACGCCTCGACGGTGGACCGCATGTCCCGCACGTCCGAAAACAGCACCTCGCCGGCGCGCGTGACGTGCTCCATCGTGGGCGCTTCGCCGATGCCCCCCGTGTGCGTCAGCAGATGCCGGACCGTGACCGCGTCGGCGTGCCCGTGCAGTGGCACATCGGGCAGTAGGTCGACGATACGATCGTCGAGCGAGAGGCGCCCTTCGTCGATCAGCGCCATGATGCAGAGCCCCGTCATCGTCTTCGTGATCGAGCCGATGCGCTGGCGGAGCGCCGGGTCCTGCTTTCGACCGCTCTCGATGTCGGCGAGCCCGAAGCCCTCGCCGAACACCAGGTCATCGCCCTGTACGACACCGACGGCAAGCCCGGGCAGATGCCGCTCCTCGACGAGCGAGGCTGCCGTCCGTCGAATACGGTCGAGGTCCGGAGTGGTGAGCTTCATCTCCCGCCGCCTTTCGGGGTTCACATTACGATGGCCGCGGTCATGGCGACAGTGTAACGGCACAACACCCGCCCGGCGGAACGCCAGCGCTACGAACCCTCGACGACCGAAGACCGGCGACGAACGACCGTGTCTGGCATGCGTTCAGGTGAGTTCGAACACGCTGTACGGCGAGCGATTGACGAAGCCGAGCTTCTCGGCCAGCAGCGCCGACCCTTCGTTGTGCGCGTCCCAGCACGGCTCCAGGCCGCTCTCGATACAATGCAGGATCATCGCGGCCGCAGCGCTCGTCGCCAGACCGCGTCGCCGGAAGTCCGGATGCGTCTGGATCTCGAACTCCAGCTTGCCGCCCGCCAGCGTGAACGACGCGCACCCCGCCACAAACCGGCCGTCGTGCTCCACGCCGAAGCCGGCTCCGTGCGCGGCGAAGTCCCGCGTCGAGCGGTAGTTCGAGACGAGCGCGTGCTCCAACGAGGCGAAGCGGTCGACGTTCTGCGTCGTGATGCGCTGCATCCTGTACCCGGGTGGCAGGGAACGCGCCAGCTCCGCGAGCCGAGCGCGATCCCACGGCCCGGCATCGAATGCAACGCGCGTGTGTTCGACGATGGCACCATCCTTGGTACGCCGGAGCAGCGCCTCCCATGGCTCGCCCAGCGCCACCACGGTGCTGTCCCGCGGAATCGCCCGCGCAGCATCGCCGGCAGTCGCCGCCTCGGCGTCACCGGCCACGAAGTAGAACTCGATTTCGACCAGCCCAACGCCGGGGGCCGTGGCGCTGTCAGCCCATGCGCGCCCGAATTCTCCGCTGAGCGCCGCGGTCGCTGCGCCGTGCAGCTTCCGGTTGCCCCGGAAGAGCGGACCGAGAACGCGTCGCGATTCGCCGAACAGTTCGATTAACACCCGCCGCCCTTCGTGCCCTTCGTGCTCCCTACGGGCCGTAGGCTTCGTGGATCGTACCCTCGATCAACACCGACCGCGGCGGACGCCGCTGCGAAAGCCGCTTCGCCCACGTCGTCTCGATCGCCGCGACCTCATCCGCGTCCATGAAGCGCGTCTCCGCGATCGCGATGCCGTGCCGCGCGAAGGCGGGCGCCAGCGTCTCGCGGACGTACTCAGGCGTCACGTCTGGCAGGTCGCGCACGTCCAGCGGTATCGGGTCGTCGAAGATGCGCGTGTTCAGCACGATGCGCAGCCGGGCGCCCGCGTGCGCCAGCGACCTCAGGCCCTGCATCACCACATCTTCGCCCAGAACGATGCCGCGCATCAGGCTCCCCCAGGGCAGCGTCACGAAGATCTCGCCGGCCACGCCGCACAATTCGTCCGGCACGCGCTCGATGCTCGCGACGACGTACAGCACATTTCCCAGCCCGCCACGCCCCTGTTTCCGCGCCGCCTTCGCCGAGAGTTCGCGCAGGTTCTCCGCCACGGGGTCGACGCCGATGACGAAGCGGTCCGGATGCGCTGCCGCGTACCGATAGGCAAACCGCCCGTCCCCCGCACCCACGTCGATGGTGACGCCCACGTACGGGCCCGCCCGTTCCGCCAGCGCCGCCGCGTCGATCTCCGCCGTCTGTTTGCCGCACACGATGATCATTCGCCGTATTGTAAACCGGCGCGGACGGGAACAAGGATTACGCGGATTTCACGGAAGGCGAGGGGGACGCGGGCTGAAGCCCGCGGCACGATGGTCGATGAATGGTCATCGGCGCAGAGCCACTCCTCATCCATCTCCACGCTATCGAGAGATGGCCACTGGGGCGCGCCGAAGGAGACAGACCGGGTGAGGTGGACGCGCACTGCAGCCACGAGCAACAGAAGAGGCCCGCATCATCCGCGACCCTCAAGCATATATCCGTGTAATCCGTGAAATCCTTGTTCCCGGTCGTCCCTACGCGATGGCCGCAAGCGCCTGCTTCGCCACGGCGGCGAACGCCAGCGGCTGCCGCACCGCGAGGTCCGCCAGCACCTTGCGGTCGATCTGGATGCCGGCCTTGTTCAGACCGTCGATCAGCCGGCTGTACGTGATGCCGTTCAGCCGCGACGCCGCATTGATGCGCGCGATCCACAGCTTGCGGAAATCCCCCTTGCGCTCGCGACGGTGCCCGTACGAATAGTCCAGCGAGTGCAGCACCGACTCATTCGCGCGCTTGAACACACGGTGGCGCTGGCCCTTGTGGCCCTTCGCCAGACCCAGGATCTTCTTGTGTCGCGCGTGCGCCGGCACGCCTCTCTTCACCCGTGGCATCGTCTACTCCTTCGGAAGGACAACGGACTGAGAACCAAGAACCTCAGGCTGCGGATCCGGTTCAGGTCGCGGGTTCTAGGTTCTCAGTCCTAGGTTCCTCGAACGCGCCTTAGCGCTTCGAGTACGGCATGAGCTTGCGGAGCATCCGCTGCCCCGGCTTGCTGATCACAATCATCTCGTCGATGGCGCCCCGCGCGGCCTTCGACATCCGCGTCTTGTTGTGGCTGATGTTCCCTTTCCGGCGCGTGAACTTGCCCGTGCCGGTGACCTTGAAGCGGGCCGCTGCTCCGCGGTGCGTTTTCATCTTCGGCATGTCTTCGTCCTCTCGCGCCGGAAGCGCACTGGTCACGTCGCGGGGCTATGCCTCGGTCGGCGCCACCGCGCTGTCCGCGCCTGCCGCCTTCAGCGCCGCCGCCATCGCCGTCTCACCGCCCGCTTCGCCCGAAGTCCCGAGTGCGGCCGGCTTCGGCGCGCGAGGCGTCTTCACTTTCGCCTCCTGTTTGGCCGGCACCGGGGCCAAATACATGTTCATGAAGCGCCCCTCCATTGAGGGTTGGCGCTCCACGATCGCCACGTCTTTGAGCTTCGACGAAATGCCCAGCAGCAGCTCGCGGCCAATCTCGGGGTGCGTGATCTCGCGCCCGCGGAACATTACCGAAACCTTCACCTTGTCGCCACCGGCCAGCAGTCCCTCGACGACGCGTCGTTTGACCTCGATGTCGTGCTGGCCGATCTTCGGCTTGAAGCGTACCTCGCGTAGCACCACCTGCTTTTGGTGCTTGTGCGCCTCCCGCTCCTTCTTCGACTGCTCGTACTTGAACTTGCCGTAGTCCAGCACGCGGCACACCGGCGGGTTGGCGTTCGGCGCCACCTCCACCAGATCGAGCCCACGCTCACGCGCCATCTCGAGCGCCTGGATGATCGGCGTTACGCCCAGCTTCTGCCCCTCATCGTCAATGATGAGCACCTCGCGGACGCGGATCTTTTCGTTTATACGGAGATCTCTGGCTATCGTCGGCCCCTTGTCAGCAAGCGAGCGCCTCCGGAGGCGCTCTGCAGTTGAGCCTTACTATAAGCCATTCGAAGCCACGGCGGCAACGAAGGGCGGCCCCCTTACACCAGCACCAGCAGCGGCGTGCCCTGGTCCACCCGCTGTCCCACGCTCACGTACACCGCCTTCACGGTGCCCGCTCGCCGGGCGTGAAGCTCGTTCTGCATCTTCATCGCCTCCACCACCACGAGCACCTGGCCCTCTTCCACTTCGTCGTCGGCGGAGACTTGCACCTCCCGCACCACGCCCGCCATCGGCGACTTCAACACCCACTCGCCGCCGGTATCCACCTCGAGGCTGCCGCCATCAGCGCCGCCGCGCCGCCCCGTCTGCGTGCCGACGGTCACCAGGTGCCCGCCCACCATGACGTGATAGTTCGTCGGGCCTTCTTCAGCGAACACCTCATGCGGCCTGCCATCGACGATCAGCGAATAGCGCGCGGAGTCGTTGATCCGTTCGAGGCTGACCACGCGCGTCGCGCCATCAACGGTCACACGATAGCCGCCGGCGTGGTCCGGCTCGACTTCGATCTCCTTGATGTCGTCGCCCAGCCTTAGCCGGTACTTCGCCGCCATCGATTCCCCTGTTGCGCGCCCGCCGTGCGCGCGGCAACCTCACGCTCGTGCCCCGCGTCTCGCCACCCACTCTTCGGGCCGCTGACCACCGCCGGCTGAGCCCCGTGCCGCGCTCGCCGATTGTGCGACATCACCGCCGCCACCAGCAGCGCCACTTGCTCCTCTGGCGTGAAGTCGTCCGGCTCGTTCATCTTGAAGTCAGCGTCCAGGAATCCTGTGTGCACTTCCCCGGCTATGAATCGTGGGTCGTCCAGCAGCTGCAGGTGGAACGGGATGTTCGTCTTCACGCCGGCGATCACGTACTCGCGCAGTGCGCGCTTCATGCGCCCGATCGCCTGCGCGCGATCGGCGCCCCAGCAGATCAATTTCGCGAGCATCGGGTCGTAGAAGTACGGGATCTCGATGCCGCTGAAGATGCTGCTGTCGACGCGCACGCCGGGCCCGCTCGGTTCGTTCACGTAGTCGATGCGCCCAAGCGACGGCAGGTAGTTGTTGTACGGGTCCTCCGCCGCGATGCGGCACTCGATCGCCGCGCCGCGCAGCACCACATCCTCCTGTGTGAACCCCAGCGGTTCACCAGCGGCGATGCGGATCTGGTCGCGCACGAGGTCGCGCCCGCAGAGCCACTCCGTCACCGGATGCTCCACCTGCAAACGCGTGTTCACTTCCAGAAAGAAGAACTCGTCCGTGGCCGGATCGAACAGGAACTCCACCGTGCCGGCGTTGTAATAGCCGGACGCCTTCGCCGCCGCGACACCGGCCGCCATCATTCTCTCGCGCGTCGCCTCGCTCAGCACGGGCGAGGGCGACTCTTCGAGCAGCTTCTGGTGCCGCCGCTGCACCGAGCACTCGCGCTCGCCCAGCGCCACCGCGTTGCCGTGCTTGTCCGCCAGGATCTGGATCTCGACGTGCCGCACGGGCGACAGGTAGCGCTCGAGGAACACGCCGCCGTCCCCGAACGCCGACTGCGCCTCGCTCGAAGCGACGCGCACCGCGCCTTCGATCTCCTCGACGCTCCTCACCAGGCGGATGCCCTTGCCGCCGCCGCCCGCGGACGCCTTGATCAACAGCGGAAACCCGATGCCCGGCGCCAGCCGCACCGCCTCGTCCGCCTCGACACGTCCTTCGGTGCCGGGTACGACGGGCACGCCCGCAGCGATCATCGTGCGCCGCGCGTTCACCTTGTCGCCCAACAGGATTACGGCCTTCGGATCCGGTCCGATAAAGGTGATGCCGGCGCCGGCGCAAGCCTCCGCGAACTCCGTCCGCTCGCTCAGGAAGCCGTAACCGGGGTGTATGGCGTCGACGCCGGCCCCCTTCGCGACCTCAACGATCTTCTCGTAGTTGAGGTAGCTCTCCAGCGGCGGTCCCTCGCCGATATGGTATGCCTCGTCGGCGTAGCGGACGTGCAGCATGCTGCGGTCCACCGTCGAGTACACCGCGACCGTGGCGATCCCCATCTCGCGGCACGTCCGCATGACACGCAGCGCGATCTCGCCGCGATTCGCGACCAGGATCTTCTTGAACAAGCCTTCTCTCCCGGCTCAGTCTGGATTCGGAGATTGATATCACAGTCACGAGGGACGGGGTAGCGGGTCGTCCGTCCATATCGCCCAGCCGCCCCCGCCGTGAGTCCCACGGGACATCGTCTGTCGGCCGCCCCGCCCTCGACTACACTGACCGCATGATCCCCTTCGTCCACGACGCCGTCCTCGACATGCACATGGCGCGCGCGGAGTTGATGTCCGCCCTCGGCGACGTCGGGCCGCGTGACTGGGCACGATACGTACCGTACGGCTCGCGCACGCTCCACGATCTGCTCGCCCACTTGGCCGGCGCTGACCAGGGATGGGCCGTGGCCGCGCAGGGCCTGCTGCGCGGCGAAGGTGACACGCTGCCGCCGCTACCGCCCGGCGAAGCCAGCGCAATTCGTCAGCGCGCGATCCTGCGCGGCCGCTTTCGTACGCCCGCTGACCTGATCGAGGAGATGGAGCAGCGGCGCAACCTCCTGGTCGGCCTCTACGACCTGCTGGAGCCGCGACACCTCGCGGTCGCCCTGCGGCCCTACGGCGAGCAGCACAACAGCGCACGCGAGCGCATCTGGCTGGGCCACCACGACCGGCTGCACGCCGCCGACATTCGCCGCGCGCTGCGCCTGACGTGGCAGCCGCCGGACTTGAAGCTCCTGTCACAGATCCAGCACGCCGCGGATGCCCTCGCTCCCGACGAGACGCTATACGTCGTCTACAACGTCGATCCCGTCATGTGGGAGCGCCCCTCGCCTCTGCCTGGCTGGTCGTTTCGACAGCTTCTGATGCACATCGCCACGGGCGATTGGGTGCTGCAGGCCCATCTGCGCCACATCATCGAGCACGGCGCCGTTGCGCCGTGGCCCGATGTTGGCGCAGGCAACGCCCAGCGCCTCGAAGCACGCCGCTACTCCGCGGACCGCGCCCTCACGGAGGAGTTTCTCTCGATGCGGCACGAAACGCTGACGCTGCTTGCGCAGCTCTCGGAGCAGCACCTCGCCCTCAAGATAACGTTCCGGTGGGAGCCGCCGCCCAACGAGCACACCGTCCTCGACTACGTGCTCGCCTTCGAGAACCATGACCGCACGCATAGCGAGCAGCTTCGCCCGGCGATGCGCTGGGTGCGCGCCCACGGCGGTATGTAGGCATGCCCATCTTCCGGCGCAAACCCAAGCCACCACCGGAGATCTCCATCGAGTTGCCCTCCGGTGAGGAGGTCGAGCGCGCCGTCGCCGCCGAACTGCTCCGCGGAACGTCCGTCCTCCGGGGCGCGCTCTTCCTGACGAACCGGCGCCTCATGTTCGAGGCGCAGCGCGGCGACGCGCGCTGGATGATCGTGCCGTATGGGGAGGTCAAGTCCGCCGGCCTGTACCCGGCGCCGTCGCCGCACCTCGGCGGGCCGCCCAGCCGCCGCCAGTGCCTCTGCGTCGAGACCACCAACGGCGAGCAAGTCTGGTTGGACTTCGCAGAAAAGGACGAGCGCGAGTGGCTTTCGCTCGTCCGCGCGAAGGCCGACTCCGCCGGAACGACCTCATCGGACGACGCATAGAGGCGTGCGGCAAATCGAAGCGAAACGCGTACGTCCGACCGCGTGGTTCCCGACACAGCCTTCCGATGTCACAAGCCGGCGCTCCGCGCGCCGATTCTCCTGACGCCCGGCGTCAGCAGCCCATCGACCGCGCGAACACGCGTGCTAGAATGCCGATCCGGAGAGAGAACGACGCAACGCCGCGCGTCCAACCCTCCGACATCCAAACCCAGGAGACCAGCAACCCGATGCCTCTCGACGCGATCATCGTCAAAGGCGCTCGCGAGCATAATCTAAAAGACATCGACGTCACGATCCCGCGCGACAAGCTCGTTGTGATCACGGGGCTGTCGGGGTCCGGCAAGTCGTCGCTCGCGTTCGACACGATCTACGCGGAAGGCCAGCGTCGCTACGTCGAGTCGCTGTCCGCCTACGCGAGGCAGTTCCTCGGCCAGATGGAGAAACCCGACGTCGACTACATCGAGGGCCTGTCGCCCGCGATCTCGATCGACCAGAAGGGCGCGAGCCGCAACCCGCGTTCGACCGTCGGCACCGTCACGGAGATCTACGACTACTTGCGGTTGCTCTACGCACGCGCCGGCACACCGCACTGCCCCACCTGCGGCCGGCCGATCGAACGGCAAACGGTGCAGCAGATCGTCGACGCCATCCTCAGCATCGAGCCGGGCAAGAAGCTGATGATCCTGGCGCCGATCATCCGCGACAGGAAGGGCGAGCACCTGCACGTGTTCGAGGACGCGCGCCGCGCGGGCTACGTGCGCGTGCGCGTCGATGGACGCATCCGTGACCTCGGCGAGGAGATCGATCTCGACAAGAAGAAGAACCACACCATCGAGGTCGTTGTCGACCGCATCGTCACGGAGGGCCACGATGGCGAGGGCTCCGCTTCGAGCGTAAGCCGGCTGTCGGATAGCGTCGAGCAAGCGCTCAAGCTCGGTGGCGGCACGGTGCAGGTGGACATTGACGGCGAGGGCGAGCGGATGTACTCCGAACACTACGCCTGCGCGTTCGACGGCACGAACATCGGCGAGCTGGCGCCGCGCAACTTCAGCTTCAACAGCCCGCACGGCGCCTGCCCGGAGTGCACCGGCCTGGGTGTCAGGATGGAGATTGACCCGGCACTCGTCGTGCCCAACCACAGCCTGTCGATCGAGCAGGGGGCGATCGTGCCGTGGTCGCGCGCCGCCGCGACGAACACGTGGTACATGCGCATGCTTCAGGCGGTCGCCAAGAAGCACGGCTTCAAGCTCGACGTGCCCGTCAAGGCGATGAAGCAGAAGCACCTCGACCTGATGCTCTACGGCGACGACGACCCGATCACGCTGAAGTACACGGCCAGCGGCGGCCACACGAACAAATGGGATACGACGTTCGAGGGCGTCATCCCCAACCTCCAACGCCGCTTCAAGGAGACCGACTCCGACTACATCCGCACGGAGATCGAGAAGTACATGGCGGCCGTGCCCTGTCACGCCTGCAACGGCGCGCGGCTGAAGCCGGAGACGCTGGCGGTGACCGTCGCGGACCTCAACATCCAGCGCGTGACCACCATGGACGTGCGCGAAGCGGTCGACTGGGTCGAACGGCTCTCCAGTAAGGAGACGCCGCTGAGCGAACGCGAGCAGGTGATCGCACGGCAGATCCTCAAGGAGATCCGCGAGCGGCTGCGCTTCATGTTCGATGTCGGGCTCGACTATCTCTCGCTCGACCGCACGGCCAGCACGCTGTCCGGCGGCGAGGCGCAGCGGATCCGGCTGGCGACGCAGATCGGTTCGAGTCTCATGGGCGTGCTGTACGTCTGCGACGAGCCGAGCATCGGCCTGCACCCGGTGGACGACGAGCGGCTGATCAAGACCCTGGAGCGACTGCGTGACCTGGGAAACACCGTGCTGATCGTCGAGCACGACGAATCGATGATGCGCGCGGCGGACCACATCGTGGACATGGGTCCGGGCGCGGACGAGGCCGGCGGGCACGTCGTGGCGGAAGGGCGCATCGAGGCGATCATGGCGTCGCCGGAGTCGATGACCGGCGCCTACCTGAGCGGCCGCCGCCAGGTGCCGCTGCCGGAGACCCGCCGCGCGGGTACAGGCCACGCCATCCGCATCGAAGGCGCGCGCGAAAACAACCTCAAGAACATCAACGTCGAGATCCCGCTCGGGAAGTTCGTCTGCGTCACCGGCGTGTCGGGCTCCGGGAAGAGCACGCTGATCAACGACCTGCTCTACAAGCGCGCGGCGCAGGACCTGTACAACGCCCGCGAGCGGGCCGGCAAGGTCGACGCGATCCGCGGACTCAACTACATCGACAAGGTTGTGGACATCGACCAGTCGCCGATCGGCCGGACGCCGCGCTCCAACCCGGCCACGTACACGGGGCTGTTCACGCCGGTGCGTGATCTGTTCGCGTCGGTGCCGGAGGCGCGGCTGCGCGGCTACACACCGGGCCGCTTCTCGTTCAACGTCAAGGGCGGCCGCTGCGAGGCGTGCTCGGGCGACGGCTACATCGAGATCGAGATGCATTTCTTGCCGGACGTGACGGTGCCCTGCGAGGTGTGCAAGGGCAAGCGCTACAGCCGCGAGGCGCTCGAGATCACGTTCAAGGGCAAGAGCATCGCTGACGTACTCGATATGACGGTCGAGGAGGCACTCGGCTATTTCGAGAACATCCCCAGCGTGCGGCGGAAGCTCGAGACGCTGCACGACGTCGGCCTCGGCTACATCCGCCTCGGCCAGCCCGCCACGACCGTGTCGGGCGGCGAGGCGCAGCGCATCAAGCTCTCGACGGAACTGTCCAAGCGCTCGACGGGGCGCACGCTATACATCCTCGACGAACCGACAACGGGCTTATCGTTCGAGGACACGCGCGCGCTGCTCGTCGTGCTACAGCGGCTGGTCGATGGCGGCAACACCGTCGTCGTCATCGAGCACCACGTCGACGTCATGAAAAACGCTGACCACATCATCGACCTGGGCCCGCTGGGCGGCGATCGCGGCGGCCGCGTCATCGCGGAGGGCACGCCGGAGGAGGTAGCGCTCGTCGAGCACAGCTTCACGGCGAAATACCTGCGCAAAGTGCTGCCTGCGGAGCGGCTGGCCGCGGTGCGGCGCGCCGCGAAGGCTGCGCAAAAAATCGTTCCCGGCCTCAAGGCCACCACGGGCGGCGCGAAGGCGATCAGCGCGAACGGGAAGTCGAAGCACGCAACGGCGAAGACTCCGACGCGGACTGGGAAGCTGCTCGCTGCCTCGACGAACGGCAGGACACCGGCGCCCGCGAAAGGCGGCCGGAAGAAGTCCGCTGCCGCGAAGGCGCGACGATGAACAGCCTCGCCACCCGCGCCCGTACGTGCCTGCTCGCGATCGACGGCGTGATAGAGAGCGGCAGCGCCTTCACGGATGGCGACGCGTTCTGGGTGAACGGAAAGCAAGTCGCGCACTCCATCGATACTGGCGTCATGCAGTTGCGACTGACCCGCGCAGTGATCAGTCAGCACCGCGGCCGGCTGAGGGCGGATCCGCGCGTTGAACTGCGCCAAGGCGCGTCGGACTGGATCAAGATTCATGTGGAGAACGCAGGTGATCTGGCGCTTCTGGGCGAACTCGCAGAGCTGGCGGCAGCGGAACATCGTGCGGCGCGGGGCACGACACCAGCGCGACCACCGGTCGGCGCGGCGCTCGAACGCCGCCGCCGATTTCACTGATAGGACAGACCATGCACAAAGAGGAACTCCTCGCCAGCATCCGCCGCGACCGGGCGCTCCTCGACGCGCTCGTTGCGTCGTTGAGCGAAACTCAGATCGTGGCGCCGGAGCTGGAAGAGGGGTGGTCGGTAAAGGACGCCGTGACGCACATAAGTGTCTGGGAGCGCCGCTGCGCCGGATGGCTCGAAGATGTGGCGCGCGGCACGACACCTGAACGGCCCGAGGTGCGGGACGTGGACGCCGCGAACGCGCGCGACTATGCGGCAGCGAAGGATCTACTCTGGAGTACGGTGCTCGCCGAGTCGCGCGCATCCATGCAGGCAGTCGTGCGCTCGATCGAAACGCTGCCGGAGGCCGAACTGGCAGACGAGGAGCGGTTCGGATGGCCGACGTGGCAGATGGCGAGCAGCAACTCCGACGAGCACTACCGCGAGCACATCGACCAGATCCAGGCCTGGCTCGCACAACAACCCTAAGACGCGAGAGGGAGCCCCGTGGACGAGGCGATGCTCAAGTTTCTCGACAAGAATCAGTCGGCAGCGATGACGACGCTGCGCGCCGATGGCACGGCGCATTCGGTTCGCATTGGCCTGGCCGTAGTCGATGGCAGGGTATGGAGTTCGGGCACGCAGGCGCGGCTGCGGACGAAGCACCTGCGGCGCGACCCGCGGAGCACGCTGTTCGTCTTCGACAACCAGTGGCGCTGGCTGACGCTGGAGTGTCGCGTCCACATCCTCGACGGCGCGGACGCTCCGCAACTCAACCTCAAACTGTTCCAGATCATGCAGCGCGGCCGGGCGCCGGCGCCCGGCAAGATCAGCTGGTTCGGCGCCGAACGGACGATCGACGAGTTCCTGCAGATCATGAAGGACGAGGGGCGCCTGATCTACGAGTTCGAGGTCGAGCGCGTTTACGGGATGTACGGGGAGACTCCGGGCGTATGACGGCAACACCCAAGGCGATCTTCTTCGACCTCGACGGCACCATCCTCGACTGGCAGACAGGCATGGAGGAGTCGTGGCTCGCCTCCTGCGAGAAGCACTGCGACGGCACGCGCACGCCGTCGGAGCTACACGCAGCGATCCGCGTCCGCCGCACCTGGTTCTGGGACGACGCCGAGCGCGCGTACCGGGGCCGCATGAACCTCGACGGCGCGAGCCGCGAGATCGTCCGGCACGCCTTCGCCGACCTCGGAGGGCCGGACGTCGACGTCGCGCACCGCCTCGCCGACGACTACCGGGCCCTGCGCGCCGCCGCCATCGCGCCGTATCCCGGCGCCATCGAGACGCTGGCGGCGATCCGGACGCGCGGCATCCCGATGGCGCTGATCACCAACGGCGAGGCCGGCAATCAGCGACGCAGCGTCGAGAAGCACGCGCTCGAACAGTACTTCCATTGCATCGTCATCGAGGGCGAATTCGGCGTCGGCAAGCCGGACGAGCGCGTCTTCCGCCACGCCCTCGAAGCAGTCGGCTGCGACCCCGGCGCGACATGGATGGTCGGCAACAGCCTGGAGGCGGACATCGCGACGCCGCACCGGCTCGGCATGCATACCATCTGGGTCGACGGCGAGGGCCGCGGGCTGCCGGTACCCCCGCCTGTGCGCCCACACCGCATCGTGCGGACGATCGCGGAGTTGGCGCCGTCAAGGTGAGCCCACACCGCACGCCTGCAATGGTACAATCCCTCCATGGCTGACGCGGGCGTGTTCCACATCATCAAGGAGGGTATCGTCTTCGAACTCCGCGAGGAGCCAGAAGGCGGATATACCATCATGGTTCCACAGCTGCCCGGCTGCACGAGCTTTGGCGAATCGATCGATCAGGCACTCTCGATGGTGAGAGAAGCGATGGATCTCTGGATCGAGTTTGCCAGGGACAAAGGCCTCGACGTACCCGCGGACTTCGCTTACAAGCGGGCTTCCTGATTGCCCACGCGCCTACCTGCCCTCCGCCCGGCGCGCGTAATCCGCGCACTTGAGTCGTGCGGACTCACCGTCATGCGCCAAACAGGCAGTCACGTCCTGCTGTGGAAACCGGCACTTCTGAGGCCTGTCGTCATCGCCAAGCACAACCGTGAGCTATCAGCTTCAACGGTGTCCAGCATCTTGCGCCAGGCCGATGTCTCAGCCGAAGAGTTCCTCAAGCACGTGTAGCGGGGCGGCCAGTCGAGCCGGTGATACAATGTGCCCATGGCTGATACCGGAGTCTTCCACATCATCAAGGGCGGCATCGTGTACGAACTCGAGCGCGATGACGACGGAACCTTCATGATCAACGTACCGGCACTGCCCGGGTGCATCAGCGTCGGCGACACGATCGAGGAAGCTCTCGATATGATCGCAGAAGCAACTGAACTGTGGCTGGAAGTTGCCCGCGAGCGCGGTCTGGTGATCCCCGCTCAGTTCGATCTTCAGCCTGCTTCGTAGATGCCGCGCGAGGCTCGCCTCGCCCTAGGTGATGCTCCGCTGCCGATGAGTGACTGATAGACCGAGAGACTGATCGACCGAACGATTCGCCTACCCCGGCATCTGCTCGACGGCGTTCAGTTCTTCGAGGGCGGCTGCGCCGCGTCGCAGCCATGCCGTCCACAGCGCCATCCCGCGCTCGTTGCTGGCGTCCAGCGTGCCGATCGCGATGACGATGTAGACGAAATGGAAGAGCGCGCTCCGCCGGTAGTCATCCCAGCACTGCTCGAATGTGTAGCCTGCCACACCGTTCGCTTCGAGTGTTCGATGATACATCCGCAGCAGATCGCGCTCGTGCGCGCGCCGCATCTCGGGCTCCATACCGCCGCACAACAGGTACGCGACGTCGAACACGCCGCGTCCGATGGTCGAGATCTGCCAATCGGCGACGGCGAACGGAGCGCCGCCCTGCGCGGATGCGAAGAACAGATTATCGGTGCGGAAGTCGCCGTGACTGATCGTCAGTGGCGGTGAGGCGAGCGACGACTGGATCTTGATGACGTTCTGGCCGATGCGTTCGCCGGCCGCCTTCACTTCCGGCGAAAGCGTCGCGCCGAACATCTCCAGGAACGGCGGCCATGCCTGCTGGTATGCGCCCGCTGCGAGCTGCTGTATGGGCGCATCGATCGCCGGCATCCATTCGCCGATCTTCTTGAGGCGCGGGCTCTCCCACCACGTCGCATGGAACTTGCCTATGCTCTCGATCGCCAGACGCGCCTCCTCGAGTGTACAGCCCGCCGCGTGGTCGCCGACCTCGCAGGGCGCGAGATCTTCGATCAACAGGATGTACTCCTGCGTATCCCGATTCGCCGCGCCGTAGTAGTACGCCGGCGTGCGCAGCTCTACTTCGGCCGCGATCTCCTGGTAGAACCGGATCTCGCGATGGTAGAAGTCGAACGTATTGCCTATCGCACGGCCGCCCTCGCTGGCGCCGGGAAACTTCGCGATGAGCGACGGTGGGGCGCCCGGCTCCGGCTTGTCGTAGGTCAGCACAACCTTGGCGAGCTGGCCGATGAAGCCGGAGCCTTCGCCGATCGCCTGCGTCGCGATGGTGGTGACCGTGGCGTCCTTGATGACGCCGGTGGAGCGCAGCGCCCCGGTGATCCAGTCGGCTGTCAGATCCTGCGGCCCGGCGGGAATGGCGGCGTTCATGCTTGCTCCTTCATGATGCGCGTTGGCGGAGCTGAAGCTCCGCGGGTACAGCCGATGCGCTCGCCGTGCTCGATCACGTTGTCTGTCGCATCAGAACCAGTCCGGACAGAAGGGTGCATACTGGGTGCGCCACATCGCGTCCCAGAGGCGCAACGGGGCATCGGGCGCCGCCTCGGCGCGACGATAACGGACGGCGAGCGACGGCGATACCTGCCCGAACAGCAACTGCACGAGCGCGGAGACATCGAGCGTGAGCTGCGGCGCATCCTTGGTGCGCGTCACCGACGCGCCGTCCGCTCCCGCTTCGAGCGCCCACCGCCCGGCGTTCCACGGGCATATCTCGTCGCGCAGCTCGAATACGACGCGCCCCTCGGCGCCGTACGGCCGCAGCGGCAGCGCGCGCTCCACATCCAGGATGCGGGCGAGCAGATGGTCGCGGTGTGTGGCGTCCAGCTCGCGCGGGTCCAGCATGATGTGCGGCGCGGGATCGTCGACGGGGGCGCAGTTCACCCAGATGCGATTGGCCAGGTCGAACGTCTTCAGGTGGTCCCACATCCCGCGATACGCGCCGGCGGTATTCCAGACGTAGTCGCGCACCCACACGCGCTGGCCGGGTCCGGCGTTGTCCGGTGATTGCTCGAAGAATTTCGCGGCGTAAGCAATGTAGCCCTTCGGCTCGCCGCCCTCTTCGTAGATGGCGACAAGGCTCGGGCCGAAGTCAGCCGGATTGCCGGCTGCTGGCTGCCGTCCCAACACCTGGCCGTCCCAGATGACCGGCGCCCGGTGCAGATAGCCGTTGCGAGCCTTCGTGAACTCGCGGTACATGCGCTCGAGCAACGGCAATTCGTCCTTCGACCCCTCACGCCAGGTGCCCTCCGCAGGCGGTATCGTCGGCGCGAAGGCGATCATGCGAGGGTCGATCTGATAGCGGACGGCCGTCGAGCAGACAGCGTACCCATATCGCTGGTAGATCGCCGCCATCGAGGCGAGCAGGCCGGCGATCGGCTCCATGCGCTGCTCGTAGCGACGCGTGAAGTCGGCCTCCATAATCTTCCGCAGGTGGCCGCGGCGGCGATACCACGGCAGCGTGCCCACGACTGTGACGCCCGCCATCGGCGCTTTCGCACCATTCAGGCGAATGACCAGCGGGTAGGCGCCGTACGACGTGGCGAGCTGGCCGTCTTCGAACGCGCAGAGCGACCATTCGGGCCGGATCGGAGTGAAGTTACTGGCCGGAGGCGCGGGATCGTTGCCCGTGTAGTTGCCGAACACGATCGAGGGGATGCGGACGAACGCCGCCTGTTCTTCTTCGCGATAGGGCCGGATCTCGAGCGCCACGTCGCCTCCAGTTGCTGTGCAGCGATGATACGCGATCTGTGCTTCGCGGCGAAGCCAGCGTAGCGCACCTCCGATCCGACGTTCCACGCTTCGAGGGGGTTACTATGGACATATTCGCCGTGCTCCGACAGGTGGCGCGGCGCCACCCCAAGGGAGCCGGCGATGCCACGCAGCGGGCCAGAGGGCGTCCCCCCGACGGAGATCTTCCCGTTCCCGATCGGCGAGACGCCGCCCGACGAGCGCGCCTACTTCGAAATGCTCACGTGGTTCGTGTTCGGCGCCGGGCTCAACTGGCGCATCATGCGCTCGAAGTGGCCCGCATTCGCGAAGGCGTTCAAGAACTTCGAAACGGCGAAGGTCGCGAAGTTCGGCGAGGCGGACATCGACCGGCTGCTGGGCGACGCAAGCATCATCCGCAACGGCAAGAAGATCGTCGGCACGATCGCCAACGCGCGCGAGATCCGAACGATCGCGAAAGAACACGGCGGCATGACGCCGTGGGTGCGGGGCTACCGCGGCGACGGTGATGCCCTGATCAAGGCGGTGCGGAAGCGCTTCCACCACATGGGCGAGACCACGAGCCGTATGTTCCTGACCGCTGTCGGCGCGATCGAGTACCAGACATGGAAGCCGACGGCCCGGCAGCGCGCGGGCAAGCCATAGACCGAAACGCACCTCAACGCAAGCGCCTTCGCACCACGTCTGGTGCGGCTAGCCATTTCGCTTCCCCCTGTGATCTGTCCACTATCCACTCGACCCTACACCCACTCTTCTCGCTTGATCTCCTCCAAATACCGCCAGTCTGTCGCGCGGGCGATCAGCTCATCCGGCGTGCTCTTGACGAGCCCCGCCTCCCGCAGACGCAACGCGTAGAATCGCATGGTGTCCTCGGGGTTGAACTCGCGCCAGACGGCGTACGATCGCCCGATGATGGCGTCCAGCGCCAGGTCGTAGCCGAACTTCGTGTAGCCTTTGTCCACGATGTAGTGTGCCGCGCGCTCGGGCTCCTTCGCGCAGACGTCTGTCGCCTTCAGAATGGCGCGCAGTGCGCGCTTCGTGGCGGCGGGGTGCTTCTCAACGAAGCCTCTGTTTCCCGTTGCCATGGAGGAGAAGTACTGCGACCACGGGGGGTCCGTCAGGGCGTCGAGAAGGACGTGCCCGACCTTCGCAGTCCGAAAAATCGTCGAGTAGGGGCGCGAGTTGGACCACACGTCAATCGTGCCTGCCTGCGCCTGCGCGAACCCGTCGGACGGGCTCAGATCAACCAATTCCACGTCACTCTCGATATCGACGCCGACGTATGCCAACAGCGCCGCAAAGAAGACGTAGTTCCCATTGGTGGCATCCCGTGGGCACCAGATCCTCTTTCCCTTGATGTCGCGGAGCGACTGCACCCGGTCGTTGGCGAACACCTCGAAGGTGCTGCTCTGCACACCGGCGAGCACCACGAGCGGGGCGCCCGCATCCGCGGCCACCGTCACCGACGACGCGAAGGGGATACCAATGTCGATGGCGCCCGCAGCGATCTCCTCGACCGCGTCGCTGCGGACCGGATAGTCGATGTACTGCACGCTGGTAAACCCTTCCGCCGGCAGGAACTGCTCGGCGAGAAAGAGCGGGGCCGTGCGTGGATTGACGGTGCTTCCGGCGATCCGGATCGTCGTCGTCTCCGGCGGCGGGTCGACGACGGCCGCCGGCGTGCTCGGCGGGCCGCCGTTGCCGTCGTCCGAGCCGCACCCGCCGAGCAGCACCGCTCCCGCCCCCACGGCGCCCGCGCTGGCGGCGACGCGCAGGAAGTCCCGGCGGGTCAGGCTCTGGGGCTGGTGGATGGGTCGGCGGTCGCTGTCCATGTCTGGCGCCCCCGTGTGGGCCTGACGAGCCCGAGCCGGCTGAATGGCTGCGTGTAGCTCCGTGCTCGGCAGGGCATTCTACTGGATACGTATCCACTTGGATGAGCGCGCTAGCTTTGCTCGCGCTGCTGCTGGGCCCGCAGCGCGCCCTGCTCGCGCATCCAGCGGATGATCGGCGACGGCTCTTTCGGATGCCACGCCTTCTTCCAGACGTCGAAGTCTCCTGGCCACGGCTCGTCGAAGTGGCGGACGACCGGCGGCGGACCTTGCGCCGTCGAGAGCAGATCGAGCGCGGCGCAGACAACGCGCGACTGCAGGGCGGCGTCGCCGGGCGGGCCGCACGTGTGGCCGAACGGGAACTCCACTCCCAACGTGCGCGGCGCGCCGAAGCGCTCTCCCCAGACCGGCATGATGTTGATCACCACCGTCGCCAGGCCCGCTTCCTCGAAGGTCCGTGCCAGCGCATTCACGGCGCGGCAGCAGTCTGGTCAGACCGGTGTGAGGAGCACGCCGTCGACGCGATCGTCCTTCATGCGGCGCGCCACTTCCGGCGCATAATGCTCGCGCCATTCCGTCGTGTCGGGCTGGTACCCCATAAACGAGTAGTTCGTCGTCGCGAGCGAGCCGATGACGCCTTCGGCCTCCAGTTCGAGCATGCGGGTGATCGGCAGCGCGACGTTGAAATCGGCGTTGATGTCGTCGTTGTTGATGTGGAGGTGCCCGCTCTGTACCTGCTCCTGTCGCAGGTTGCGGGCCAGCACGCGGTACGTGGGATCGCCCCAGTCCGGGTGCGCCTGCTCTCGTTCGTAGTCGAACGGTGGCTCGACGCCGCGGACATTGATCCCGGCCGTCGTGACGAGCGCGACGCACGCTTCGCGAAGCGGCTTCGCAAGCGGCGCCCATGGGATCGTCGACGGTCGCTCGATCTGCATGTTCTCGAAGTAGCCCTTGAGCGAGGGAGGCAGCCACTTGAAGCTATCGACCGTCATCTTTCGGCTCCGATCAACTCAGCGCCACTACCGTACCAGACGCGCATAGCAGAAGCGCTGCTACCGCCCCTCTCTAACCGGGGACGCGACGCGCCTTGCGGTCAGCTCCACGATATGAGAACATATGCTCTGCTCGGGTCGACGTGTCTCGAGATAACGCCCGGCCGGCTCACGGCGTGTCGATAGAAGGAACCGATGCGCGCAGGGCCGGACTCGTGTGTCGCCCTGTCACGTTGACATCGGCGGCAACAATTCGGGCGTTCGGAGACATAATTTCGGCACTTGACGGCCTCCACGTCCGCCGATCGGTCGCCGTCCGAGGTAAAATAGCCTCAGACGTCCGCGAGCGACGCGGCCGCACTCGAAAGGCCCCTCACCACCGTGGCGAATCGGCCTGGCGCACCGATGATTGAGATGCGGAGGATCGGTCGGATGGCGTCGCACGCTCCGGGACGAAGGTACGTTGGTTAACCGCACGGCGCACATCGAAGGCTACATGCTCCCGCTTGGCGGGCCGGAGTTCTGGCTTCAGGCCGAGCTCCAGGACGCCATGGATCGGCTGATCAAGGGCCACTTTCGCGACGTCCTGCTGATGCCGCGCGCGCCGTATCCGCGGCTCGAGATGAGCGGCCGCATGACATCGAGCGCTGGACGCTGCTATCCGGATACCGGCGAGATCAAGCTGGCCACCCTCTATCACCGGGATCACGGCATCGACGCGACGCTCCTCGTGCTCAAGCACGAACTGGCGCACTGGGCGGCGCGCTGGCGCTACGGCCGCCGCATCGCGCCGCACGGGCGCGAGTTCCGCGCCGTGGCGCACGAACTCGACCCGCGGATCACGATCACCTGCCCGCCCTTCGCGCAGAAGGAGCGAGCGCAGCGCCGCGGCTGGCACATGGCCTGCCCCAAGTGTCGTCGGCGTTATGTACGCAGCCGCCGCGACAAAGTCGCCTGCCGCTCGTGCTGCGACACGTACGCCTCCGGCCGCTACGATCGCCGCTTCCGCCTCGTCGTGACGTCGCGCGCAGAGTGATGGAGCCTTCGGCCTCGAGCTGTACGGCGTGATCGGCGGCAGCGGGCATCGCCACTTCGCGTCCGATCCGGCGCCTCCCCTTCGCTCGCCGAGCGCGCTGGCTCAGTGCTGCTCGCGGCCCAGGCGAAGGATGAGGTCGAAGATTCGGCGCAGCTCGACGACAGGGTCGGCGTGCTCGTCGACGCGAATGTTCATCGCGTGGCGGCGAGGGTCGAACGTCGCCCGCGGCGGGCCCGCCGTCGCATCCTGCGGCGTGACGAGGAGCGCTGCGGAGACGCGGCCGCGGTTGTCGCCTCCGGCGGCCTGGCCGGCTTCAAGCGCCGCCATCAGCCGGATGCCCAGCCACTTGCCAGCGCTCGCTTCGTATGCCTCGGCCATCGCGTCGACCGTCGGCTGGCCGACGAGCATGTTGCCCTGCACGGAGTAGTCCGCGCCCTCGCGGCTGCCGCACCAGGCCACGCAGCCGGCGCCGGTGTGGG
>CAYQZE010000050.1:0-8720 GCA_964421985.1 uncultured Dehalococcoidia bacterium | reverse complement strand
CTCTGCGGTCGAAGCGCCCACGCTCATTCTTCATCGCACCGGCGACAGTGTGTTTCCCTTCGCTGCCTCCCAGGACGTCGCAACGAATCTGCGGAACGCCCAGCTCATCGCGCTGCCCGGTGACGGCCCAATCGAATGGGGCGAGGACGGCTCGCGGAACTTGCAGACCATCGTGGATTTCCTGGACGAGGGCCGCGTGGGGGACCAGCAGAGCGCCGGCGACGAAGCAGCTGCGCCCTTCCGCACCGTGCTCGTCACCGACCTCGTCGGCCACACCGAGATGATGCAGCGCCTCGGCGACGATCGCGGCCGCGCGGTGCTGCGCGAGCACGAACGCATCACGCGCGATCTGCTGAAGCAGCATGGCGGCGCCGAGGTGAAGACGATGGGCGACGGCTTCATGGCGTCGTTCGCGTCGGTGACGAAGGCGATGGACTGCGCGATCGCGCTACAGCGCGCGTTCGCGGCGTGGAGCGACGGGGACGGGGACGGAGCTAAAGCTGCGTCCCTACAGGTGCGGGTGGGGCTCAACGCAGGGGAGCCGATCGAGGAGGATGGCGATCTGTTCGGTTCGACGGTGATCCTGGCGTCGCGCATCGCGGCACAGGCGGGCGCGGGGGAGATCCTGGTGCCGGAGGCGGTGCGCGGGCTGCTGTCGGGCAAGAGCTACGCGTACGCCGACCGCGGCGAGACGAAGCTCAAGGGCTTCGATGATGCGGTGCGGCTGTATGAAGTGCGGTGGCGGGAGTAGACGATAGCCGGTCAGCCGGTTAGCCAGTAGCGCGACGAAGGCTCGGTCGCGGATACTCGGGCGGTGGCCGCGAGCGTCCGCTACTGCACGACCGACGACGGCATCTGAAGGGAAACGTTCCGCACTCGCGAGGTAATGCGCGAGGCAATGCCGGGCACGCCACCGCGTGCCCCTGCGCGGGATCCATTGTCAGTCCGGTTCGGACATGAAGAGAGGGCGGAGTTCATCCGCCCTCTTGTGTTTTGTGTTGCTGGCGCTGCAGGGGTTAGTTGACGGTGAGCTCGCCCTTCATTTCTGTGGGGTGGAAGTCGCAGCGGAAGTCGTAGGTTCCGGCGGGCACGCCGATGGTGATGGTGGCGGTGGCGCCGGCGGGCACGCTGGCCGGCTTCGAGCAGGGTTCGGTGCCGGTCGTCTTGCAGAAGGCGGCGGCGTACTTGCCGCTGGCATCCGCGACGTGGACGTTGTGGATCGCCTGGCCCTTGTTGTTGACGTTGACGATCGCGCCTGAAGCGACGGTCACGTCGCCGGGCACGAACTTGTTGTCTTCCATGTCGATCACCGCCGCGCCAGGCGCGACCGGCGTGGTGGAACCGCCGGCGGGCGCCGTCGCGACGGGCGGTTCGGCGGTGTGCACGACCTTGTTCTCTTCGTCGTAGATGGCGGCGGCGGTGCCGCCGATGGCGAGCGTGCCGACGGCGATGACGGCGACGCCGAGCACCTGCCAGCGGGGCGCCGACGGGTTGCTGGAGAAGTACCAGGCGATGCCGAGGACGACGAGCGAGATGCCGGCGGCGAGCGGCGTCGCTGCGGCGGCCGGGAGCGCCAGGTAGATGCGGGAGAGGCCGTAGATGCAGAGGAGCGCGAAGGCCAGCACGCCCACCGGGATCAGCAGTGCGAGCGCAAGCCGGTCGTAGATGCGGTTCGGCGCGTCGGCGGCTTCGCTCTTGAGCGACTCCATGCGGTGGACCTGGAGGCTGTTCGCCACGGTCTCGCCGTCGTGGGCGCGGACGATGCTCTCGACGTTGTCCTTCAGAGTGGAGTAGTCGGCCATGGCGTTGTTGTTCGCCCAGCGGGTCTCGGCGACGACGAGGACGTCGCCCTCGGGGTTGGCGGTGCGGGTGATGCGCATGCCCTGGAATCCGCGCTGTGCGGAGGCCATATCGCGATGGGCTTCGAGGGCGGGCAGGAGGCCCTGCGGGGCCAGCGCATCGTCGAGCTTCGTCGCCGCGACCTGGACGAGGACGGTCTGTACGTACTCCATGTTCACCTGCACTGCGAACGGGGCGCGCCGTATCTGGCGGAGCCCCTCTGGTGGGTGGGCCGAAGCCAGCATATGGTAGCGATCCCGGTCGGCTAGCACTAGACGACCAGGAGCCACAGATTACGCAGATTGGCGATTGGTAGGCGGGCGGCGTTATCTGGCAGGCGTTGGAGTGACGGCGGCGGGGGTTGATTCCAGGGCGAGCGCGAGCACGCTCTCGACCTCGCCGGCGGCGGTGATGCCCTCGAACTTGGCGGCGATGCGGCCGTGGCGGTCGACGACGAAGATCCAGGGCTCGCTGGAGATGCGCCACTCGCGGACCGCGGGGACGGGGTTCTGGATGTTGTCCTCGCGGAGGTCGCGCAGGACGTAGGGCTCGATGTGGATGAAGGTCGCGCGGCCGGCGTACTTCGCGGCCAGCGGATCCATGACGGTGTCCATGATGGGCGCGCAGATGCGCGATCGGCAGAAGGCGGGCGTGGCGAAGGCGATGACCATCGGAGTTCCGGTGTTGAGGGCAGACGCCACGGTGGTGTCGTGCATGGCGGGCCGTGGCGGGAACGACGAGTCGATCTCCTCGACGGCGGCGGCGCTGGCGAGCGTTTGCTGCACGGACGCGGGGGCGGGATCGCCGATGGCGGGTTCGGTGCTGCGTTCGAGGACGTTGAAGCGGAAGGGGATGGGCTTCTCGGTCTTGCCGGCGCGGGTGACAGTGATCTCGACACCCCAGTCGCCGGGCTCGTCGAAGTCGACGTCGGAGATGTAGGCGCCGCTGCTGCCGGATGGCGACGAGACACCGTTGGACTGCTCGTCGATGTAGGAGAGTTCGACGGGGACGAAACGGGCGTCGACGGCGGCGCGGAAGCGGGGCGTATCGCCGTTGAGGCCGTAGTAGCGGAGGTGCAGGGCGGCGTCGAAGACGGGCGCATCGTCGCGATCGATGATGCTCATCGAGACGCGGTTCTGGCCGACGGCGAGTCCGCTGTTGAGGATCGCGGGGAAGAGTGTGCCGCTGCCCAGCGAGACAACCTTCGGGAAGCCGGGGGCGTCGCTGGAGGGGCCGCAGGCGGTGGCTACGGTCAGGGCCGCGAGGACCGCGGCGAAGGGCAGCACGAATCGGCGCACGGGGCGATGCGCGATCATCGTTCGACGCTGGCGGCGCGGCTGGTGCCGAGATAGAAGACGGCCACGGCGAGCAGCGTCATGACGGCGAGATCGATGGGCACGCCGACGTAGCCATCGGAGGTGCGCGCGTAGAGGGAGACTTGCATGAGGTCTACACCGTACGTGAGCGGGTTGATGCGTCCGAGGAGCTTGAGCCAGATGGGGAGGCGGTCGAGCGGGAAGAAGCCGCCGGAGAAGAAGAGGAACGGGAAGAGCACGAGGTTCATCACGAGATGGAAGCCTTGCATGGAGCGGATGCGCGAGGCGAGCATCTGTCCGAGGCCCGACAAGAACAGGTTGAGCAGGACGACCGCGGCGATGGTGAGGGCGATGCTCTGGAGGACGCCGTACTGCCATTGAAAGTTGATGGCTGGGTTGACGGCGGCGACGGCGAGCACGACGACGGCCTGAGCGACGCCGATGACCACCGAGCTGAGGGTCTTGCCAAGCAGCACGATGCGCTGCGAGTGGGGTGACGCGAAGAGCACGCGCAGGATGCCCGAATCGCGGTCCTGGTAGTAGGTGGCGCTGGAGAAGGTGGACGAAAAGAGCGCCGTCATGACGACCATGCCGGGGGTGAGGAACGTGAGGTAGTCGTCGATATGGCGGGGGTCGAGGCCGTCCTGTACGCCGACGCCAAGGATGGCGAGCAGCATCAGCGGGAAGAAGACGGACGAGTAGAGTTGCGAGCGGGAGCGGAAGAAGCCGCGAATGTCGCGGGCGAGCAGCGCGGCGATGGCGTCGAGCTCACGCACCAGCGGTTGGCCATTGTGTCGCGTCGGAGGGCATCGCGATGGTCTTGCCGACGAGTTGGAAGTAGACGTCTTCGAGCGTGGACTTGTCGATCTGGACGCCGTGGATGCGGTCGCCGGCATGCTGGAAAAGACGGGTAAGGAAGGGGCTGGCGGCGTCGACGGTGACGTGCGTAGTGGCGCCGGCGACTCGGACGGTGCC
The DNA here is from genome assembly GCA_964421985.1 of uncultured Dehalococcoidia bacterium. GTDB lineage: Bacteria > Chloroflexota > Dehalococcoidia > DSTF01 > JACRBR01 > JANXYW01. The sequence goes on along the minus strand of CAYQZE010000050.1, from coordinate 4,590 downwards.
GACGCCGGGCCAGGAGCGGATGGCGTCGGTCTCGACACCGGGGTCGCCGTTCCACTCGATGCGGACGGCGTCGCGGCGGAGGCCATGTTTGAGGTCGGCGGGTGCGCCGTGGGCGACGATGCGGCCTTCATCGAGCAGCGTGACCGTGTGGCAGTGGCGTTCGGCTTCATCGACATCATTGGTGGCGAGCAGGAGCGTGGCACCGGCGTCGTTGGCCTCGTGGAGATGCTGCCAGAGGCGCCGGCGGGAATCGAGGTCGAGTGCCAGGGTCGGTTCGTCGAGCAACAGCAGCTCGGGGTCGGTGAGCAGCGCGCGGGCGAGTTCGAGGCGGCGCTTCATCCCGCCTGAAAGGGTGGCAGTCATGGCAGCGGCGCGGTCGCTTAGGCCGACGCGGTCGAGGAGCTCGCCCGTGCGCTCGGCCGCGACGGCGCGTGGGATGCCGAACATGCGGGCCTGAAGACGCATCGTCTCGCTCACGGTCATGGTGGGGTCGAGGGACGGCTCCTGGAAGACGACGCCTATGCGGCCGCGGAGTGCGGGCGTCAGCGGGCAACCGAGCACGCGGATCTCGCCGGAGGCGGGGGTGCGACGGCCGATGAGGAGCGAAAGGAGTGTGCTCTTGCCGCAGCCGTTGGGTCCGAGCAGGCCGAAGATGGCGCCAGAGGGGACGGTGAGCGAGAGCGCGTCGAGGGCGCGGCGGTCCTGGTACGCATACACCACGTCGCGCGTTACGACCGCGGGCGGCGAAGCGGCGGCGGATGCGTGGGGAACGGGCGTTGTCTGGGTGCTCAATAGTCGGGGGCTGAATCGCCCGACGGCAGGATAGCAGCCCGCGATCGGGCGCGGAATGCGGGCGCTTATCGGGCGTTCGAGCGACTGATGCCAGCGCTACCGGTCGCCAGACCCGCTGGCGCCCTGGCTCATCGGGCGCCCGATCCGCTCGTGCCAGCGCTGGCCGGTTCCAGGAAGTAGGTCGCGCAGGCTTCATCGATGGTAGCTGGTGTGAGCTGCGGACTGACGTCTTCGTAAGCGGCGGAGTCGACGATAGCTTCGATGATGTCGCGCGGGTGGCAGCCGCGGAGCTCGCGGTTGTGACGGTGGTACCAATGGTCGATGAGGTGAGTGATGGCGGCGTGGCTGTAGTCCATGCCGGCGCGGGTGCATTCGCGCTCAAAGATCGTGTGGAAGTCAGACTGGGTGGGGTTGTGCAAGGCGACCTTGTAGCGGATACGCCGCAGGAATGCATCGTCGGCGAGGTCGTGCGGCGAGAGATTGGTGGAGAACAGCACGAGCACGTCGAAGGGCACATCGATGGTTTGGCCGGTGTGCAGCGTCAGGTGGTCGACGCCGCCTTCGAGCGCGGCGATCCAGCGATTGAGGAGCGAGACGGCGGACATCTGCTGCCGGCCGAAGTCATCGATGATCAGCGTGCCGCCGTTGGCCTTGAGCTGGAGGGGCGCTTCGTAGACTTTTGTGTTCTCGTCGTACATGAGTTCGAGGCTGGTGCGAGAGAGTTCGCCGCCGGCCCAGATGGCGGGCCGCCGGACGCGCACCCAGCGCCGGTCGTGCCGGCGAGGGAGCGTGCCATCGGCGTTGGGCTCGCGGTCGTCGGGCACCAGTTCGTGCTTGGAGGGGTCGTAGAGGTGGACGATCTGTCCGACCATCTCGATGGCGGAGGGGATATACATGGCGCCGCAGATGGCGTCGCCGATGGCGCGCACGGCGGTCGTCTTGCCGTTTCCGGATGCGCCGTGGACGAGGATGGACTTCCGGGATGAAGCGGCGCGGCCGATGCGCGCGACCTCCTCTTTCGGGAGGACGAGCGTTGCGAGCGCGGCTTCTACCTGCGGCTTTCCCAGCGGGACGGCGGCCTGTGTCTGGGCCCGGACGCGGGCGAGGTAGTCGGCGAGCGGCACGGGCGCCGGGCCGACATAGCCGCTGCGTCCGAGGGCCGCTTCGGCGCGAACGAGCCCCTTCTCGCTGAGGACATACAGGTAGTTCGTCGTGCCGTTGCCTTCGGCGCTCAGGACGTTCGCGAGGCCGTCCTGCTTGACGGCTTGCATCAGCTCCTGGGTAGCGCTGCTGGAGATCCGCAGGGCGTCGGCGATCTCGAGGCGCGTCATCCGCCCCTGGTAGAACAGCGTCTTCAGGACGATATCGAGCAGGAGTCCGCGGCCGATGCCGAGCTCGGCGACCGTGAGGGCCTCGGTGAACGTGGGCGATGGGGCGCTGTAGGACGGGGAGATGAACGAGCCTGTGGACACGGGGCCTCCTTGTTCGGTTTATGGCTGCCGCCGCGGGGAGCGGCGCAGCGTTCTCTGACCATAACGCCGGTGTCCGGACGCCGTATCGCGCCGGTCGTGCGAGATTCCGGATTGCTTGAGGACTCGGGCGGGAGTTAGTGTACTAGTAACACTAAATCACCGGCCGCCGGGAACGGCCCGATTTAGCTACGAAATCGCCCCTTATAGCCCCTTCCCCTTGCACTACAACGCTTGAATACGTGAAAATGTAGCGCAATTCCGGCGGTCGTTAGGTCTGGGAGGAGTGTTACATGTTGGGAACCACCACCGTATCGACCATGACGGGCGACATCGAGGCGCTGGCCGAATCCTGGCAGCGCACGCTACGGGCGCGGGATCTCTCGCCGGCGACGCTACGAGCATATGGGTACGGCATCGCCCGGCTGGTGCAGCACCTGTCCGAGAAGGGTATGCCGACCACCGTCGCGAACATCACGCGCGAGCACCTGGAGGACTTCATCTCGGACCTGCTCGCGCGGGCGGCGCCGGCGACCGCGGCATCGAACTTCGGCGTGATGCACGGGTTTTTCAAGTGGCTCGTCGCGGACGGTGAGATCACGGTCTCGCCGATGGTGAACATGCGGAGTCCGCGGGTGCCCGAGCAGCTGCCGCCGGTGCTGCTAGACGAGCAGCTGCGCGCCCTGCTGGCGACGTGCTCGCGCAAGGACACTCTAGAGAACCGGCGGGACATGGCGATCCTCCGCGTGTTCATGGACACCGGCGCGAGGCTGGCGGAATTGTCCGGACTCGATGTCGATGACGTCGACCTGAACGTCGGCACGATCCGGCTGCTGGGGAAGGGCGGATCGGTTCGCGAGCCGGCGATCGGCGTCAAGACGGTGAGCGCGATCGACCGCTACCTCCGCAGACGGGGCATGCACCCCGCAGCGAAACTCCGGGCATTATGGCTCGGACACAAGGGGCGCTACACGCATCAGGGGATCGCGGCGATGGTGACGAACCGGGGGCGCCAAGCGGGGCTCGGCGACGGCGTGCACCCCCACCAGCTGCGGCATTCGTTCGCGCACGGTTGGCTCGCCGGCGGAGGCAGTGAGCGCGGACTGATGCAGCTGGCAGGGTGGCGTTCGACACGGATGCTGGGCCGGTACGGCGCTTCGCTGGCCGCTGAGCGCGCCCGTGCCGAGCATCGGCTGCGATCGCCGGGAGATCGGCTGTGACGCTGGTCGCACGCCGGAAGCCGCTGGAAGTGAACCCCGAGATCGCCGTCCTGCTCTGCGGCAAGCGGACTGCGATAGGCCGCTGGACCTGTGGCGGCGCGTTCGCTGAACTGCTGGAGCTGCCCGGGCCGGAGCCGCGCGAACAGCAGATCTGGGTCTACGCCATCTTCAAGGAAGTTCGCCCCGGCGTCTTCGACCTGAACGACCACGCAAAGAAGCAGCGGGCCGCGGGCCGCGCGCCGACGCTACGACGGCGGCGGCTACGATCCAGCGGGGATGCGACGCGCCCGCTCGTCGCCGCCAGGCCGCCGACGCAGGATCTCGGCGCCCTGGGCGAGGAGGGCGGCACGTTCGTCCGGGCTGGTCCTATCACCGTGCACTGCCCGCGATGCCGCGAGCCGAACATCGTCCCTGCGGCGTGGTTCCAGTAGGCGAATACGTTGCACAGCGCCTGACGGCTGTGGTAACGTTCGTGTGAGAACGGGGTCGAACCCTAGACCAGAGGGCACCGGAGCGATCCGTCCCGAACGGCTACCCAGTCAGCATTCCGCCCGAAAGGCCGCGGTGCAGACGACGAGGTAGTCGTTTTGCTTTCGCCAACCGTACGCAGAGTCAACGGCGCCATCGGCGCGCACGTCAAATGGGCGAGGGTCGCCGACCGATCAGCGGCCACTGCACCCGCCCGACAAGCATTCAACGACCGGTTCAGACGAGAGGTCGATCCCGACGGCACCCTGCCGCCGGAGGAAGCCGCACGCCGCGCGGAGCATGCGCGCAAGGCGTTCTACCTGAGGCTGGCGGCTGCGTCGGCGAAGGCGCGCGCCGGACGGGCGGTGCGGCATGGCTAGCGCCAGAAATGCGGCTGCCTCGGCGACAACCGAGGCAGCGATCCGCGGACATCAGCAACACCGCGATTATACCATCCGGCCCCGGCCCGACGCGGGACTTCCCCGTACCACCCCCGCCGCGCCCGACATCGCCCACGCGGCGATCAGCGACTTCGACGCCAGCGACCCGGCCAGCGTCCTGGCCGCGGACTTCATCGCCGACACCTACGGCAGTCTGCCGGACGTGTACGGGCGTTGGCGCATCGACTGGCGCGGGCATCC
>CAYQZE010000049.1:0-18151 GCA_964421985.1 uncultured Dehalococcoidia bacterium | reverse complement strand
GTCCGCCGCCCGGCGACCGCCCCTCGTACATAGAGAACCTGCGCACCGTGATGCGGGTGCCATCGATGCTGCTGCTGATCGGCGTGATGTTCCTCGTCAGTTCCGCATCGACCTTCGTGCGGCCGGTGGTGCCCCTGGTGGTCGAGGGGTTCACGGACTCCAGCCCCGAGGCCAAGGTGGGCTTCGTCTTCGCCGCGGTGGCGCTGACGAGCGCCGTTGCCGCTGTCGTTTCCGGCCGCATCGCCGAACGCAGCGGCTACAAAAACGCGCTCGCCGTCGCGACGCTGGGCGCCGGGTTGGCGTACATCCCGCTGGCTACCGCCGACAGCCTGCCGCCACTGCTTGTCTACATGGCCGTCGTCGGCGTCTTCAGCGGGGCGATGATCCCCATGGTCAATGCCTTGATCGGCGCGAGCGCGCCGGAGGGCAAGCACGGCTCCGCGTTCGGACTGGTGGGCAGCGCGCAGGCGTTGAGTTTCGCTGTGGCGCCGCTGCTGGGCGGCGTGACGGCGCAGCAGCTCGGCATCCACGCCGGATTCCCGATCGTCGGTGCCATGCTCGTCGCCGTGTCGGCGCTCGTCTGGCTCACCGTGCGGGAGCCCGCCGCGCTCGGGGACCCGATACCCGACGCCACGCCCATCGCGTGAGTGGCGTCCCTTACCGAGCGAGGAGCTCTCGACGCGTACCGGCGGAGCTTCAGTGGGAGTCGTGTCCTTTACGCGCACGCAGACTCAGAAGCGGTTGCAAGCGCCCGCGAGCGTCAAAATCGTCGCGATTTGCCTTGACTGCCCCTCACCTAAGGCCTCAGACTGGTGTTCCGATGGAACTTAAGCTTGGTGTCCTCGCGGATTTTGCCAGCATCACCCGGGAGGGTAAGCTCAACATTCTTGGCATCTTCGATGAGATCAACACGGGGGCGCTGCCCGTCACTCTGCCGATATTTTACGTAGTGGTGACGTACAGCGCGGGCCCGACGGAGTTCGACACCGACAAAACACTAGCGATCGCTCTACAAACCGAAGATGGGAGAATCCTAGTCACACTGGAACAAACGGCGCATGTTCCACGACCCCCGCGTCCGGGGACGCGAGCAAAGGTGAATCAGTTACACGCACTGGCAGGCCTCCCGTTTGAGGCACCGGGAAGTTACGAGTTTGTTCTCTCCGTAAACGGTCGGCCGGAGGGGTCGATCCCACTCCGAGTCAATACGCCTGTCGCAGCGGAAGGTACCGGACAATGACGATGCAAGTAATCGAATTTGAAAGGGCAAAGATCACCCAGCGCGCGTCCACCGTCACCCTCGGCGCATCCGTGGCTGTGCTGGCCGAAACGACGGCGAGCACACCGGACAACCCGGACATCCACTACTACATTGCTACGGGCGTTACCGTTCTGGACGGGAAGCTCTACCCTAGTCTCGCTGCCGTGTGGGAGAACGACGACGACGACGCAGCATTCGCCAACCTATGACCCCGGTTCCGTGGTGGCCGTAAACTACCAATACACGAGCGGCATTGGTAGCAAGCGTCGGCCCGCAATCGTTGTGTCGTCCGGCGGATATCACGCATCGAAGGCGGATGCAGTGGTCGTGCCCCTGACGACCCAGATGAACCACACCTATTTTGGTGACTATGATCTTGCGGACTGGGCGGCTGCCGGGCTATCGCAGAAGTCCCGCGCTAAGGGGGTCATAGCGACGATCGAGCGCAGCTCGATCGAGAGGATCGTGGGCAAGCTAAGTCTCCGTGATCTGGACGGCATCAAGAGCAGTCTACGGCGTATACTAGACCTGTGACCGCCAAGCCCAAACACGCCGACACGTCGAACTTCAGCACTTCTGACCTTACCGGAGCAATGGCGGCTCTCTAGCGCGCGTGTCTATGCGTAGGATTCTCCGCCCGCTCCGTCTCGCGGATCAAGTCAGCGTTGCACGCAAAGACGTGCGCCGTAACCTCCAGCCTCCAACTCCCAGCGACCATGTAACATCCAAGCACCATGCCGAACGCCGACCTCATCTACTGCCCGCGCTGCGCCGAGCTCCTGGAATGGCGTGGCGTCGAGTACCCCGACGTGCGGCACCCAGTCTGCGCGACGTGCGGCTTCATCCTCTGGCAGAACGTGAAGCCCAGCGTCGAGGCACTGATCATCCGGGGTGAAGCGCCACACATCGAAGTGCTGCTGGGCCGCCGGATCGCCGACCTGCCGCAGGTGCGCTGGGATATCCCCGGAGGCTTCCTCAACGCCGGCGATCGCATCGAGCCCGCGCTGATCCGCGAGTGCCGGCGCGAGATGGGCGTCGACGTGGCCGTCGGCGATCTCGTCGGCGCGTTCGAGGGCATGTTCTACGACATCCCGATCGTCGATCTGATCTACGTCTGCCGGATCGTATCCGGTGACCCCACGCCGCACGACTACATCGATGAAGTGCGCTGGTTCCCGCTGGGCGCCCCGCCCGAGCTGGCGTTTCCGATCATCGGCGAAGCGATTGAGGCGCTACAGCGCATGCTCGGCGTGTAGCGCCATTCCCAATCTGTGAAACCTGCGTAATCTGTGGTTCCCGCTACCCGCCCCAACGGCGCAGCACGAGCGTCGCGTTCTGGCCGCCCATGCCGAACGAGTTGCTGAGCACCACATCCACCTGCGCTTTGCGGGCGGTGTGCGGCACGTAGTCGAGGTCGCACTCCGGGTCCGGCGTGTCGAGGTTGATCGTCGGCGGGATCATGTTGTCGCGGATCGCCAGCACCGACGCCACCGCCTCCAGCCCGCCCGCCGCCGCCGCCGAGTGGCCGGTCATCGACTTGATGCTGCTGGCCGGCACGTTGTACGCCGCATCGCCGAACGCCAGCTTGATCGCCGCCGTCTCGGTCTTGTCGTTGTACGGTGTGCCCGTGCCGTGCGCGTTCAGCCACGAGACGTCACTGCCGCTGATCCCCGCCGACTTCAGCGCGCGGATCATCGAGAGCGACTGCCCCTCCGCGTCCGGCGCCGCGTCGTCGACCGCATCGAACGACCAGCCCTGCCCGATGTACTCGGCGAGGATCGCCGCCCCGCGCGCCTGCGCGTGCTCCAGCGACTCCAGCACCAGCACGCCCGCGCCCTCGCCCAGCACGAAGCCATCGCGATGCAGGTCGAACGGGCGTGATGCCTTCTGCGGCGTGTCGTTGTAGCCCTTCGAGAGCGCGCCCATCAGTCCCATCGTCGCCACCGCGACCGGCGTGATGATCGCCTCGGTCCCGCCGGAGAGCAGAATGTCGGCGGCGCCGCTGCGGATCATGCTGAATGCGTGCCCCAGAGCGTCCGTCGCGGACGCGCAGGCGCTGTTGACCGAGGAGCTCGGACCGCGCAGCCCCAGCTCACGACCGACGCGCCCGGCCGCCATGTGCGGCCCCCAGCGCGGGATGATCAGCGGGTCGACGCGGCTCGGACCGCGTTCATCAATGATGGTCTGTTGCCGGCCCATCTCGAAGACGCCGCCGGTGCTGGCCATGATCACGCCCGTCTCGGTCGCGGTGTGGCGGTCCAGCTCGATCTTCGCCGAGACCAGCGCTTCTTTCGCCGCCTTCAGCGCGATCTGCGCGAAGCGCCCCGAGCGGCGCGCCGCGCGGTGGTCCATCACCTCCGCCGGGTCGAAGCCCTTGATCTCGCCCGCCACGCGCACGGCGTGCCGCGACGCGTCGAAGTGGGTGATCGGCCCGATGCCGCTCGTCCCCGCGAGCAGGCTGCGCCAGTAGGTCTCGGCGTCGTTGCCGATGGGTGTGATGGCGCCCACACCGGTAATCACCACGCTGCGCAGTTCCAAGACGGGCTCCTTCGTGGGGAAGTTGTCGGTCGTCGGTCGTCGGAGACAGTGTAACAGCGTCACGGCCAGCCACATGGCAATCTGGTCGATCGGCGATGCCGCCGGTTGGCGCTACGTCGCCACCCGCGAGCCAACTGCACGCTCACGACCGCTGTCAAGCAACAGGACGCCATCCGTCCGGAACAACGCGTCCGCTTGCGAATCTGGAAACACAGGAATTACGCGCGCGCCGCCCGTTAACAGCTCCGCTTCCCTTAGGCCTGATCCACCGCCGACTTCGGCGTCGGCCGCCTGCGGGCGTGCGGGTTTCGTCCATCACGGCTTCCTGCCCGGCCTCCCCATCATCACTGGGCATGTCCGACGACGCACGGACATGCTCGCGGATGTGGTGTTGCAGGAGGGCCGCCATGCAAGGACGCACCTTCGACGCGCGCCGGACGCTTGTCGGCGCCGCCATCGCGCTGGCCGCCGCCATCGCCGTCATGACTGGCCGCGCCGAGCGGCATGCGCCGGCGGCTACCGAAGCCGCCGTGCAGCCGGTGCGCAGCTCACAGACGCTCGGTGCGGACGAGTTCCACGCGTCCGCGGCGCCGACGCTCGCCGAATCGCTGATCGCCGTCGACCTGCTCGTCAAAGCCGGCAAGCTGCCGACGCTGGCCGAGTCGCTGGTCGCGGTCGACCTGCTCGTCAAGGCCGGCGAGCTGCCGACGCTGGCCGAATCGCTGATCGCCGTCGACCTGCTGGTCAGAGCCGGCAAGCTGCCGACGCTGGCCGAGTCGCTGGTCGCGGTCGACCTGCTGGTCAAAGCCGGCAAACTGCCGACGCTGGCCGAGTCGCTGGTCGCCGCCGACTTGCTGATCAGGGCCGGCGTCATCAGTGCGCCAGCGCCGCCGATCGACGAGATCTTGCGCGCCGTATCACTCCTCTCGGAAGCCGGCGCGGCGCGGCTGGCGCAGGATGCGGCACCACCTCCCATGGCAGGTGCGCCCGAGCCCACGCCGGGCACCAGCGCCCGGACCGTCGCCTCGAGGGCGCCCATCACCCCTCCGACTGTCCGCAGCGGATACATGGACGACGCGTTTACGGCGGGCGTGTTCTCGCAGGTCAACCAGCGTCGCCTGGCGGCCGGCCTGCAGCCGGTCACGGTCGAGCCGCGGCTCGCCGACGCCGCCGTCAGGTACGCTCGCGTGCTGACCGACTACAACTGGTTTTCGCACACCGGCCCGGACGGGAGCACACTCGTGACGCGCGCCGAGGCGGCGGGGTTCCCGTTCACCGTACAGATCGGCGAAGTCCTCGCGTGGGGCTCGAACGGCTGGACCGCCGCCGAGATCGTCCAGGCGTGGATCGACAGCCCGGCGCACCGGGACCAGATCCTCAACCCGGCCTACACGCGGGCCGGCGCCGGTTGCTACTTCACCAGCACGAGTCATACGACCGTGCGCTGCGCCATGGAATTCGCCGCCGGCTAAGCAGCATCTCGGGCCGAACGGCGTGGCGGGGCCGCCGCGGCGGTTCCCACTCTTGCGAATGCACCGGCGTGTCTCGGCGACCGGCGACCCCGACCGGTAATCAACTGCTACGATCAATGCATGCCTGATCAGTCCAACGCACTTCGGCCCTCCGGCGGCAGCGGCCGCAGCTTTCTGGGCGTGCGCCGCATGGAGCCGCACGACGACGGCGTCCACTTGCTCGACGATGCCGGGGCCGAGGTCGGCGTCGTGCGTTACGGCGAACAGGTCTACGTCAACGGCCGCGTGATCTCGTTCACGGAACCACGGCCATCGTGATCGCGCGAACGCGTACGGTGCTGCTGCTATCGCTGGTCGCCGCCGCCGTGGTGCTCGCCGCCTGCGGCGGCGGTGGCGGTGGGAAGACGGCGTCCGCGCCTCCGAACGGACAGGCGCCGCTCGACCCGGCGCAGCCCGGTCCGTACGGCGTGCGACTGACGAAGATGACGTTCGAGCGGTCCTCGACGATCGACGGCTCGCCTCGCACGCTCGACACGTGGATCTGGTATCCCGCCGCGCCTGCCGCGGGCGACGCCTCGCCGGATGCCGCGATCGAGCCCGCCGAGGGCCGCTTTCCCATCGTCGTGTTCTCCCATGGCAGCGGCGGTCAGCCCAACTTCTACAAGTTCTTCACCGAGCACCTCGCGTCGTGGGGGTTCGTCGTCGTCGCGCCGCCGCACCCGGGCAACACGTCCGCCGACTGCTTCCCCTGCGCCGGCGCATCGATCGTCACGTCGGCGCGAGAGCGCCCCGGCGACATTGATTTCATCATGGAACGCATGGCTGCCCTGCATGATGACACGGCGCAGCCGCTCGGGAGGATCATCGACCCGACGCGCGCCGCCATCGCCGGGCACTCGTTCGGAGGTTGGACGGCCATCTTCGCCGCTCCGGGCGCTCGCTTCGCCGCCGTCGTCGCGATGGCGCCCGGGCTACCGGAATCGCTGATCGAGCGCGCCGCGAGCATCACAGCGCCGGTGATGCTCCTCGGAGGCGGCAAGGACGAACTCGTCCCGGCCCGGTCGGTAGCCAGGCTTGATGCGGCGCTTCCGGCCGCTACGACCGCCTACGTTTCGTTTCCCGAAGGACATCACCTGACGTTCAGCGACCGCTGTCTCGGCTGTTCCGACGCGCCTACGGCGCAGCGCGGTCACGATCTCGTGAATCGCTACGCTACGGCGTTTCTCGAAACGTATGTGATGAAGGATGACCGCTACGCGCACTATCTGGCGGAAGACGTGGCGCCCGACGCGCTGATCGTTCACGATGCGGCGGCGGGGCGTTGATGGGGCGGCGATGAAACAGACTCCGGGATGGCTCGCGATAGCCGCGGTGGCGCTCGTCGTCGCGGCATGCGGCGGTACATCTCCCGCCGCCACGCCGCCAACCCCATCGCCCTCGCTCACCGATGGCTGGCGTACGCCCGTGCGGCTGTCCGTCACGCCGGTAGCGCTCTCGTTTCAGACCACCGACCCGAAACTCGACGCCCTACCCGGCGCGCGTACTATCGTCGGCGAGAGCGGCGGCGCCACCTACAACATCGAAGTGCCGGACGCCTGGAACGGCGATGTCGTCTACTTCGCGCACGGCTTCCGCGGCAACGGCCCCGACCTGCTTGTCCAGGCGCCGCCGATCCGCGAGTACCTGATCCAGCACGGCTACGCCTGGGCGGCGTCCAGCTACTCGAAAAACGCCTACGAGCCCGGCGCGGGCGCTCGCGACACCTTCGCCCTGCGCGACGTCTTCGCACAACAGGTGGCGGCGCCCAAGCGCTCGTACCTCTACGGCCAGTCGATGGGCGGCCACGTCGTCACGCTCTCGCTGGAGCAGTACCCTACTGCCTACGACGGCGCGCTCAGCGAGTGCGGCGTCGTCGCCGGCCACGAGATCATCGACTACTTCATCAGCTGGGCCGCGCTCGCCGGCTACTTCGGCGGCGCGGATCTCTTCGCCTTGGGGGACGATGCCGGCAAACTGCTCAGCGCTCTCCGTAACGACCTGCCGAAGGCGCTCGGGCCGCCGGCCGACCCGACGGACAAGGGCAAGGCCTTCGCCGCCACGATCGAGCACCTCACCGGCGGCCCGCGGCCGTTCTTCCGTGAGGGCTTTCTTGTCAACTACGTGTTGAACTTCGGCCTGCTGCTCCAGGCGGTGGTGCAGCCACAGGTCGTCAACGCCGTGGGCGAGAACCAGCATACGGAGTACACCGTCGATGAGGGGCTCGGTGTCACCGACGACGAACTGAACCGCGCCGTCGCGCGCATCGCCTCGAACCCGGCCTACCGCGACCCCGCGACGTACCCCGAGTTCGCCGACTTCAGCGGCAAGATCCAGCGCCCGCTGCTCACCATCCACGGCACCGGTGACCTCTTTGTGCCGATCAGCCTTGAGCAGTCGTATCGCCGGATTGTCGATTCCGCAGGAACGGGCGACCTGCTCGTCCAGCGCGCGATCCGCCGCGCCGGCCACTGCACCTTCTCGCAGGAGGAGCGCATCGCCGCCTTCGAAGACCTCGTGACGTGGGTCGAGCAGAAGCAGAAGCCCGCCGGCGACGATCTCCTCGGCGACCTCACCAACGCCGGCCGCGCCTTCACCAACCCCGCCCTCCCCGACGACCCGACCCGCACGCCGTAGCGCCGCCTCCGCCGCGCCGCGCAGCCGAACGCACCGTGTCGCGGCGACTTCGCCGCTCCCCGCGTCGCTGAGAGCCGTTACCCCCGGTGCGTTCGGCGACATCGCCGACGGTGCGAAACACCGCGGCGCATCCGGGCGTCCTCGTCCTGTTCGAAGGTCGTGATGGCGGGGTGCTGAGAGTGCGCGGCACGGCGCGCTATCTGCGGGACGCGGCGACGGCGCAGCGGGTTACGCGAGCATCGCTGGTGAAGTACGTGCTTCGGCCGCGCGCGCTGTGGTTCATGCTCCGCCATCTGGGGCGACTGCGTACGAGATCGCAGTACATCCGTGAGCGCGGCGATACAGGAATGATCGAGGTGACGCCGCAGTCGTACGCCGTGGGGCCGGCGTGAGGCCTTCGCGGCCCGATTCGCCACCGCAGCATCGGCGCCCGTCGCGCGCGGAGGCGTGCCGCATGACGGAAACGCGGGCTGACGAGCCCGCGTTCGTTTCATCGACCGACCGGCGTTGCGGCTACGCCGCCCGCGCCGCCGCAGCCTCGCCACTATCATCAGCAGCACCGCTGCTCGCCCGGGCGGTCGGCCACAACGCGCGCCGACTCGGCCTCGGCGCGCGCACGGCGATCCGCTCGCAGAACGCCTCCGCGCGCATCACGTTGGCATCCAGGATCGAGACGGCTACCTCCAGCCGCGCCGGCTCGAAGACGCCACCGGTCCGTGCGACGCGCTGCTTCAGCTCGTCGACCCGCGCGAGGGAGAAGCGCAGCCGCACCAGGTGCCGCTCCGCGTAGCGAGCCTGGTCGCTGCTCGCGCATGCGGCGGCTTCTAGCGCGCCCGCGACCTCGCGCGCGATCCACTCCAGTTCCGTCGCCATCTCCATCGTCGTCTCGGTGCGGCCGTCGTTCATGCGCGCCTCCGTTCGGTGGCCCTTCCTCAGGGTTCCCACTATCCACCACACGAGCGATCCTGTGGATAAGGGAAGCCGCGTATTCCGGCTGGCGAACACGCTGAGCCGTCGCCCGCCATTGACCTCGGCCTCCATCGCGCGAGTTCGGTTATCGCCGCAATGCGAGATCCTTCGCTTCGCTCAAGGACGATAGCTGCGCGACCGCCAAACGCTACACCGTCATCTCCGCATACAGGCGCTCCATCAACGCGGCGTTCTCCTGCCAGCGGTACTCGCGCTCTACATACGCGCGTCCCGCAGCTCCCATCGAGCGCCGCAACTCCGCATCGCCCGCCAGCCGCGCGATGGCATCGGCCAGCGCCGGAACATCCGCGGGAGGCGCCAGTATCCCTGTCTCGCCGTCCAGCACGACGTCGGGGATTCCGTGGATGTCCGAGGCCACCACCGGCAGCTCCATCGCACTCGCTTCCAGCGCGGACACGCCGAAGCCCTCCCACGTCGAAGGCATCACGAAGATGTCGAGCTGCTGCAGCACGCCAGGCACGGCCTCGTGCGCGACCTCGCCCAGGAACTCGACCCTGCCGTCCAGCCCCAGCTCGTGCGCCAGCCGCTCCAGCCCGGGGCGCGAGGGGCCATCGCCCGCCAGAACGACCTCGAGTGCCACGCCGCGCTCTCGCAGCATCGCGACCGCCCGCAGCAGCACGTCGAACCCCTTCTCCGGTGACAAGCGCGACGCCGCACCGACCGTCACGCGCCCGCCGGCGCCCGGTACGCGCGGCGCGGGCGCGAACCGCTCGAGGTCGACACCGTATGGGATAACGCACACCCGCTTGCCTTGCGGCATGTACGGCAGTGTCGCTTCGGCCAACCGCAGCCCTGTCGCCGTTATCACACCTGCGCGCGCCAGCGCCTGGCGCGTGATCCAGCGGTGCAGCGGCGTCAGCGCCGGCGCCTCCAGCACGTCCGTCCCCCACACGGACACGATCGACGGCTGGAACGCGGACAGCCCGGCGAGAAAGCCGTAGCTGGTCAGGTGCAGCGCGTGCAGCAGGTCGGGCTGCAGCGATTCGGTCAGTGCGCGCACGCGCCGCGCGTGCACGACGTAGCGCGCCTTGCCTATCGCCTCGAACCCATCGACGTAGTGCACCGTCGCGCCTTCGATCTCGGCCGGGCGGAACGAGATCACGTGCGCGTCCCAGCCCAGTCGCGCAAAGTGTCGCACCCAGCGCTGCGTGTGGATGTACGGCGCGTCGGCCAGGTAGACGACCCTCACGATGGGTCGGGCTCGCCGGAGACCGTCCGAGCGCGGTGCGATATGGCCTCGACCGCCACGACGAGCCCGGCCGCGAACCAGAGGTATGGATCCTCCAGGAAGCGTCCCTCCGTCTGTGAACCGAAGAAGATGACGCCGCTGATCACCGCGAGCGCCGCCAGCACCGATCGGCTCTCGTCCCGCGCGCCCCGTAGCAGTCCGCGCAGATACGCGCCCCAGCGCACGACGACGAACGTCAGCGCCACGAGGCCAATCACGCCCAGCTCCGCCATCAGCGTGACCAGCGACGTGTGCGAGATGGTGATGTTCGCCTTGATCTTCGGATCCTTGTAGCGATAGTAGTCGTCCTCGAACGAGGTCTGGTAGCCGCCCGCGCCGACGCCCGTCAGTGGCTGGTCGGCGAACATGTTGAGCCCCGCCTTCACCAGGTACGGCCGCGCGCCCGACGCCTCCACGCCGAACGTGAACGTGTTGATGCGCCTCGTGAAGAACGGACTGAATGCGGCGATCGCCAGCGACGCCACGACCAGCGCCACCGCCCCTGTCCCGAGCATCCGCAGCCGCAGGCGCCGCTCGATGGGCAGCGCCAGCACCATCACCGGCAGCGCGGCCGCGCCGACGATCCACGCGCCGCGCGATCCCGTGAACCCCAGCGTGAGCAGACAGAACGCCATCGCCGGCAGCAGCACTGCCCAGCGCACGCGCGTCGCCACGAACGGCCACAGCGCCAGCGCCACGACGACACCTTCCAGCAGGAAGCGCGCGAAGTGGTTCGGATCCGCGAAGGTGGCGTTGATCCGCCGCTCGCCAAACAGCCCTAGCCCTTCGTTCCAGAAGAACGTGCCGGTGATCTGCTGGTACACGCCGACGATCGCCAGCGCCATCGCGGAAACCACCACCGCCCAGAGCGTCCAGCGCAGCGACGCGCGGTCGCGCACGAAAAACGGCACCAGCGCGAACCCACCCAGCGAGAACAGCAACCGCAGCGACTCCGTGCGCGCGGCCGGCACCTCGATGGCGTACAGCGTGGATAGCGCGTACACCGCGAACAGCAGCGCCAGCGGCAGCGTCAGCGGCGAGTCCGGAACCACCTCCGCGCGCGGCCGCGCCGGCCGCAGCACCCACACGACGAACGCCAGTGCGACGACCAACCGCCCCGCATCGACGACCGACGTCGGCGGCAGCCCGCCCCCCAACTCCGAGCGCGTCTGCAGGAACGGGAACCACAGCTTCGTGATCTCCAGCGGCAGCGCCAGCGCCAGCAGCGGCCCGATCGTCCGCGGCTCGTACAGCGCCACCCCGGCGGCCGCCGATCCCACCGCCGCGCACGAGAACGCTGCCGCGTGTCCGTACAACGCCGCGATGGCGCACACCGCCGCGCCCAGCACGCCGGCCACCAGCCACGCCTCCGCAGGCACGACTGGCAGCGCCCGAGGCGCGAAGAACGCAGGACGCGAAACCGCCATGCGCACATTGTAGGCGGAGAGCCGGTCAGCTCGTCAGCTTTTCAGCCAGTCAGCCAGTCAACGGGGGCCGATCGCAGAGTCGCCCTGGAGACAGGCCGGCCCGCTCGCCGTGGCGAGGGTGAGGTGCGCGCGCACGTCGCTGACCTGCTGACCCGCTGGACTAGCTGATTTGCTGACTCGCTGACCGGCTGACCGCCTTATGCGACGATCTTGAACTTGTCCCGGCTGCCGCCGATCGATTCCTCGATCTTGGCAGCGAACGGGAGATCGTGCAGATCGATGCCGCCGCTCACGTCGATGAACTCGATGCCGACGATTTCGTCCTTCGCGTCGTAATCCACCAGACGTAGGTCGCCGAGCGAGGTCGTGTGAGACACTTCCGCATCGGTGAATCGGACGTAGAGCGTGTCCGCTTCAGGGTCGTAGCTGAACGGCTCGAAACCCATGCCTACTCCCACACTGCCTCACTGGCTGACATGCTGTCCCGGTGAGGTGCTGACCGCTCCCTAGGGCAGCGGCACGCCGTTGTACAGCAGGTCCGTGTCGCCCGTGAACACGTCCGTCGACAGGCTGCCCAGCGCCACGATCGGCCGGTCCGATTCGAGGATCGCCGTGCCCGCGAAGCCGTTGGGGAGGATGTCCTCCTGCGGCTGGAATATCGTGAACTCGCGCACCGCGTGTACGACGTAGGACTGCTCGCCGCCCGGCAGGTCCAGGCCGATGTAGCGGATGCGCACGTTCGCTTCGCCGCCATCGGCCACAAGCACGCGGAACCACGAGTTCCAGCCGCGGTGTCCCGCGTACGGCCCGAAGTTCTTATTCAGCACCGGCAGCAGCACGCGTGTCGAGCCATCTTCCGGGCGGAACGAGCGGTAGTTCGTGAAGGTGTCGGCGTAGCGCGTCGCGCGGCTGACGATGACGCCGATCGGCTGCGTCGACGTGAGGCGCGCGGTGCCGACGAAGTTGTGTGGCAGGGCGTCGCCCGGAGCGAGGCAGTTCGCGTAGTCGTCGCGGTCCTGGAAACACAGACGCGCACCCTTCACCGTCAGCGTGTTCTGCTTCGCCACGAACGCCAGGCCGTTGTCCAGATCGAAGCCTTCGAACCGGATCGTCACCTGCGCGGGCTTGGCCGGATCCTTGTTCTCGATCTGGAAGCGCGTGCTGAAGCCGTTGAACGGCCCCACCTCGCGGTCGATGAGCGGCAGCAGCGCCGTGGTGCTCATCTCGAGGCTGTCGATCGCCCGGTACGACGCGAACGGGTTGTAGATGCTGTTCCAGGTGTCGGCCGTGGCCGTCATTAGCTGCTGCTCGGGCGGCACGCTCTGCGCGTTTTTCGACGTCTCGATGCGCACCGAACCGGTGAAGTTCGATGGCAGCCCGAACGTGTCCGGGTCGCGAAACAGCGTGCCGTGCGGCGGGATCGGCCGGCCGCCGTTCGGACAACCCTGCTGCTTCGGCGGATTCTTGTCACCAACCTTGTACGGGTCCCAGGCGACCTCGCCGTCCGTGTTGTTGCTCAGGTACGTCAGCGTCACGCACGCCGTCACCGTATCGCTCAGGTTCTGCAGCGCGAAGCGGCCGTTCCAGTCGTTCTGCGGCCCGTCACGGTTGGCGATCAGCGGCAGGAACATACGGCTCGACCCGGCGAGGATCGTCGTCGTGTTGCCGTCGACCATGAACGCGTCGCCGCGGCGCACGTCTTTCGCCTGCAGCGCCACGATCGGCTGGTCGCTCTCCACCACCGCGGAGCCCTTGTAGCCGGCCGGCAGTTGCGGGTTCCCCTCCTGGAAGAACGTCCACCCCTGTCCCGGGCCGATCGCGGCGCAGGCGGGCGAGGGACAGCCGTCCTGCCCAGCACGCCCGCCGTCCTCGTTGAAGTACGTCACGGTCACATTCGCGGCGACGGCGCCGATGTTTTGCACGCGGATCCACGAGTTCTCGATGCCGAAGGTGAACGCCGGCACCGGTGCGGTCGCCGCGGCGCGCGAGGCATCGCCTTGCAGCGAGGTCACGCCGCCCGACGCCACGATCGCCAGCGCGAGCACAGCCAGCGCCGGCATGCGCGCCATCAGCAGCACTCGAAGTAGTCGTGTGGGGATCTGCCGCATCCTCGGATCCTTCCGCCCCGCCCCCTGCCCGCAGCATTCTACCCTACCCGACGGGGCGTGGCCGGGCCGTAGGCCGGACGCGAGATCGCGTGAGTCAACCGCGAGTCATCTGATCCTCATTCGGCGCATCGAACTCGTCGCGCAAGATCCCCATCAAGATCACGTCGCACCATCGCCCGTCGCGGTATCGCGCTTGCCGCGCGCGCCCTTCGACGCGAAAGCCGCACTTCTGGTAGCAGCGTGTCGCGCGGGCGTTGTCGTCGAGCACGCCGAGCGACACGCGGTGGAGGTTCATCTCTCCGAACGCGAAGCGCAGGATCGTGCGGGTCGCATCCGTCCCGTAGCCGCGATTCCAGTACGCCCGCTCGGTCGCGATGCCGAAGTCGGCGTGCCGCTCCTCCGCCGACCCGCGCTTCAGCCGGATGACGCCGATCAGCGCGCCATCCTCCGCCTCGATCCCGAACGATGCGTCCGCGTACGACGGCGACCCCATCGACTGCACGAATGTACGGATCGTCTCGAGCGACGCGCCGTAGATGTTGCCATCCAGCACGCTGAACTCGTGGTCCCGGTACCAGCGCCACACCGTCTCGGCATCCGCCAGCTCAAACGCCCGCAGCCGCACCCGCTCACCAATCAACATTTGCGGCTTACCCGTCATTCCTTCTGTGAAATCGGTGAAATCTGTAGTTCCGTCCCTCAATCTTTTTCGTGCGCTTCGTGCCCTTCGTGGATCGCCGCCATCGCCGTTTCCACCACCGCATCGAACGGCTGAGCCGCATCGATGATCCGCCACACATTCGGCGACTCGCGCGCCAGCTCCAGGAAGCCCGCGCGTACGCGCTCGTGGAACGCCAGCGTCTCGCGGTCGAAGTGGTTCGCCGCGCCCTCGTTGGCCCGCCGAGCCAGCCCCGCCTCCACCGGCAGATCGAGCAGCAGCATCAGCTCAGGCGTCAGGCCGCCCGTGGCGATCGCGGTCGCCCGTTCGACCAGCTCGCGCGGTAGCCCGCGCCCATACGCCTGATACGCCACCGATGACGCCGCGAACCGGTCGCACAGCACGATCGCACCGCGCGCCAGTGCCGGCGCGATCACCGTCGCCAGCAGGTGCGCGCGCGCCGCCTCGAACAGCAGCAGTTCGGCGAGATGATCGCCCACCGCCACGTCGCGCAGCACCAGCGCACGGATCTGCTCGCCCAGCGCCGTCCCGCCCGGCTCGCGCGTCCGCACGATCTCGCGGCCGCCGGCGCCGAGCCGCTCGCCCAGCGCGACGATCAGTCGCGACTTCCCCGCGCCCTCGCCCCCTTCGATCGCAATGAACCGCCCCGCATCACCCATGGCAGGCATTGTACGTCCGCTGAGCACCGACGACTGATGACTGATGACCGGCCACTCCGCCCCTACGCCTCGGTGGTTGCGTTACCCATCCGCCACGCCGTACCGCTCTTCCAGCGCCCGCAGCTCCGGCACGCCGACGATCTCCTCGAAGTCGTGGAACGAGGTCAGGCGATCGACGATGCCGGCCGTCGTCTTGTTCGCGTACAGCTCGGCGTAGACGCCCTCGATCGCCTTCGTCGCCGCCAGCAGCGCGCTCAGCGGGAACACGACCATCTTGTAGCCCAGCTCCTGCAGCGCGCGATACGTGAGCAGCGGCGTCTTGCCACCCTCGATCATGTTCGCGAACAGCGGCGCTTCCGGGATCGCCGCCTTCACCGCCCGCAGCTCGTCCAGGCTCTGCGGCGCCTCCACGAACACCACGTCGGCGCCGGCGTCGCGATACAGCCTGCCGCGCCGGATCGCCTCATCGAGCCCCAGCGGCGCTCGCGCGTCCGTCCTGGCGATGATGACGAGATCATCATCGCCGCGCGCATCGACGGCGGCGCGCAGCTTCGCCACGTGGTCCTCCGCCGGGATCACCTTCTTGCCCTCGAAGTGGCCGCACTTCTTCGGCCACTGCTGATCCTCGAGGATGATCCCCGCGGCGCCCGCCGTGACGCACTCGCGCACGGTGCGGCGCGTGTTCAGCGGATTGCCGTAGCCCGTGTCCATGTCCGCCACGACCGGCACGCTCACGGCGTTGACGATATGCCGCACGCGGTCCATTGTCTCCGACATCGTCAGCAGCCCGAAGTCCGGCTGCCCGAGCGCCGCCGCGCTGAATCCGAAACCCGTCGTGAACATCGCCGCGAAGCCCGCCCGCTCGGCCAGCCGCGCCGACAGCGCATCGTACGCGCCCGGCAGCACGACGATCTCCGGCCCTTCGAGCATTCGGCGGAGCGTGGTGGAAGTGCGCATCATCTGGTCGCCTCGTGATTGTTGATTGGTGGCTGGTGACTGGTGGCTGGTGATTGGTCGGGTGCGCCGGATCGTAGCAGAGCGCGGCGGCTCGTGTCATGCGGCGCCCGACGCTACCCACACACGAAGCGGGCCGACCGTGTGGAAGCCAACGCGCGTTGCGAGCGCGAGATCGGCCCCCGACTCGTAGCCAACGACTACCAGTCCGGGCGCCCACGCCATGGCCGCGGCGACGCAACCGGCCCACACAGCGCCAGCATCCGCGCCGCGCGCGAACACGTTCGACAGCCCGACGACGCCCGCGCCCTTGCTCGCGATGGCGCCGCCCACGAGGTCATCGCGTCGATGCGCCGCCATGAACGCGACATCCGCATCCCGCAGCAGCGCCGGCGCGAACACGGAATCGGTCCTGAGGATGTCCGCGCCCCACGCGAGCTTCCACGTGTCGAGCCGCGCCTCGTCGCGCACGATCGACCACGTGGCGCCATCGACGCCCGCTGGGGGCGCGAGCGACGCCGGCCGCGCGATCCACTCCGCCTCGAACAGGATCATGCACCCGGACGGCGCGAGGTCTGCGTCCGCAAAACTGTCCTTGATCGACAGCCCGTCGCCAACGGCCGTCCGGATTCGCTCGACAGCATCCGCCAGCTCTCGCAGCAGCGCATCCGACGACGGCCGCAGCGTGATGATGTTCGGGTAGTACGGCGGCGTCCCGCGCTCGCAGACCCACAGCTGCGCCGTGAACCGCCCGGAACTGCCGCGCGCCCGGCACACAGCGTCGCACCACTCCGCATTGTTGCGCACCGCCGCCGCGAGGTCCGCTTCGATCGCTGCCGTCCTCGCTGGAAGCCGCTGTTTTTGCCTACGCTGATGAATCACGCTCAGATCGTATCTCGGAGTATGGTCGCGGGGGCGAGAACTCAGACAGACGATCCATCGCGCATCAGCCCGACCTGTTCATGCGGCGCCGCTCACTCCGTGGTCTGATACTCGATGTGTCGTGCGTCGGTGACCCGGCGCGATGCATCCAGGATCTCGATCGAGAGCAGGTTTCCCTGCTCGTCGTAGTCGAGGATGACGCCCGGTTTGTCCTCATCGCTTTCCACGACAGCGACGCCCTCCTTCAGGACGACGGTCAGAGAATCGGTCCGCTGGTCGTAGCTCACCTTCATGGCTCGGCGCTCCAGTACTTGTCGATCTTGCTTGTGCGGTAGGCAGTAACGACCTCCGCAGGCGTCCGATCCACGTCGACGAACACGCGAACAAGATACCACTTGCCCGCGATCTCGAACCGCGAATGCAGCACGGCCCGACCCGGGCGCACGGCGTGCCGTTGTTCGGGCGTGGCCAGTACCTGCCGTACCATCGCCTCATCGATCGCGCGGCGCCGCATCTCGGCGGGCGCATGCGTCGTCACCACGAAGACGCCGACGGGTTCGATCACGTTTTGTCCTCGTCTCCTGTCTCCTCCGATGACTCTGCGAGCGGCGACTCTTCGACCTCCCGCCGCACGGCGTACACCCGCTGCGGATCGGCGACGCCCTTTAGCGCGTGCTCGCCGCGGTCCTCGAAGGTGACGCCGGCCGACGTGCGCGCCAGCTCGCGCACTGTCGCCGACACCAGCACCTCCCCCGGCGCTGACAGTCCGCAGATGCGCGAGGCGATGTTGACGGCGCCGCCGTAGACGTTGTCCTTCTCCCGGATCACGTCGCCCGCGTGGAGGCCGACGTGCAGCCGCAGCTCGCTTTCGGCGCTCAGCTCGATGCAGCGCCGGGCGGCGACGATCGCTTGCGACGCCGACGTGAACACGGCCATGACGCCGTCCCCCAGCACCTTGCCGTCGACGGGCGCGCCGCCAGCCGCGCGCATCGCCGCGCGCATCGCTTCGTCGAGCGCGCGCGACGCCGTGCGGAACACCGTGTCGCCCAGCCGCTCGGTCAGTGCTGTTGAGTCGACGATGTCGGTGAAGAGGATCACTGCCATGCCTGCGGCGGCGGGCGCGCTCGTGACCGGCGCGGGCGCGGCCTCGGCGGGCGGCGTGTGCTCGCGCAGGAACGCGAGCAGCGTGGCGTAGGCGCGCTCGTCCAAGCCCGACGAGCGTGACGTGACACGGACAAGGCGGGCGTTCGGGATCGCGGTCGCCAACTCACGCGACTGTT
>CAYQZE010000048.1:0-2747 GCA_964421985.1 uncultured Dehalococcoidia bacterium | reverse complement strand
AGGTACGCACGGCAACCCCCATCGTGGAGTGTCAGATGTGAGCCGCCCAAGCCAGTAAGGAGATGCTTCGCGCCCCGCTGCGCGTGACATCCGGCTTCCTGCCTTCCGGTGTTAGCATCGGCCGAGCGGGTAGCTCCTGTTGGGATGGAGGAAACGAAGTGCGCACGCGGGCAGGGGTCGCCCTGCCCTCTACCTGTCGTAGCACGCGGGCAGGGCTCGCCCTGCCCCTACCTGTCGTGGCTGTGCGGGCGAGGCGATTCTTGCTCCGGGCGAGGTGCGGCGATAGATTGGCGACACCGTTACGTCAGGTGCGATGGTCGCTTATGGCGACGCCGCGATGGGCCGGCGGACGTTCACTCTGGAGGTAGCCATGGGGCGTCCTGTCCTTCACACGCGACTCTGCGACATCCTCGATATTGAGTACCCGATCATCCTGGCCGGGATGGGCGGCGTCTCGACGGCCGAGCTGGTCGCGGCGGTCTCTGAGGCCGGCGGCCTGGGCATCGTGGGCGCGGCATCGATGCCGGCGGACGAGATCGAGCGCCAGGTGCGGCGGATCCGCGACCTGACGTCGAAGCCGTTCGGGGTGGATGTGCTGCTGCCCTCCGGCGTGGCGACGCCACGAGCGGTCGAGGATGCTAACCACAGAGGCACAGAGGCACAGAGGACGGAAGGGAAGGGGACGGATGCGGGCGCGGATGCCCGGCCGAAGCGACCTCGGGATTATTTGCCGGCGGCCTACACGGCGTTCCTGGACAGCGCGGGAAGGGAGTTCGGGCTGCCGGCGCGCAGCGAGGATCAGGACTGGACGGCGGGGATGAGCCGGCTGGGATCGGGCGATTTCTCGAAGCGTCAGGTGGAAGCGATCCTGGAGCTAAAGGTGCCGGTGTTCGCGGCGGGGCTGGGCAATCCGGCGCCGTACGTCGAGGTGTTTCACGCGCAGGGTGCCAAGGTGATCGGGCTGGTAGGGAACGTAAAGAACGCACGGCGGATCGCAGACGGCGGCGCCGATGTGGTGGTGGCGCAGGGGACGGAAGCGGGCGGCCATACCGGGCGCATCGGCACGATGGCGCTGGTGCCGCAGGTGATCGATGCGGTGGCGCCGACGGCGGTGTGCGCGGCGGGCGGCATCGGCGACGGGCGGGGCATCGCCGGCGCGCTGGCGATGGGATGCGACGGCGTGTGGATCGGCACGGCGTTCCTGGTGTCGCGCGAAGCGACGTGGCCGGACGTGCTGAAGGAGCGCATCCTGGCGGCGACGGAAGAGGACACGCGTGTGACGCGGCTGTACAGCGGCAAAACGATGCGCAACATCAACAACCCGCTGATCGAGTACTGGGAGTCGCAGAAGCTGGACGCGCTGCCGATGGGGATGCAAGGCATCGTGTCGGGGGAGATCATGTCGGGGGCGCGGCAGGCGAACAAGCTGGAACTGCTGATGAATCCGGCGGGCCAGATCTCGGGCATGCTGCACGAGTCGCGCGCGGCAAAGGATATCTTCGCGGACATGGTACGCGAAGCGGCAGAGATCGTCGCGGAGGGGCTGCCACGGCGGGTGAAGGCTTCGGTGTGAGCGACCAGGAGTTGATGGAGCGCAACAAGGCCGTCGTGATGCGGCTTCAAGACGCACTCGGCGCTAAGGATGTTGACGCAGCCGTGGCATGCATCGCGGAAGACGCAACAAATTTCGGAATGAAGGTCGGCCGCGCGGGGTTTCGCGCGGTGCTGGGTAGCATCTTCACAACGTTTCCACACAACAAGAGCCACGTCGAGAAGTTGTTCGCCGAAGATGACTGGGTCGTTGTACACGTACGCATCACTGGCATACATCTCGGCCGGCCGACTATTCCGCACGACGGCGATCTCCGCCATGTTGAACCCACGGGCAAGATCTTTGACTACTACGCCGTGCATTTCTGGCGGATACGTGACGGCCTCGTGATCGAACACGAAGCCGTCCGAGACGATCTCAGGCTGCACCGCCAGCTCGGTCTGGTGCCCACGCCCGCCTGAAACTCCGAGAGGTAACGCATGTCCAACGCACTGGCGGGGCGCCACATCCTCATCACCGGCGGCGGATCCGGCATCGGGCTGGCCTGTGCGGCGCGGCTGCGGGCGGATGGCGCCGTCGTGACGCTGATGGGGCGGACGCAGCGGAAGCTCGAAGCGGGCGCTGCACGTCTGCGCGAGCGAGAGGGCGCAGAGGTGCGCACCGTGGTCGGCGATGTTGCGGACGAGGCGCAAGTCGCGGCGGCGGTCGTTGCCGCAGTCGACGCCGCGGGCGCGCTGCATGGCTGCGTCGCGGCGGCGGGCACGGGGTCGTTCGGGCCGCTGCTCGATACGGACCTCGCGCAGTGGGACGCGGTGCTGGCGACGAATCTCACAGGCACGATGCTGACGCTGAAGCATGCGGGGCGCGCGATGGCGGCGGGCGGCGGAGCGATGGTGGCGATCTCGTCGATCGCCGGGGTGCTGACGCACCGGTGGATGACGGCGTATTGCGTGTCGAAGGCGGGGCTGGAGATGCTGGTGCGCAACGCCGCCGACGAGTTAGGTGGCGCCGGGGTGCGCGTGAACGCCGTGCGGCCCGGGCTCGTGCCGACGGACCTGGCGGCGCCGCTCGTGGCGAACGCAGCGATCACGGCGGACTATCTCGGTCAGATGCCGCTGCACCGGCTGGGCACGCCGGAGGACATCGGCGAGGTCGTGCGCTTTCTGATCGGGCCCGAGTCGGGGTGGATCACGGG
>CAYQZE010000047.1:0-6757 GCA_964421985.1 uncultured Dehalococcoidia bacterium | reverse complement strand
GTGAAACGCGCGGGCATGATCTTCTTCGACCACAACCAGAACACGCGCGGCAAGACGCTGGCGGCGGAGTACTCGCTGCGGCCGTTGCCGGAGGCAGCCGTCTCGGCGCCGGTGACGTGGGAGGAGCTGGCCCGCGTCTACCCGACCGACTTCGACATCGACACGGAGCCGGAGCGGCTGGCGAAGGTCGGGGACCTCTGGGTGGACATCCTGGCGTCGAAGCAGGATCTGCGGGCGCTCATTGAACGCTGATCCATTGATAGTTAAGCAAGTATTCAACTAACCTGGTCGTGATGAGCATCGATTCCACCCCCGCAGCCGTTTGTGACATCCGGTATGTCGATGCCGAGGTCGTCGAGTCGGTCCTCTGTAACCTCGTCGAGCGGGAGACAGCCTCCGGAGTGGCGGACCTGTTCCGGGTGTTGGCCGACCCGACGCGTGTGCTGATCCTGCATGCGCTCTCGCTGGCGACGCTCTGTAATTGCGACCTGGCGTCCATCCTGGGTGTTAGCGAATCAGCCGTATCGCACCAGATGCGCGAACTGCGGCTGACGAAGCTCGTGACGGCCGAGCGCCGCGGCCGCATGGTGTACTACCGGCTCAGCGATTCACACGTGCGCCACGTGCTCGAGGATACGATGCGTCATGCACGCGAGGCGGCGACGCACGAGGGATCCGCGGGGCTCCAGCGATGACCGCCGTCGCCGAAGCAGCCTCCCCTGCGGCCACGCAGCGCGCTCGACGCTTTACGCTGGCGGTGTCGTTTCTGTGGTTAACGATCGGGTGGAACTCGATCGAAGGCGCGGTGGCGGTGTCGGCGGGCGCTCGGGCGGGCAGCGTTGCTCTGGTCGGATTCGGGCTCGACAGCTTTATCGAAGTCGCCGCGGCGGGGGTGCTTCTCTGGCGGTTGCGCGCCGACGACGACGACCCGCGCGTCGAGGGGCGGGAGCGATTCGCGAGGCGTCTCATCGGCGCGTCCTTCCTGGCGCTTGCCGCGTACGTGTCCGCGCAGTCCGCGTATGCGGTTCTCGCATCGAAAGAACCGGGCGAGTCAGGTATCGGACTGGGGTTGGCCGTCGCGTCGCTTGCGCTCATGCCGGCGCTGGGGCTGGCGAAGAAGGCGAACGCCAAGGCCTTGCATTCGCACGCACTCATCGCCGAGTCTCACGAGACGCTCGTGTGTTCTTATCTGTCGGCGACGCTGTTCGTTGGTCTCGGTGCGAACGCGCTGTTGGGCTGGTGGTGGGCCGATGTCGCCGCCGCGCTCGCGATGGTGCCCTGGCTCATAAAGGAAAGCATCGAGGGACTTCGGGCCGAGGCGTGTGCAGAAGCGTGCGGTGACGACCCGGCGAAAAGGTGAGCGACATGCCTGAGGTTGCCCTGGTGAGCTATGCGGTGTTCGGGGCCCTCGCGTTCGGGCTGCGCAGCGCGCTGCAGTACACCCGGACGGGATCGGCGGGGTTTCGGGGCTTTTCCGGTACACGCGGTTCGCTGGAATGGTGGGCGGGTCGCGGGTTCACGCTGGCTCTCGCAGCCGCGTTGGCGGCGCCGATGGCGGATCCAGCGGGCTGGTTGCCGCCCCCGAGCTTCCTGGACGGGATCGGCGTCGCGTTGACGGGATGAGCGCTCAGCGTCACCGGCATCGTACTTGTGCTCGTCGCGCAGGCGACGATGGGCGACTCATGGCGGATCGGCGTCGACGAGCAGGAGCGCACGCGGCTCGTCACGCACGGCGTGTTCTCGCTCGTCCGGAACCCAATTTTCTCCTCGATGTTCATCTTCTTCGCAGGGTCGGCACTCATGGCCCCGAACCTTCTGTCGGCGGCGGGGTTCGCCATCTTGATCGCGGCGATTCAGGCGCAGGTCCGCTTTGTAGAGGAGCCGTACCTCACTCAGTCACATGGCGATGAGTATCGGGCGTATGCGGCGATGGCCGGACGCTTCGTGCCCTATGTCGGCAGGCTTCGCGCCTAGGATCGACGCCTGAAGGGATCGATTGGCCCACGCGGCGGCGTAGCTTAGGGTGATACCGGTACTACGCTGAAGGAGATCATCGCCATGGAAGACGCCCGTCGCATCGCCGCTCGAACATTGCCTGATCGGCTCGACCGGCGCGGCTTCCTGCGATCGTCGCTGGCGGCGTCGGCGGGCGGTGCACTGCTCGCGGCCGGATGCGGGTCTGGCGGCGGCAAGACGGCGACCTCCCCCGACGCGGGAGCGTCGCCAACCGCGGGTGGGGCGACGCCCGCAGCGACGGCCAATGCCGCAGGCGTGACGCCGTACGTGTTGACCTCGGAGTTCGTAGCCGGGGAGGACAGCCGCTTCGCCATCGGGCTCATCGAGAAGGGCGGGAAGTTGGTGAAGGGTGCCGCTGTGCACCTGAAGTTCTTCGTGCTTGGCGCGGCAGACCCGTCGTCCGGCCAGCTGAGAGGTGAGGGCGAGGCCGAGTACCGCGAGCTTCGCGTCGACGGGGCGCACGAGCACGACGGGAGCGCGCCGGGCGCGCAAGCGGACGATAGTATCGCGTTCTACGTCGCGAAGGCGCGGTTCACCCCTGCGGGGAAATGGGGCGTGGAAGTGACGGCGACGCTGCCCGAACGTGTGGCCGCTGTGACGATCCAGGCGCCATTCACGGTACTGGAGACGTCCCAGACACCGGGCATCGGCACGGTGCCGCCGGCGAGCAAGAACGACACGTTCGCGACCAACAGCAATGCGGAGAGCCTGTGTTCGCGCTCACCGGCGTGCCCGCTCCACGACAAGGTGATCGGTGATCTCCTGGGCAAGGGGCGCCCGCTGGTCGTGATGTTCAGCACACCAGCGTTCTGCACGAGCCGCTTCTGCGGTCCTGTGCTCGAGGTGCTCCTGCCGGTCGTGCCCGTGTACCAGGACCGCATCGACTTCGTGCACATCGAGGTGTGGCAGGACTTCCAGCTGCAACAGCACCGCGCGGCGACCGACGAGTGGAAACTCCCGACCGAGCCGTACACCTTCTTCATCGACGGCGCCGGCAAGGTGTTCGGCAAGGTGGAGGCGATCTTGACTCGGGAGGAGCTGATCTCCGGGCTGGATCAGCTCTTGCAGGCATAGCCGCCCGGCTCGATCCGCCCGGATCCGTGATGCGGCCAGCCTCGCGAACCCCTACGGGAGTGCCGACAGTATGGCAGGGTGCCATCGGAAGGCGCCCATCCGCGCACGAGGTGCCCGCGTGAAACATTCGCTGATGGTGGTCGCGGCGGGGTTGGCCGTGCTGACCATCGCCTGTGGTGGAGGCGACAAGCCAGCCCCGTCGCCATCGAACGCTCCGCCGACGGTCCGGGCGGCGTTGCAGACGGCCACACCGGCGAGCACGCCAGCCCTGGGCGGTAACACCGCGACGCCGATCGGGGCGTCCGACTTCACGCGCGAGACGGCGATCAGCAGCTTGTTCGGGGCGATCTTCAACGGGGCGCTGGACGGCGAGCAGGGGCTGCCGGCGGGTGAACTTGGCGAGGGCGACCCGGCGCTGACCGAGTACCTGCCGCCGAACAGCGCGCTGCCGGACGGCTACGCGCCGGTCGGGCAGTACACGCTGCGCGCACCCGACGGCATCTCGGAGACCGGCGGCATCGACATCGCAGCGGCGCTGGCCATGTCCGGCGACCCGGAGTCACAGCAAGCGGACCTGTTGCGTGTAGGCGTGCTGATGGCGCTGGTGATGAAGCCGGACGACCTGCAGAGCCTGGGCGATGTGTTTGACTCGATCAGAGGCTTTGATGAGCAGGAGCTGGAGGATGCGCTGACGGCCGGCACGGGCACGGAGGGCATCTTCACGCTCGAGGACGTGAAGGTGTTCCAGACCGAGGGTCTCGGGGATGGGAACGTCGCCATGCAGATGACGATCAACCTAGGCGGGTTCGGCGCCTTGTTCGGCGGGTTGGGGGGCGATGCGGCCGCCGCGACGGGCGCCGACTCGAGCCTGAAGCTGACGATGCGGCTGTACCTGTTCGCGCGCGGCGACTACGCCGGCGGCCTGCTCCGCATGGCATTCGCGGACTCGCTGGCGGACGACGTGGATGAAGCGGGGTTGGCGAAGCTGATCGACGACAAGCTCAAGGACGCACCGTAGGGTACGCCCTGATGCCTCGCGTGCCTAGTGGCAGGGGCGTGTTCTCTCGCGCACAGCGAGCTGCCGCTACTCCCTCAGGTATTATTGTACAAAACTGCATTTTAAGTCGCTTTTCGCTTGATACTGCGGTCACCTCGATCTAGGATCGAAGGGATGAAGTCGACCCGAGACCTGATGCGAGACGTGCTGGCAACCCGCGGCGAAGCTACCGTGGCCGATATCGCGCGCGACCTCGGGCTGAATCAGGCGAACATCCGCCGTCACCTGGAGGTGATGCGGGCGGAAGGTTTAATCGACATAACGATGAGGCGCCACGAGATCGGTCGCCCCTCATACGTCTACAAGCTGACGGAGCGCGCGGAGGAGATGAGCGCGCATTACCCCCGCCTTGTGGACCGCATGGTCAAGCGGCTGGCAGCGCAACCGGACTCGGTGCCGCTGCTGCTCCGGCTGTTTGACGGCGTGGCGGAGGACGTGGCCGTGGCGCACCGGCAGCAGGTGACGGGCACGACGCTCGGCCAGCGCGTGGCGGAGACGAGCACGGCACTCAAGGACGAGGGCATTGTCGACCACTGGCGTAAAGACGACGACGGGTTTCACCTGATGAACACGACCTGCCCGTATCGCAAGGCGGCCGAGGCATCCGATGCGCCGTGCCACGCCGACCACAAGGTGGTCGAGTCACTGATCGGCGTACCGGTCGAGCAGGTGAGCCGCATCATCGATGGGTACCACATGTGCGAGTACGTGGTCCGCGAGGTCGTGGACGGGGTCGAGTCGAAGTAGCATCGCGCCCGGCGGGCGCGTCAACGCAGCGCATGCCAGCGGGCAGCGGGAGAGTGGACGGATGGCGGACGTACTGTTGAAGATCAGCGGCCTGAAGGTCGCCGTGGACGGGAAGCAGATCCTGAACGGCGTGGATCTTGTCGTGAACCGCGGCGAAGTGCACGCGATCATGGGGCCGAACGGTTCCGGCAAGAGCACGCTAGCGAATGCGTTGATGGGGCACCCCCGCTACGCGGTCACGGAGGGATCGGTGCTGTTCAAGGGCGAGGACATCCTCGGTCTCTCGCCGGACAAGCGCGCCCAGAGGGGGATGTTCCTGGCGTTCCAGTATCCGACGAGCATCCCGGGCGTGACGATGGTGAACTTCCTGCGGCAGGCGATGAAGGCGGTGCGCGGCGAGGATGTGCCGGTGCGCGAGTTTCGCGAGAAGCTGCTGGCGACGATGAAGCTGCTGAAGATGGACGAGCAGTTCGCCCGCCGCTACGTCAACGAAGGCTTCTCGGGTGGGGAGAAGAAGCGGGCAGAGATCCTCCAGATGGGCATCCTCGATCCGGATCTGGCCGTGATGGACGAGACGGACTCCGGGCTCGATATCGACGCGCTGCGTACGGTGGCCGAAGGGATCAACGCGCTGACATCGCCCAAGCTGGGCATCGTGCTGATCACCCACTACCAGCGGCTGCTGAACTACATCAAGCCGCAATTCGTCCACATCCTGTACCAGGGGCGGATCATCCAGTCGGGCGGCGCGGACCTGGCGCTGCAGCTCGAAGAGCAGGGGTACGACCCCGTGATTGCGGAGTATGGCGCGAAGTACGAGCCCGCACTGGCTGCGGCCGGAGAGAAGGCATAGGCATGGTTGCGAAAGTTACTCCCGAGCTGGCGAAGACGGACGGCTACAAGTTCGGATTCAACGACAACGACAACGCCGTCTACTCGTACCGCACCGAGAAGGGGCTGAGCGAGGATGTCGTGCGCGAGATCTCCCGCGTGAAAAAGGAGCCGCAGTGGATGACGGACTTCCGCGTGAAGTCGTATCA
Source organism: uncultured Dehalococcoidia bacterium (assembly GCA_964421985.1). Classification (GTDB taxonomy): domain Bacteria; phylum Chloroflexota; class Dehalococcoidia; order DSTF01; family JACRBR01; genus JANXYW01. Next base: position 823 of record CAYQZE010000047.1, on the reverse strand, counting down.
CCACTTCCTGGAGAAGCCGATGCCGACGGGTTTCTGGGGCGGCAGCATCCAGAACTACAAGCTGGACTTCAACGACATCTACTACTACGCGCGCGCATCCGATCGGCCGGAGGCGGACTGGTCTGATGTGCCGGAGTACATCAAGGACACGTTCGACAAGCTGGGCATCCCGGAGGCGGAGAAGAAGTCGCTGATCGCGGGCGTCGGCGCCCAGTACGACTCCGAGGTGGTCTACCACAGCATTCGGGCGGACCTCGAGAAGCTCGGCGTCATCTTCACCGACACCGACAGCGCGATGCGCGATTACCCGGAGATGTTCCGGAAGTATTTCGGGACGATCGTGCCGCCGGCGGACAACAAGTTCGCGGCGCTGAACAGCGCCGTGTGGTCGGGCGGCAGCTTCGTCTACGTGCCGCCGGGCGTGAAGGTGGATATCCCGCTGCAGGCGTACTTCCGCATCAACAAAGAGAACATGGGCCAGTTCGAGCGGACGCTGATCATCGCCGACGAGGGCAGCTACGTCCACTACGTGGAGGGCTGCACGGCGCCTACGTACTCGACCGACTCGCTGCACAGCGCCGTCGTGGAGATCGTCGTCAAGAAGAACGCGCGTGTGCGCTACACGACGATCCAGAACTGGTCGACGAATGTCTACAACCTGGTGACGAAGCGGGCGGTCGCCTCCGCGGATGCGGTGATGGAGTGGGTGGACGGTAACCTGGGTTCGCGATTGACGATGAAGTACCCGAGCGTGTACCTGATGGAGCCGGGCGCGCACGGCGAGGTGCTCTCGCTGGCGATGGCGGGCCCCGGTCAGCACCAG
>CAYQZE010000046.1:0-33180 GCA_964421985.1 uncultured Dehalococcoidia bacterium | reverse complement strand
ACGGCGTCGGCGAAGCCCCCGGCGTCGTCGCGGGCGCCGGCGATGATCGCGCCCGTCGCGGGATCGATGACGTCGCCCGCCGCGTTGACGGCTGCGAGCGCGCCCGCCACCAGGCCATGCAACGACGACTCGCTTGCCGTGCCGATACCGCCCTTCATGGCGCGCTCCGGCCCCAGCGCCTTGCCGACCGTCGCGCCCGTCCCGGCGCCGACGCTGCCCTCCGCCGTGCTCCGCCGGGCTGCCGCGGCGGCACGATACCCGGCGGTCATGTCGGGCCAGCGGTCGGGCCGGCCGATGCCGAGATCGAAGAGCACGGCCGCCGGGACAATGGGCACGACGCCGCGGCCGAAGGGGAAGCCGCGGCCGCGCTCTGAGAGAAAACGCATGACGCCCGACGCCGCTTCGAGTCCGAAGGCGCTTCCGCCTGTGAGCAGGACGGCGTGGACTTCCTGAACGAGATTGCCGGGGCGCAGCAAGTCCGTTTCGTGCGTGCCGGGCGCGCCTCCGCGCACATCGACGCCAGCCACCGCCGGACGATCCGGCAGCACGACCGTGCATCCGGTGATCGCGCGCCGATCGCTCCAGTGCCCGACGCGAATGCCGGGAACATCGGTGATCGCTCCGGCGGCCTTCATACGGTACGCGCCGAGCGCCGCTGTCTCTCGCCCTCCTGATGCGCCGTCAGCGTGGCGTAGACCAGCGTGCTCGAGATGTTCGCCATGGCGCCGATCACCGAGACGATACTTTGCAGGCGCTTCTCATCGACCGAAATGGTCGTGATGTTGATCGTGCGGCGCTGCTCATCGATGCCGATGGCGGCCACCTGGTTCGGCTTGAGACCGATGCTGTCGAGCCAGGTGGATTGCCTCGTGATTGCGGCACCGCCTCGCGCCTCACCCGAGGCCTGAGCGAGCGCCAGCGCGACGCCTTCGCCCATCTCGCCGGTGCGCGTCAGGTCACCCAGCATCTGCGTCATCGCGCACGCCAGGTCGCGCGCGTCTCCCTTGGAGAGCGACTTGAACCGGTGCCTAACCTGATCGGGCATCGGCAGCCCGAGCGACTCCAGGAAGTCGGCCTGAGACGTGATCGCCAGCTCCTGGAAGAACGCGACCGCGGAGGCCCGGTCGAGCTTGAACCCGAGGAGCGCCCGCATGATCGGCTGCCGGCCCCGCTGACGCAGGGCGTACACCAGCCCCACGAGGTCGCCCGCCGCTTGTACGTACTGCTCCATGATGTTCATCGCCAGCACTTTTCGCGCCGGCGGCGATTCGGTCACCAGTGCTCGCAGGCACGTCTCGGCGATGATCCGCCGGCTCGTCACACCGAGCTCCGCGTAGCTGCTGAGAAACTCGATGTCCCGCGCCTGCATGAAGCCGTCGAAGCACTCCGAGCATCGAGCCGGTTGCGTCTCGCCCGCGTGGAACGAGAGCGGACGGTGGCACTCGCGACAGGTCGCTTCCAGGGAAGTGCGTTCGGGCATAGCGGTGCCAGCGTCGCGCCTGTCCGCAGCGAAGTCAAGGCAGAACGGGGACCGCAGCTCAGCGGTGATGCGAATCACGAATCGCCGGAGCGGCAAGTGCACCGGCATCGCCATCACGGCGCCGTCGGCCCGTGGAGCCGCGACCTTCGCGTCGTTGTACGCGCGCGGGCGCCTCCCGCCGCGCCACGCGGGGCCGGCTGGCACGTCGGGCAGAACACGCTGCTACGGCCGCCGACCTTGATACGGCGCATGGCGGCGCCGCAGTCGTAGCAGGGCTTGCCTTCCCGGCCGTAGGCGCGCACCGTCTCCTGGTTCTGGCCGGGGGACCCGTCCACGTTGATGTGGTCACGCAGGGTCGTCCCGAGACTGCTGCCGCGGGCGGCGATCCCCATCCTCAGCGCGTCGATCACGCCGGTATGGAGACGCTCCCAGTCGCCCTGCCGCAGCTTGCTTGCCGGGCGGAGCGGGTGAATCTTCGCATAGTGGAGCGCCTCGTCGGTGTAGAGGTTGCCCATCCCCGCGAGCACGCTCTGGTCCAGCAGGACGGACTTGATCGGCGCGGCGCGCCGGCCGGCACGCTCGCGCAGCACCTCAGGCGTGAACGCGGCATCGAGCGGCTCCGGACCCAGCGACTCCATCACCGACGTCGCGTCCTCGACGAGCCACATCGTGCCGAACTTGCGCAGATCGGTCCATCGCAACTCGTGCCCGCCGTCCAGCGTGAAGACGGCGCGCGTGTAGTCGTCCGGCGGATCGGACGGGAGGCGATAGAGGACATTGCCCGACATGCGGCGATGCAGCACCCACGCCCGACCGTCGTCCAGGTCAATGATCAGGTACTTGCCGCGGCGACGGAGGCCCGCTACCGTGCGCCCCGTGAGCTGGCCGCAAAACTCGGCGGGCGTGACGAGCTGCACGAGTCGCGGCGCATCGGGCGAAATCTGGCACGACGTGATGCAACGCCCGATGATGCGGGCTTCGAGATCGCGACGGACGGTTTCGACTTCGGGGAGTTCGGGCATGGCTAGGGCGTGCCGACGTCCGGCGTCTCGACGCCGAGCAGCGCCAGGTAGTGGAAGATGTCCGCCCGGTGGTGGATATCGTGCTCGAGCGCGTGGAAGGCGAGCCAGTGGCCGTTCGCCGGCTCCCACGGCGTGACGTACGTCGCGTCGACCTTCACGTGATCGCGCAGAAAAGCCTCCAGGCGCTGCCAGGTGCGCTCAAGAGCTAGCTGGATCTCGGGCTTGGTGCGCACGGTCCGCAAGACGTCCGGCGTAGCAACACCATCCTTGATGTCGCGATCGAGCCAAGTATCCCGAGACATGATCATGTGCAGCAGAATGCCGCGGGCATTCCACAACTCCGGCTTCGGCGACCAGTTCAGCTTGTCATCTGGGATGCAGTCGACGAGCCGGACCAACCCATCGTTCAGTCGCGCCCACGTCGGCGTGATGTCGATGCGAGGGAACGAGCGGTCGTCCATGGCGCCCCCCGATGTCTCTATGGCGTGCCGACGTCCGGCGTCTCGATGCCGAGCAGCGCCAGGTAGTGGAAGATGTCCGCCCGGTGGTGGATATCGTGCTCCAGCAGGTGAAACGCGATCCAGTGCCCGGTGAGTTGCCTGCCGTCGTCGGTATAGGTCGCGTCCAGTCTGGCCTGATCGCCCAGAAAGCGCTCCAGCCGCTCCCAGGTGCGCGCGTACGCCGCCTGCACTTCGCTCTTCGTCCGCACCGTCCGCCAGACATCCGCCGCCTCGACGCCATCCCCCACGTCGTGACCGAGCCACCCGTCGCGCGTGGCGGCGATGTGCAGCAGGATGCCGCGGAAGTTCCACAGCTCCGGTTTCGGAGACCAGTTGATCTTGTCCTCCGGCACATAGTCGACGAGGCGGAGCAGTCCATCGTTGAAGTGCGCCCACGTCGGCGTGATGTCCACGCGCGGAAACGTTCGGCCGTGGCCATACGTGCTCATCCGCTTACCTCCGCGAACGCCAGCTCCGCGTCCTCCTCTGATAGCAGCGGGCCGAGCGCGACTTCCAGCTCGCCCCAGTTCTTGCCGGTCTTGATATCGACGTTGAGTGGCACTACCAGGTCGAGCGATTTCGGCATCACACGAAGACACATGCCGCGGATCGCGTCGAGTTCTGCACGTGGGCCTTCGAAGATCAGCTCGTCGTGCACCTGCAAGATCATGCGCGAGGTGAGGTTGCGCTCGCTGATCTCGTCGTCGATGCGGTTCATCGCGACCTTGATGATGTCGCTGGCCGTCCCCTGCACCGGCATGTTGATCGCCATGCGCTCTCCGGACGAACGGATCTGGTAGTTCGGCGACTTGATCTCCGGGATGTAGCGACGGCGGCCCATCAGCGTCTCAGCGTAACCCAGCGTACGGCAACTCTCGATCGCGCCGTCGCGCCAGGCGGCGATCTTGGTGTACGTCTCGAAGTAGCGCCGGATGAATGTCGCCGCCTCTTCGCGCGGGATACGCTCCTTTGTCGAGAGGCCGAACTCACTGAGGCCATAGAGTACGCCGAAGTTGAACACCTTGGCGCGGCGGCGTTGCTCCGAGGTCACCTCGTCGAACGGCACGCCGAAGACGTTCGCCGCCGTCGCTGCGTGCACGTCCTCGTCGTTCCGGAACGCCTCGATGAGCGCGGGGTCCTGACTGAGGTGCGCCATGATGCGCAACTCGACCTGCGAATAGTCGGCGGCGAGCAGCATCGGCTCCTTGCCGATGTCCCGTGCGATGAACGCGGTGCGGATGCGGTTGCCGTAGCCCGTGCGCACCGGGATGTTCTGGAGATTCGGCTCGATCGAGGAGAGACGGCCGGTCGCGGCCGTGGCCTGGTTGAACGTCGTGTGGATGCGCTTCGTCCTCGGGTGGATCAGCGCCGGCAGAGCGTCCACGTACGTTGACTTGAGTTTGGAGACACCCCGGTAGCGCATGATCAGGTCGACGACGGGGTGTTGGCCACGCAGGCCATCCATCGCCAGAGCGTCCGTGGTATAGCCGAGCTTCGTGCGACGCGTCTTGGGCAGGCCCAGTTCCTCGAACAGGATCTGCGACAGCTGCTGCGGCGAGCCGATGTTGAACTCGTGCCCGACCACGGCGTAGATCTCGCGCTCGATCTCCTTCAGTTCCGTCTGCATCTCCTTCGACATCGCCGCCAGCGGCGCCCCATCGACGGCGACCCCGGTCAGCTCCATGCGCGCGAGCACCGGCATCAGCGGCATCTCGACGTCATCGAACAGCGGCCAGAGATTACGCGACTTCAGCTCCCCCGCGAGTACGTCTGCCGCACGGAGTTGCGCGTCCGCCTGTGCGCAGCAGTAGTCTCGCGCGCTGTCGATGGCCACCGCAGACATCGTCAGCTGGTTCTTGCCGGCCTTGCCGATGAGGTCGAGACGCGCTGGCACGCTCATATCAAGGCGCTCGAGCGCCAGATTCTGGATCGTGATATTCGACTCACCCAGCAGGTACGACGCGATCAGCGTGTCGAAGCGCATGCCGCGCATCGTGATGCCGTGGTTCGCCAGCACGAGGAAGTCGAAATGGCCGTTGTGCGTGACCTTCTGCACGGTGGCGCTCTCGAGGAGCGGGCGCAGCGCATCGAGCACCACGTCGAGCGCGAGCTGCTGCGTGTCGCCGAGACCCGGGTTGTGCCCGACGGGGATATACGCGGCCTCGCCCGCGGCAGTGGCCACGGCGACGCCAATCGGGATACCGCGCATGGCGTCGGGGTCGCTGTTCTCCATGTGCAGACCGATGCGGCCGGCGGCCTTCGCCTCTTTGGCGATCGCTGCGAGATCCTTCTTCGTCGTGATCGTGCGGTAGTTCGACACCGCTTGCGGTGCGGCCGTCACGGCCGCGGACGGAGGCGCACCCGCCCCGAGCGACGCGGGCAGCCGCCCGATCAGCGTCCGGAACTCCAGCTCCAGCATCAGCGCCTCGATGCGTTCGCGGTCGAAGTTGCGCAGCCGGCAGGCTTCCAGGTCGAGGGTGGCCGGCACGTCGCGTTCGATCGTCGCAAGGCCCTTGCTCTCGCGCGCCTCGCGCTCGTGTGCGCGCAGGTTCTCCCGCAGCTTCTCCGGCAGCACGTCATCGAGGCGGTCGTAAATGGCCTCGACCGAGCCGAACTCCTGCAACAGCTTCGTCGCCGTCTTGTCCCCGATACCCGGAACGCCGGCGATGTTGTCGGATGTGTCGCCCTTCAACCCCTTGAAGTCGGCGATCTGGTCGGGCCGCAGCTGATAGCGCTCAATGACAGCATCGACGTCATAGTTGGTCGCCGGCGCGCCCTTCATGTACGGGCGATAGAGAAACACATCCACGCCTGGCTCGACCAGTTGCAGAAGATCGGTGTCGAGCGTGACGATCGTGACAGGGACGCCGTGCGCCTTCGCCTGCCGCGCCAGCGTGCCAATGAGGTCATCCGCCTCGAAGCCGGGCGCCTCGAACGTCGGCATATTGAACGCGTCGAGCACGTCGCGGATGCGTACGATCTGGCGGCGCAGGTCGTCCGGCATCGCCGAGCGCGTCGCCTTGTACGAAGCATCCTTCTCGTGACGGAAGGTCGCGCCGGGCGCATCGAGGCAGATCGCCGCACGCGTCGGCTTGAGCTGATCGAGAATGCTGAGGAACGTGCTCGTGAAGCCATACACCGCGGTCACCACCTCGCCCGTCTTGCGGATGGTGAACTCGACCGCACCCTGATTGCGGCTCCCCTGGAACGCGAAGAAGGAGCGGTAGATGAGGCTGTGGCCGTCAATGAGGATGAGTCGCTGGTCGGATTTGCTGGTCGCGGGCATGCGGGAAGTATACGGCGGTAGAGCGGCTGGAACAGGAACTGTTTCGCCTCGCAGACACGGCGCTCATACTGCATCGGACAGGCGGGCACAGAGATCCGCCCGCTCAACGCGTACGTCGACCAAGGAGCACCTCATGCCAAACTACGAACACATCCTCTACGAGAACAAAGGCCCGGTGACTCTGATCACCCTCAACCGCCCGGAGCGGCTCAACGCCTGGACTCCAACCATGGAGCTCGAGTTCATCGACGCGATCAGTGCGGCATCGCTGGACGCGGACATCGGCTGCATCGTGATCACCGGCGCGGGCCGCGGCTTCTGCGCGGGAGCGGATATCGGCGGCTGGGACGGCCGCATCAAGCAGGGCGCAAGCGCTGCGCCACGGTCCAAGATGCTCGTCGAGGGCGGCAGCCCGGAGGTGCCCATTGCGCTTCAGCGCGCCAAGCCGACGATCTGCGCCGTCAACGGAGTCAGCGTCGGTGTCGGGCTGACGATGACGCTGGCGTGCGACATCCGCATCGCTTCGACGGCTGCACGGTTCTCGGCGCGCTTCGTGAAGGTGGGCCTGACGCCGGAGTGCGGGAGCACCCGTTACCTGCCCGCCGTCGCCGGCATCGCCAACGCGCTTTTCATGACGCTCACCGGCCGGATCATCGATGCCGACGAAGCGCTGCAGCGGCACATCGTCGACCGCCTCGTGGAGCCTGACCAGCTGATGGCAGAAGCGATGAAGCTGGCCGAAGAGATAGCAGCGAACCCGCGGGAGGCCATCTGGGCGGCCAAGCGGATGATCCACCAGAACGCCGTCGAGCAGGATCTGCGCCGCGTCGTCACGCTGGAGTGCTACTCCATCCGCGAGCGCCAGACCGAGCCCGACCACCGGGAAGCTGTGCAGGCGTTCATCGAGAAGCGCCAGCCCGTGTTCAACCGCCGCTGACGGGCGCTATCCTGTCCGGCATGGACGCTTACGACTTCCTGGCTGACCCGCGCGTCGTTTCGGTCGCCGACGAAGCGGCGCGGCTGATCGCAGGGCGCGTGGTCGCAGGCAAGCTCGCGGGCGAGGCGTTGTTGGCAGCCTGCGTCGAGGACCTGCGGGTGACCCGATATCTGACGATCGTCGTGCCCGAACCGCTCGGTGGCTTGGGCGGCAGCGTCCTCGACGTCTGCATCGCGCAGGAGAAAGTCTCGCGCGCGCTGGGCTCGGCCGGCCTGGCGGCGAACATGCACTTGCAATACCTGGGCGGCTCGCTCGTGTCGGGGCTGTGGGCGCCGGAGCGGCTCGCTGAGTTTCTCCTGAAGGGCGTCGAGCAGGGCTGGCTGATCAACAACTGCCAGGCAGAGGCCGAAATGGGGAGCCCGGCGCGCGGCGGCCTCCCCGCGACGACGGCGGCGCGCGTCGAGGGCGGTTGGCGAGTCAACGGCCGGAAGGCGTGGTCGACGGCGAGCACATTGCTCACGCACTTCGCCGTCAGCGCCACGGTGCACGCTCCAGGCATGCCCCAGCACCTCGGGCAGTTCCTCATCGCGGCGGCGTCGCCCGGCGTGCGCGTCGATCCGACCTGGCACGCGCTTGCGATGCGCGAGTCAGCGAGCCACGACATCGTGTTCGAGGACGTCTTCGTCGGAGATGCTGACGTTATCCGGATCAGCCCGACGGGGGAGACATTCGTGCCATCGCCCGACGTGGCGCCCTGGCACGGCCTGCCCTTCGCCGCGACGTATATGGGCATCGCCGCCGCCGCGCGCGACTGGGTGACGCACTTCGCCGCGACACGCGTGCCAACGAACCTTGGCAAGCCGATCGGCGATCTGCCGGCCGTGCGAGCGAAGCTCGGCGAGATCGAGGCGCTGCTGTTCGCGTCGCGGCGCCTGATCTTTGATACGGCGCGCGATTGGGTGGAAGGGCGCATGGACCGTGCGACCGTTGCGTCCCATGTGCCCCTCGCCAAGTACTTCGCGACGAACAACGCGGTGCGCGTCACCGACCTGGCGCTGCGCGTCGCCGGCGGCGCCGGGCTCGCCGAGGCCGCCCCGCTGGAGCGCTGCTTCCGGGATGTCCGCGCAGGCCTGATCCATCCGCCGCTGGACGACGTCGCCTTGAACGCCGCTGCCGTCCGGGCGATCCGCGAGTTCAGCGAGCCCGGAAGCTGATGCGTCCCCTGCGGTTAGTACGCTTGCCGCTTCCAGGCGGCCGCTCCCAGGCCGAAAATAAGGGGCTTCCCCTACACCTATCTTGGGTGCTGGCACCGATCATGGTATCGGCGTTATGGGAGCTAGGACGGCCACCGCGGAGCCGGCAGCAGACGGAGGCGAATTAGGTTCGCGCTCCGCAATGCTCCGTGCTGCCGCCCGCCTCCGGTCCCTCGCCCCGGGCTTACCCCTACGGGCTCCCCCGCTGCGCCTGCAGTCACCGCCGCCCCTGGTGCTTGCCGTCATCATAGTCGCCGCCGCGGTAGCCTTCGTGGCGGGACTGACTTATTACGGCGCGCAACAGTTCTCCGGCGACGCCGCTGACACGCGTGCATCCAACGAGGCGATGTCCTTCGCGCAGCACAGCTCGCGGCTCGCCACAGGCGATGCGTTCGATGGCTATATCCAGATTCTTAGATACGCTGACGACCCTATTCTTAACGCTAAATCGTCTTCAGCGACCGAACGCGCGCAAGCGATGCAGCGCCTGCTGTACATCAATATCAACAAGTTTACCTCCCTCACCCTGGCCGACCGCGCGGGGCTCATCTTCGCCACCACCGACTCAACGATCTCGAATGTGCGGCCCAGCACGGCATTCGTCGAGTCGCGCGCAAACTTGGCGCCGGCCAACACCGACGTGATCCTCCCCGCGGCGGGCCGTCACGGCTACGTCGAGTACTCCGCCCCGCTCCGCGACCCCGACGGCACCATCTGGGGCATTCTTCTCGGCAGGACCGACCCCGCCACCCTGTGGCATGCCACGCTCGCCGCAGCGGTGGATGGCAGCCGCAACGTCATCATCAATAGCGAGGGGCTCTATGCGGCCGGCGTCCCCGACGAACTGCTTCGGCAGCCCTGGCATGGCCGCCCGCTGGACAACGGCGGCGTACGCGCCGACATCGCCGGTGTCGACTCGATCTGCGGGCTCGCGCCCATCGGCAAGGACACGCAGATCGATCGCGGTCTGAACGTCGCATCGTGCCTGCCCGCGTCACTCATCCAGATCGAACGGAACGCCGCCACCGGAAAACAGGCGTGGATTACCATCGCCGGCGCCGTCCTGGCCATCGTGCTGGCCGCAACGCTCTTCAAGCTGCTGCTGCCCGGCGGAACTGCGACTCGCGCCGCCACAACGGCACCGCCACCGGACATCAACGAACCCGCCGCTCTCCCCTCGTTGGCTCTGGCCACCCGGCTCCCTGACGCGATGCGCACCGAAGCGGAGTCCGGCGGCATCCGCCCGGCGGAATTCGGCGAGCCGGACGACGCCATTGAATCGCTCTCAATCGCGGAGGACGCCCGCGCCGATGACGCAGATCTAGCGCCCCTGGCAGCCGAGGCCGCCGACGAGGATGGCGCTGCGGCCAGTGACGCGCCGCCCGATGCGCTCGTCGATGCGCCACCGCCACCCCCGCCGCCCGACGTCGATGCGTTGAAGCTCATCCAGTCGTACGAGCAGCGCAATGCGGGTATCGCGCAGCGGTTGCGCGAGAGCGTACAGGCGAGACTGCTCGTTGCTGCCACGGAGGCCGATGCCGCATTCAAGCTCACGGAAACCGACACAGAGGCCGCCTCGACGATGCACCAGCACGCGATGGCCGAGATCGAGGACGTCCGCGTCCGGGAACTCCGTGATATCGGCCAGGAGGTCTACCCGGGACTCACTCGATTGGGCCTGCCGGGGGCCCTGCGCGCGATGCGCAAGTCGATCGAATCCAGCATCAAGCTCACGCTCGACGTCGACGCGACGGCAGATGCGGTGGGCAGCGGCGCAGGCCGCGCCTCCGTATCCCCTGCCATCCGCATCGTGTTCTACCGCTTCGCCCTCGAATCGATACGTCGCCTGGCATCGGCCGGCGTCGAAGCGTGTCGCGTATCGCTGCGCAGGGTCGACGGGACGCTGACCATCTCGGTAACCTGTCACGACGCACGTGAACCCGGCGAGTTAATCGCTAGCGAGGCGCTCGCGCCCAGCAAGCTCGCTGTCGAGGCCTACCGCGGTGCGCTGGTCGTCACACACGCCGATGGAGTCGTAGCGTTCACGCTCGATGTCCCCGCGCCGGGAGTCGCGCCGGGTCTCGCCGTACTGCCCGACGAGGACTGGCCGGCGGGCGAACAAGAGCCCGATGTGCCGGAAGACGCCGCGTTGGATCACGACCCACTCCTGGCGGACACCGCCACCTCACAGGACGACGAGGCAGCCGACGCAGACCCGGGCGACGGGGCGGAGGAGCCTCGCGCGTTGCCAGCGGTCGCAAGCGGCGTCACGCTGGAGCCGCGCACGGGCCTGGCCGCGGCCATCGAGGCCCTTCAGACGGAGTTTTTCGGATCGATGATCGTTGCGCTCGACCTGGCTGCGGACATCGACGCGGGCCTGAACGCCACACAGACGGCGGAGACCAGCGCCATCGAAAGCGTCGTGCGCGAGACGCTGCGCGCCCTCCAGGCCGCCGAAAGCCGGCAGTGCGACGTATCGATTCGTCGCTCCGGAACGCAGGTGATGCTGACGATCCTCTCCGAAATCGGCGATGCTCCGTTCGATGCGACGCACATCACCGCGTGGGCGCCGGCGCTGGAGGCCCATGGCGGCTACCTGGAAGTCGCAGAGCGCAGCGGGAGCGTCGGCGTCTCCGCGGAACTGGCATACGCCTCCGCCGGCGAAGCCGGCGCCAGTGCCGCGCTCGAAGAAGCGGCGCCGGACAGCGGGCATGTCTCGGCGGACGCTGCCTGATCCTCGCCTCGATCGGCGTCACCACCTCGTGTCCGCGTGAATGTGCCGAATTGCTGGTCAGATCCGTGAGCAGTAACGAGCGCTGAGCCGACCTGCGGACCGGCGTGCGGTCAGGCGGCTTTACGGCCGTCGCGAGTCGGATCGCCATCGTCGCGGGTCGACCCCAGTGTCTCCTGCAGGTACAGGAGGACCGCCTTCACCCGCGGGTGAGCCGCGTTGTCTCGGCCCAGGTTCAGCTGGCCGAAGATGGCGTTGATGTGGTTCTCGACGGACTTCTCTTCCAGCACGAGGGCCTTGGCGATGGCGGCATTGTTGTTGCCCTTGGCCATCAGCGACAACACCTCGAGCTGCCGCCTGGTGAGGGCCGACAGGCGCGTCTCGCGACGGCCGAGATGCTCCACGACAGTGGGGTCCAGCACAACGAGCCCCATCGCCGCACCGTCGATGGCGCGTACCAGCGTGGCCACATCCGTAACCGACTGGCGCAGGAGATACGACCAGCCAGCGGCGCGGAATGCCGGCAATGCCGCCAGGGTACGCCGGTCCGGTCGCTCGCCAAGGAAGACGATCTTCGAACCGCTGCCGGACGCAGAGATCCCCTGCGCCACCCCCAGCGCGTCGTGCTCGTTGCTGCTATCCAGGCCGACGAGGGCGACGTCGGATCGCGCGGAGGACGCGAGTGCAATCGCTTCGGACGGATCGCCCGTCACGCCGACGAGTTCCAGCCGGGGCTCGGCGCCCAGGACGGTGCCGAGCATGTCCCGCAGGAGGTTGTCGGCCTCCACAACAAGTACGCGAATGCGGTTCTCTGTTCGCTGCATATCAGTCTCTGCATGTATCGACGACCGTAGCTTCGCGCACATTCGGGAGATCACGCATTCGTACGCCGGGTACACCGCTGACCCGACGTGCCGCCACCGACCGCCGGGCGAACCCAGGCGACTCCATCCTTAGGCGGTCGCACCGCGAATCATTAGGAACCGCCGCCGCGGGGCCGGAATCTTCCGTATCGAATAGCTTCAGCGCGGGTGTCTGCACCCCCTCAAGTCGGGTGGGATCACCGTGCTCGTGTTCACCTAGGGGAACGAACCTTTCTGCGTACAGGGATGCCAGGCCGATGCGACACGGATGCCGATCAACTCAAGTCAGTAAAGCGGCGAGGCGAGCCGCATCTCGCGGGAAAGTGGTGGTCACATGAAGCGGATTCAGCAGTTCGTCCGGCGCCTGAGGGAAGAGCGAGGCATCACCGGCCTCGAAACCGCGATCGTCCTCATCGCGTTCGTAGTGGTGGCGGCCGTCTTCGCCTTCGTGGTGCTGAGCACGGGCCTGTTCAGCTCCGAACGCGCGAAGGAGACAGTCTACGCCGGCCTCGCCAAGACGCGGGGCACGATGGAACTGACGGGAGGCGTCATCGCAACCTCCAACGGCACGAGCCTGACCCAGCTGACCCTCGACGTCACGCTCGCCGCCGGCGGCGACTCGGTCAACCTCGATCCAACCGCCAGCACCAACCGCACGGTCATCACCTACATCGACAACGCATTCACGCTGAACGACGTCGTCTATACAACCGCCGCGATCGCCGGGAACGCCGACCAGCTTCTGGAGCAGGGAGAACTGATCGAGCTGACTATCGATATGACGCAGAATCCCGGCATGACCCTCGGCGCGAACCGAACGTTCACCTTAGAGCTCAAGCCCCCTTCCGGTTCATACATGGTGATTCAGCGCACCACGCCGGCTTCCGTCGCCCAGACGATCATTAACCTCAACTGACGGACCTCAACTGACACTCCTGCCGAACCACCCGATGGCGACCCGCTCTGGAACCAGAGCGGGTCGTGTGGCGTAGGGGCGGCCTCTCGTGTCTCTTGGACTCGGGACTGCCCTATGCCGGACAGATTCGAACGTCTATGGGCTCAATGCCTGCACCCGGAGAATTCGGGTGTGGTCACCGTATGCGGGCCTACCGCGAAGCCCGAACCTTCAACGTACCGAGATAGGACGCGAACCCGACGAGCAAGGATTGCCGAGGCCCAGGTCAAGCGGCGCACGTGATGCGTCAAATGTTCGAAAAGAGGAGGAGTGGCATGAAGCGAATCAAGGAGTTCCTGCGCAAGGCGCGCAACGAACACGGCATCACGGGCCTGGAGACGGCTATCGTCCTCATCGCGTTCGTGGTGGTCGCAGCCGTGTTCGCGTTCGTTGTGTTGAGCACTGGTCTGTTCAGCTCCGAACGAGCCAAGGAGACGGTGTACGCCGGTCTTGCGAAGACACGGGGTACCATGGAGTTGACCGGCGGTGTGCTGGCCACGTCGGACGCGACGACGCTGACCGATCTTACGCTGGACGTGACCCTGGCTGCCGGCGGTGACAGCGTCAACCTCGACCCGTCCGCGACAACGAACCGGACGGTCATCCGCTATAGCGACAGCGGCGTTGTGAATAACGACGTGGTCTACGCATCGAGTGCGATCTCCGGCAACAGCGACCAATTGCTGGAGGCCGGCGAGCTCTTCGAAGTCACGATTGATCTGGCGGCCCAGTCACCCGTCATCACCATCGGTGAGAACAGGACGTTCACGCTTGAGATTCAGCCGCCATCGGGCTCGTACATGGTCATCCAGCGGACGACCCCGGCGTCGATCGCCGCGACGATCATCAACCTGAACTAGGGAGCCGAGCGCCGCAGCCCTACCAGAGAAGCCGCCCGAGTCGGGCGGCTTCTCTGTTGCCCGCCCCACGCAGTCTGGCCGGCGCCCGACGGGCGGGCGCGCGGGTGTCGCGCGGCTCTTCCGCGTTCCGACTAGGTGTGTGCACCCGCATAAGTCGGGACTACCCACATACGACCGCTCCTCGTAAATCACGATCCTTCAACGGAGAAGTGGCCGCTCTGCACTTGTGCGACGGTACGTTGCTCCAGCACCGACCCACGGATCGGGTCGATGCGAATCCCACTCAGGAGGAGTGCCATGAAGCGGACGCTTCGCTTCGCGCGGGATGTGCGTGGAGAGCGGGGGATTACGGGGCTCGAGACAGCGATCGTGTTGATCGCGTTCGTGGTGGTGTCGTCGGTGTTCGCGTTCGTCGTGCTCAGCACCGGCCTCTTCGCCTCGGAGCGCGGGAAAGAGACGATCTTCGCCGGGCTCGCGAAGACCCGCGGGGCCATGGCGATCACAGGAGGCGTGCTGGCGACGTCAAATCAGACGGAGATCACTACGATCACGATGGACGTTACGCTCGCGGCCGGCGGGGATTCCGTGAACCTGGATCCGGCCTCGCCAACCAACAGGACGATCATCAGTTACTCCGACGACGGCACGGCGAGCAACAACCTTACCTACGTCACCACGGTCCTCGGCGGCAACAGCGACAAACTACTGGAGCCGGGAGAACTGTTCGAGCTGTCGATTACGCTCCCGGGCGCCGCCAATGTCGTGGCGAACAAGAAGTTCACGCTCGAGTTCAAGCCGCCTTCCGGCTCGACCATGGTGGTCCAGCGCACGGCGCCCGCGTCCATCGCCGAGACGATCCTCGACCTGAACTGATAGGAGAAACGCGGACGCGGAGACGCCGCCGCTAAGCCGATACCTGAACGGATAGAGCAGCAGGGAGCATCGTGGAGCCGCAACAGCTCGCTACCAAAGTCGCGCAGCTCGAGTCACGCGTCGCCGTGCTCGAAGACGAGGGCAAGATCGTTCGGGGCGAGGTCAAGCAGATCCTCACCGAGATCCGCAGCGCCATCCTCGTGCGAGACAATCCGTTCGACAGCGAGGGCGGTAGCCGCGCTGCTCCCACGCTGAACATCATCCCATCGCAGCCACTGCCGGGCGTCGATCCGCCGGCGCCGGCCCCCGGGCCCCCTCGGGAACCGGACAGGCGGCCCGAGCCGCCGCTGGCGCAGCATGACATCGACCCGTCATCGCGCGAGCCGATCCCCCTGCGGCCGCCGGTCGGTCGCCCACCCGCGCCGCCCGTTCTGGCTGCTCTCGCAACCGTCGCAGAGCAACCCCATTGGAGCCTTCTGACGATCGCAGGCCTCGCGGCCTGGGCGGAGGAGGCGATGGAGCGGATCGGCTCGCTCCGACTGGAGATCCTGCTCGACCTCTGCGAAGCCGCCGGTCACCTTACGCCGGAGGCGCGCATCGCCCTCGCGCGGGTCACCGAACTTGACCTTCGCGAACCCGAGCGCACGCCATCGAACAACGAAACAGTGGCCATCCTGCGCCAGCTCGACGCACTGGTCAGCGACGACGAGGACAACGGCTCTTCGCGCCTGCAGCGCCGAGCCTGACCGGGCATAACGAGGTGCAACCCGCCGCGTACCGGACGCAAGGAGTGGCGTCATCGATAAGGCAATCACGACCATCATGCTCACCATCGCCTCGATCGTCGCGATCGTCGCCGTGGTCAACGCCGTGCTGCCGTCCGTCGGCCGGACGAGCGGCGCGCTGACGTCCGCGTCCAGCGTGGTCGAAGATCGCATCTCCAGCCAGATCCAGATCGTTCATGCGACAGGCCAGGACGGCAATCCGGACGCCAACGTGTGGGCCAAGAACATCGGCAGTGCGGCCGTGGACCCGCTCAGTCGCGTGGATGTCTTCTTCGGCCCCACGGGTAACTTCCAGCGCATCCCGCAGGGTGACCCCGGCTGTTCGGCCCCGTGCTGGGAGTACACCCTGGAGAACGGGACAAGCATATGGGAGCAGACCTCGACCCTGCGCATCACGGTCCACAACAGCGGCAACCTGGCCACGGGCACGACGTACTACGTGAAGGTCGTGACGCCCAACGGCATCACCGACTCCAAGTTCTTCACCGTCTAGGGAGGCAGCATGGAGAGCGGCCTTCCTGCCCTGCTGATCGCGGCGATCCTCATGCTCTCCACGGTGTTCATGGCACGCGGCGGGTTTCTTGGCGCCGACGCCATCGGACAGTCGCTGCGTCAGTCAGAGGCGAGGTACGAGCTGAAGAGCCGCACTGGTCTGACGATTACGGGCGCCTCCATCGATGGGGCGGGCGCGAATATCACGCTGACGCTTCTCAATGACGGACAAACGGTCATCGCGGACTTCGCGAGCATGGACGTCGTCATGCAGTATTTCGACGAGACGGCGACGCGGCGCGACAAGTGGATACCGTATACCTCCGGAGCGCTCGCCTCGAACACCTGGAAGACCGGCACCTTCACCAACGACGTGTTCGAGCCCGGCATCCTCAATGCCGGCGAGAGCATGGAGGTGCTCATTCGCGTCAACCCGGTCGTCGGCGTGGCGACCACGAATCTGGCGATCATCGGCTCCGAGAAGGGCGTCACAGCGCAGACGTACTTCGCGGGGCCACCCTAGGAGCGCGTGATGGCCATCTTCACGCGTTTCCTGCCCGGTCAGAAGACCGAGCGCCGAAGCGACAACATCGAGGGGGCGGCGAACTGGCAGCGATCGACGTCGCTCTTCAAGCCGGCGCCGCTCGAGTACGACCTCGTCGCCCAGCTCACCTACATGTCCGCCCTGGCGACGGCCAACGTCGGGCGCGAGAACCTGTTCCAGAAGACGGCGGAGCTGGGCTACACCACCTCCGGCTACTTCCACCGCGTCCACCTGGTGGCGCAGCGGCTGAACTACGACTACGCGCGCGCTTGCCAACTCGTCGCTGACGCCACGCAGAACGAAGTCGTGCGCAGCCTGCTGCTGCGCTTTTCCAGCTCGCTCTCGTCCGGTGAACCCGAGACCGTCTTCCTCGCCCGAGAGACCGAGATCGAGCTGGACAAGTACGCGCGGAAGTACGACCGCGACCTGGAGTCCCTGCGGAAGTGGACCGACGCCTACGTCGCGCTGATGGTCTCGGTCACGCTGGTCGTCGTGGTTTCTCTCGTCTCGATGATGATCTACAGCGTCGGGACGGCGTTCATCCTGGGCCTCGCCACCGTCATGATCGCCATCGCCGTCCTCGGAGACTGGATCATCTATCGCACGTCGCCGGTCGAACCGAAAACGCACAAGCGACGGAACAAGTCGAAGACGCAGGACCAGATGTTCGCGGTGGCGAAGGTGCTGCTGCCAGCGGGCGCCGTGCTCGGCGCGGTCGTCGGGCTGGTCTTCAGTATTGGCGCCGGCATGATCGCCGGCGGCATCGCTGTGGCGCCGGTCGGCGTCATGGCGTTCATCGACGACCGGCGCGTCGACCAGCACGATCGAGACATTTCCACGCTGCTCCGATCGCTCGGCTCCATCGTCGGCGCCATCGGCACCACCGTCACGGAAGGGATGGAGCGCATCAATCAGCGCTCGCTGGCATCCCTGGAACAGCCCGTCAAGCGGCTGCACGTCAGGCTGCGCACCGGCATCCGGCCGGACCTCTGCTGGGACCGCTTCATCGAGGAGACGGGCAGCGAACTGGTTGACCGCTCCGTCGGCATCTTCTGGGACACGATGAAGCTCGGTGGCGAGCCCGATGCGATCGGCTATCTCGCCTCGCTCTTCGCTCTCAAGATCTCGCTGCTGCGTGAGAACCGGAAGCTGGTCGCTCAATCGTTCATGTACCTGATGATGCCGCTGCATGCGGTGCTCATCGCCATCCTCCTCTTCGTCACGGAGGTGATGGTGATCTTCGGACAGCAACTCAACAACATCAATACGCAACAGATCGCCAACGCCGATCCGACGACCACCGGCGGCCTGGATGTCAACGTGCTGGCGTTCGCCGCGCCGAACATCGGATTCATTCGCGGGTTTGCGCTTGTTGTCGTCCTGGTGCTCACCATCGTCGATACGTGGTCTCCACATGCCACCTCGGGCGGTCATCACCACAAGGTGTGGCTCTTCGCCGCGATCATGCTCGTGCTCTCCGGTGCCGCGTTGATCCTCGTTCCGTGGATCGTCGGCGGGCTCTTCTCAAGCGTGTCCAGCGGCATCACGCCCGCGGCAGGCGGGACGGCAAGGTAGCAGGAAAGGATGTCGACATGACCAGCTGGCTGAGAAACGGTCGCGACGACGGCGAAGGGAAATGGATCCCACCCGAGGTCGACGCCGTGCTCCCCGCTTCGGTGCGACCGCCGGAGGCACATCGCTCCCCGCTGTCCGGCTCATTCATGACCGACGACGTGGATAATGAGGATGACGCCGACCTGGAGTTCCTCACGGCGCTGGTCAGGGAGGTCGACCGGGCGGCGCCGGCGCCGCCCGGCCACACCCAGGTCCCCCTTCGCGGCGCGAACCCGCGCATCGACGACATGCAAGTGTTTCGGGAGATGAAAAGCGAGGACAACAAGACACCCCGCTACGACCACAGAGTGAGGGACGTGGAGATGGCCGACTTGCTCGAAGAGCTCGACACCGTGCGTGCCGCGTTCCGGCGCCAGAGAGCGGCCTGAGCGCGATGTCGCCCTGGTCGAAACGCGTGCTTGTCGCCACGATGCTCGTGTGGACGGCCCTCACCCTGGGCGCGGGCTGGTACGCGCTGCGCGGCAGCAGCGACTCCGCGGCAGCCGAGCGCGTGCCCGCCGCCGGAGACCCGCCCACAACGACGGCTTCCTTCGGGCCGCTGCCGTCCGCCCGCAACCGCGGCGCGGCGGATGCCGGCACTGCCGCCGAAGCCCAGCCGACGCCTCCTCGATCGCTGCGGCCGGTACCAGCCCGTGCTGCCTCTGCAGGCGCCGACCGCCGAGCTGGCTCCCTCAACCCGGACGGGCCCGGGCGGGCGATCCCCGCCCCGTCCGCCTCGAAGGGCGTCGTCGTGCTCGATCCCGGACACGGGCGCGGCGATCCCGGCGCCACGCATTACCTCCCGGACGGCTCGGGGCGCTGGGACATCCGTGAGGCCGATTCCAACCTGCGCAACGCGGAGTTGATCCGCGACGATCTCGCGGCGCTGGGCTACGAGGTGTACCTGACGCGCAACGGCGAGGGACAGGGGCCCGGCGCGCCGCTCGCGCTCCAGTTCATCACGTCCGACCTCTACGCGCGGGTCGGCCTGGCGAAGGCCGTCGATGCGGACGTGTACCTCGCCATCCACGGCAACGGCGCCAGCGTGCCATTCCTCAGCGGGCCGGAGACCTGGTATTGCGGCCGCCACGAGGAGGGCGCAGCGAACGAGAGGCTCGCGCATCTC
The DNA here is from genome assembly GCA_964421985.1 of uncultured Dehalococcoidia bacterium. Lineage (GTDB taxonomy): Bacteria > Chloroflexota > Dehalococcoidia > DSTF01 > JACRBR01 > JANXYW01. The sequence goes on along the minus strand of CAYQZE010000046.1, from coordinate 13,859 downwards.
GTGCAGCAGGCGATGATCGACGCCCTTCACGAATACGGCTACGCGCCGCCTGACCGCGGCATCAAAGAAGATGCGCAGGCGCACCATTCCGGCGATTTCTGCCAGTTCGTCGTGACGCGCGAGACGCCCGTCCCGGCGGCGCTGCTGGAGTTCCTCTTCTTGAGCAACGACGACGACGCCCGGGTGCTGCTGGACGACCGCTCTCACGTACTGATGGCGAAGTACGTTGCCGCCGCAATCGATCGCTTCATGCTGGAGCGAGTTGCCGGACCGCGAGAGTGATCCCGATGTGTGACGCCCGCCGGGAACCGCTACGCTTCCGAGGATGGTGAACATCGCCGTGCTTGCCAGCTTCAACACGGATCTCGTCATGCGTGCCGAACGCCGCCCCGCCGCCGGTGAGACGCTTCAGGGCGTGTTCGGGGCGTTCCTGGGCGGCAAGGGATTCAACCAGGCCGTCGCCGCCCGCCGCCTGGGCGCGGACGTGGCCGTGGTCGGCCGCGTCGGCGACGACGAGTTCGGGCGCCACTTCCTGGCCGCGCTCGACCGCGAGGACATCGACCGGACCGCCGTTGCCATCGATGCCGACGCGGGTACCGGCGTCGCGAGCATCGTCGTCGAGCCCGACGGGGCGAACACGATCCTGCAGGATCCTCGCGCCAACCGTCGCGTCTCGCCGGACGACGTCAAGCGCGCCACGCCATTTCTGGCGGGAGCCGACATCGCCATGATGCAACTGGAGACGTCCGCCGAAGGCCTTCTCGCGTTCGCGGTGATGGCAGGCGCCGCAGGCACTCGGACGCTGCTCAATCCGGCGCCGGCGACCGTGGTCTCCGATGAGTTGCTGTCGCTGGTCGACATCATCGTAGCTAACGCGATCGAAGCGGAGACGCTGACCCACGGAGCCGTCTCGAGTGTGGAGTCAGCATTCGCCGCGTCCGACTCCATACGCGCGCGCGGTCCCGGCATCGCTGTCGTCACCCTCGGCGGAGACGGAGCCGCCGGGTCGACGCACAACGCCCGTGCCCATGAAGCCGCGCTGCGCGTCCCCGTCGTCGATACCGTGGGCGCGGGAGATGCGTTCTGCGCGGCGCTCGCAGTGCGGCTGGCCGAGGGGGCTGCCTTCGGCGATGCAATTCGATTCGCCAACGCGGCCGGCGCGCTGGCGTGCACAAGGGAAGGCGCCGAGCCGTCCATGCCACGGCGCGACGAGGTGGAAGCACTGCTCGAGAAGGGGCTCCAGACATGAATCGCACGAACTTCGATAGAGACCGGGAACGCCACATTCTCATCGCGCGCGAAGTCATCAGGAACGAGGCACGCGCCCTCGAAGACGCGGCCGCCGCCATCGGCACGGAGTTCGTCGAGGCCGTCGAGATGATGGCGCGCTGCACCGGCCAGATCGTCGCATGCGGCGTGGGCAAGTCCGGCCACATCGCGGCGAAGATCGCTTCAACACTCTCCTCAACAGGTACGCCGGCGGCATATCTCAGCGCGGCCGACGCGATCCACGGCGATCTCGGTGGCATACGCAAAGGCGACATCGTGCTCGCGATCTCGCACAGCGGCGAGAATCCCGAGCTGCTCGCCGTGTTGCCGTTGTTCAAGCAATTCGACGTGCCTGTGATCGCGATTACCGACAACGCGCAGTCGACGCTTTCGCTCGTCTCCAACGTGACACTCTTGCCGGGCCGCACCGCCCAGGCCGATCCGATCGGCCTCGCGCCCACCGCCAGCGCGGTCGCGGCGCTCGCCATCGGCGACGCGCTGGCCATGGCGATCGCCCAGCATCGCGGCTACACCGCTGCGGATTTCGAGCACCACCCCGGTGGCGCCCTCGGCAAGCTCATGGAGTCCGTCTACAGCCGAGGCAGTGCCGCCAGCTAGGCCGGCGTGACCTCCTCGATCGCGAACCGCTCGCCGCGAAGGTCGCGCAGTGGCGAAGCGAAGATGATCAGCGCTCCCACGAACGTACAGCAGCCGCCAACCGCCAGCACCGAGCGTACACCGATGAAGCTCGCGAGTACGCCGGCAAGCACGGACGCGATGAGCATCGCGCTGAGTCCGCCGAAGCGCTCGGCGGCCGTGACGCGGCCCAGCACGCCTTCCGGTGCGATGGCCTGGCGCAAGCTGATCGCGTTGATCTCGTACACCGTCCAGCCGGGATCGCTGACGATCTGCTGTGCCACGAGAATCGCGGCCGCTACCACCGTCACGTCGGGCGCGCCAAGGACGAGCAACACACCACAGCCGCCGAAGATCAATCCGCCCATCATCGCTACGCCCGCGCCGAATCGTCGTCGGCACCAGTCGGCGGCCGCTGCTCCGCCGAGCGACGTAAGCCCTCCAACGCCGTAGATCACGCCCTGCACCCCCGGAGAGAACCCCAGATCACGCGTGACGAACAGGACGAACACCGAGCTGAACATCCCACTGGCCGAGGCGAAGGCCATCTGGCTGCCGGCAATCGCCCGCAGCCGTGGGTCGCGCCAGACCACGCGTACGCCCTCCATCACCTCTTCGCGGACACTGATGCGGTCGGCTGCCGGCGGCGGCGGCGGTTCGGGAGTGCGGATCGCGCGGAGCGATGCAGCGGAGAACAGGAACGACGCCGCGTCAACAGCCATGGCGCCAGGCGCGGTCACCAGCTGGACGAGCCAACCCGCCAGACTGAACGAGCCGAACTCAGCGACCGAGGCGCTGGCCGCGAGCTTACTGTTGCCTTCCACCAGCTGCTCCGGCTCGACGAGCGTCGGCAGATAGGCCTGGTACGCGACATCGAAGAAGGTCGTGAGGATGCCGGCGAGAAACGCGACGGCGTACAGCTGCTCCACGCGCAGCTCGCCGAACACCGCGGCGATCGGCACCGAGGCGATGATCACCGCCCGCCCGAGATCCGCCGCGATCATGATCGGGCGGCGCCGCAGACGATCGACCCACACGCCGGCGAACAGGGTGAAGCAGATGCCCGCAAGCACCCTGGACGACGCAACCAGCGCGACCTCGAATGCGCTCGCATCGAGGTAGACGATCGCCGTGAACGGCAGGGCGAGGCCGGTGGTGAGCGACCCGAAGACCGAGATCGTCTGGCCGGCCCAGAGCCGCATGAAGTCGGGGTGGCGCCAGAGTCCGGAGAAGCGATCACGCATCGCGCATTGTAGCCGTGCGCGCCGAGCGTGAGGCCCGGATCTCCGCTTCCCGCTAGATATCGTTGTCGCGCAGGAAGTCGAGGACCGTCTTGTTGAAAACGTCGGGCTGGAAGAGGTTCGCCGCGTGCCCGGCGTGCTCGATCACCGCCCGGCGCGCGTTGGGAATCTTCGACGACATGTACTCGATGCCACCCTGGTAGCGCTGGTCGTCGGCGCCCCATATCAGCAGCGTCGGCACCGCGATCTGCTCCAGGTGCTCCATGACCTTCGCGTCGCGCTGCGTCAGGATGCCACGCCCGGCGAACGCGAGCCCCTGGGCGGAGCGCTGATACTGCCGAGTCGCATCAATCTCGATCCCCTTGCCGATGCCATCAAGACCGCGCTCCTCGAATCGCCTGGCATAGCCGGTGGAGAAGTCGTTCCAGCCGGCGCGCGCTTCATCCTTGCGATACCCGGGGCCGGTGTTGCAGAGGATCATCGCCCGCACCATGTCCGGGTGCGCCAGCTGGAACTCGAGGGCGATGTAGCCGCCGAGCGAGAGCCCGCCAACCACGGCATCCTTGATGCCAAGGTGCCGCAGCAGCGCCGCCATGTCCTCGACGGTCAGCGTCTCCGTGTACTCCTCCTGCGTCGGCGGACTGTCTGTACCGCCGTGCCCGCGCATGTCCCAGCCGATCACCCGGTACTCGCGCCATGCATCGAACTGCGGCTTCCACATCTGCAGCGTGGCGGCGTAGGCGTGCGTGAGCAGGATCGGCGTGCCGTAGTGGGAGCCATGCTCCTCGTAGTTGATGTGGATCCCGTTGTGTTCGACCAGCGGCATCAGCGCTCCATTCCAGGTCTGCGTGTGCGGACGAAGGATCGTCGCGTACCCTCCGGTCTGGCGCAAACGACGGCATCGAGGGGTGGCCTGCCTCGGCGACGACTACAATGCTCCCGTGACGCAACCGCTCGACGACTTCAACTCGATCACCGAGAGCGCTCCCCTGCTCGGGGAACTTCGCGCACGCATCGCGAGCGACGGTCCCATCACGTTTCGCGCCTTCATGGAGGCCGCACTCTACCATCCGAAGTACGGCTACTACACGACGTCGGCCGGGTCGATGGACCGGCGCGGCGACTACGTCACGAGCCCAGAGGTGCATCCGATCTTCGGCGCCATGGTGGCGAAGCAGATCTGTGAGCTATGGAACGTTATGTCGCGTCCCGCTGAGTTCGACCTGGTCGAGCACGGCGCCGGCTCCGGCGCCCTCGCTCGCGACGTCCTGCGTTGGGTCAGGGCACACGTACCAGCGTTTGCAGATGCGGTTCGCTATCGCATCCTCGAAATCAGCAGCACGCTTCGCGCCGCGCAGCGGCGCTCGCTCGAGTCAGACGATTTGTCGCAGAACACCGTCGAATGGCTCGACGCTCCGCCTGCGGGCGTCACCGGGTGCGTCCTCTCGAACGAACTGATCGACGCCTTCCCGGTGCACCGCGTGATCCGGGAGAACGGCACACTCAGCGAAGTCTTCGTCGCACTCGACGACGCGGGCCGATTCGTCGAGCGCCTGGGCCCGATCTCGGATCCGGCGCTCGCCGGCTACTTCGACGATCTTGGCCTCATGCCCGGCGAAGGGTGCTACGCCGAGGTGAACCTCGATGCCGCGCGATGGATGACGCGCGCCGCCGGATCCATCGACCGCGGGTACTTGTTCACCTTCGATTACGGCTACGAGGCGGCTGACCTGTATGCGCCATGGCGTCGCGACGGTACGCTGCTGTGCTTCTACCGCCAATCGGCGAGCAGCGATCCGTATCAGCGCATCGGCAAGCAGGACATGACAGCGAGCGTGGACTTCACGACGCTGCGGCGGGCCGGTGAGGCCGCGGGACTGACCACGCTTGGCATGTGCGACCAGTCATCGTTTCTCATGCGGATGGGCGTCGCCGAGGGCATCGCTCGGATCGCCCGGGATCGGTCCGGTGAACTGGAAGAGTACTTCGCGCGGCGAAACGTCGTGATGGATCTCATCGATCCGGCGCGACTCGGGCGCATCAAGCTACTGCTGCAGGGGAAAGGCGTAACAGACGCACCGCTCACGGGCTTTCCGGGCGGGACTTGAAGCGATCCGAGCCAAGGCAGCCTCATCCGCCGCGAGCGCGCGTCGCACCCGCGCCTGCGGCGCCCAGATCGTTCGGCTTCGTCTCCAGCCGTTGCCAGCGCGGCGAGCGGTTCAGCGTCTGTGCCAGCAGTTCACCTGCCCCGACCTCGAAGAGCGTTGCAGCGGCGCTCGTGTTAGAATCCACCATTCCTAACCGGCCGGGACGGCCAGCATGCGACAAGGATGCCCGCGTGAGCTCGATGGCACGCCCCGCTCCGCACTCCGCGCTCCGCCGTCGGATGAGCGCATGAGCGCGGAGATCACCGTACGGCCGATCGACTTCGCCCGCGACGTCGCGCCGTTGATGGGGTTCCTCGTCGGTCGCGACCGCATCCGGCTCCAGCACGGCGAGGCCGCGTGCAGGGCAGGCGACGCGTTCATCTTCGTTGCGGACGAGGACGGCACAGCAGTTGGTTGGGCTATGGCGCACACGAACTTCCGCGATGACCAAGACTGGTCGCCACCGGACGAAGACACCCGCGCGTTCCAGCAAGGCGACAACGCCTACCTCGAGAACATCGAGGTCACCGCCCGCCTGCGCAGCAAGGGCGTGGGGCGGCTCCTGTTGGAAGCCGCACAGGCCGAGGCGAAACGTCTGGGCAAGAAGTGCCTGTGGCTCCACACCAGCGAGAACAACGCCAAGGCGCATCAGCTGTTCGAACGCGAAGGCTGGACGCTCGAGCGGACCCTCTACCCGTCCTGGAAGCCAGCGTCGCGCACGCGTGTCTACAAGAAGGTGCTCTGACCAATGCGCACGACATTTCTGCGCACACTCGCCGCCGTCGCGGTCGTACAGTTCGTGATCACACGCACTATGGCCGGGCGGGCCATCGAAGACGGGCACGCGGAACGGCTCTGGATGATGTACCCCGTGAACGTCGTTGCCAACACGATCGCCTGGACGCTTCTCTTCGCAGCCCTCGCACGTGTCCGCCGCCTGATCCGCTCAGCATGACGATCGCGCGGGCGGTCCGGCACGTCGATGCGTTCACCACAACGCCCCTCGAGGGTAACCCCGCCGCTGTCGTCGATGGGGCCGGCCTCGACGGCGAGACGATGCAGCGCATCGCGCTCAACCAGCACCTCTCCGAGACGGTCTTCCTTCTGCCACCTCAGTCCGCGGCGAACCACGCCCACATCCGCATCTTCACGCCCGCCACCGAACTGCCCTTCGCCGGCCACCCGACGCTCGCGGCAGCCCACACGCTGATCAGCGAAGGCGCCATCAAGCTCGCTGCCGGCGAGTCCCTGCGGCTCGAAACGGGCGCCGGCGTCATCCCGGTGGACGTCGCAGACGGCGACCCGCCGCTCTACACGATGACGCAGGCCTCGCCCCAGTTCCGCGACAGCGACGTCAGCCTCGATACGATCTCCGCCGCACTGGGCCTCGAACCACGCGACGTCATGCTGGCGGAACGCGTCTCGACGGGGATCTTCTGGCTGCTCGCGCAGATCGCGTCGCTGGAGGCGATGCTGCGTGTCAAGCCGGATATGATCGCGCTGATGAAGATCCCGTTCGGCATCTCGATCTTCTGCATCGGCGCCCAGACCGCTGGCGCCGACATCCACGTCCGGTCGTTCGCCCCGGACGCCGGCGTATTCGAAGATCCGGTCACCGGCAGCAGCAATGGTTGCATCGCGGCGCTGATCGCAAAACACGCACTCCTCCCCGCACGCGACGGCGAGATCCGCTACGTGTCCGAACAGGGATTGGAGATGGGCCAGCCCGGCCGGGTGTACGCGCGCGTCACCGGCCTGCCAGACGCCCTATCCGTCCACATCGGCGGCCACGCCGTCACGGTCCTCCGCGGCGAACTGCTGCTCCCCGCCTGATGTTCATCGCCGCCATCCTGCTCTCCGCCGGCGACGCCGCTATCGACGGCGTCCCGGTGCCCCTGCTGCCGTGGGACGCCGACACCGTGCTGATCGAGTCTCAGATCGAGCAGCTGCGAGCGTCGGGCGCCGCCGTCGTCGTCGTCGTGCTCGGCGCGCATGCCGACCGCATCATCCCGCTCTGCACGCTCAACGACGTGGAGCCAATCGTCGACCGGCAATGGCAACGCGGCGAATCGTCCTGGCTCAGGGTCGGCGCGTCAGCCGTCCCGCGCAATACGGGCACGGCGATCGTCGCGTACGTGAACCAGCCATGCGCGGCCAATGTCTACGCCCGGCTTTTGCAGGAACACACAAGCCGCCAGGCCGCCATCACATGCGCATCGCTTGACGGATCTCCCGGCCGTCCGCTGGTCATCGACCGGGCGACGCTCGCCGCCGTGCGTAACCTCCCCGACGACGGCGGCCTCGACACGATCATCTCACGCAACGAGAGCGGTATCGTTCTGATCCGGCTCGAAGGTCAGTCGATGGCGACAATCGAGACCGCGGAAGACTACCGCCGCGCTCGAGCACGATTCGGCTGACCCTACACCACCGGTTCCGGCAGCAGCCGCTGGAACAACTCATTGCTCAGCAGCCGGCCACGCGGCGTCAGCCGCACATGGGTTGCTGTCCGCTCCACCATACCGAGCGCGGCGAACTCGCCGAGGACGGCGCCGTAGACCTCATCCAGATCGCGGGCATGGCGCCGCGCGAACGCGCGCACGTCGATCCCCTCGATCAGCCGCAGGCCGAGGATCATCGTGTCCGCCATCGAAAGATCCGCCGTCTGCGACTCTCCGCCAACGACGTGACGCATCGCCCCGGCGCCCGCCCGCGCCGCGACGGATTCGTCGACGAGTTCCGCATAGCGGTTCGGCAGCAGCACCGTCGAGAATCGAACACCGTTCAGGAACGAGTGCGCACCCGCGCCCAGACCCAGATACTCGCGGTTCTGCCAGTACACAAGGTTGTGCCGGCAACGCCGGCCCGGGCGCGCCCAGTTCGAGATCTCGTAGTGTTCGTATCCCGCCCCGGCCAACCGTTCCTGCGTCCACTCGTAGTGCTCGGCCTGCACGTCGGGGTCCGGAGCCGGCACGCGGCCGCGGGCAACGTCGCGCGCCAGTGGTGTGCCGTCCTCCACCGTCAGCGCATACAGCGAAAGATGCTCCGGCCCCAGCGCCAGCGCTTCTTCGAGATTCCGCCGCCACGCGGGCAGCGGCTGCTCCGGCAGCCCGTAGATCAGATCGAGGTTCACGTTGTCGAATCCCGCCGCGCGCGCCGCCGCGAACGCCCGTCGCGCGTCGGCGCCGGTGTGGATGCGGTCCAGCGTCACCAGTTCTTCGTCGTCGAACGACTGCACGCCGATCGAAAGGCGGTTGAACCCGACCGCGCGAAGCCCGCTCAGGTACTCCGTTGTGACACTGCCTGGGTTCGCCTCCAGCGCGATCTCGGCGTCCTCGGCGATGTCGAACGCTGCCCGCATGCCATCGAGAATCTTCATCATTTCGAGCACCGGGTTCAGGCTCGGGGTGCCGCCGCCAAAGAACACGGTGTCGACAGGCCGGCCGCCCACGGCATCTCGCCAGAGTGCCGCGTCCTTGACCAGCGTCTCGGCATAGGACGGGATCATGTGCTCATGTCCGGCGTACGAGTTGAAGTCGCAATATCCGCACTTCGCCGTGCAGAACGGAATGTGGAGGTAGAGGCCGATCGAGTCCGCGGTCACACCGGATCTTATCCGACGCTGCCGCACGTGGCTACGCGCCCGGCCTCGCGCATCGGACCGTCACGTGACGGCAGCCAGCCAGCCCACCGCCAGCATGACGGACGCGACGGAGAGCAGTCCGAACCCCCACTCCTGCGGCAACGCGCGCCATCGCGACAGGGCGATCGTCATGCTCACCACGAGCGCCGCCACGCCGCACGCCAGCGTTGGCACGTACCATCGCAGGTCATAGCGCACGAACGGCGCCAGGCCGGCGCTCAGCGCCAGCGCGGCCGCGAACGCTCCCCACGCCAACCACATCGACCACCGCGCGCCAATGCGATGCGCCAGGCCTGCGACGCCGTGTTCGGCATCGGCCTCGATGTCCGGCAGTGTGTTCAGGAGGTGAAGCGCCAGCCCGATCAGTGCGCCGAGCGGGAGCAGCCACCAGCACACCGGCTGCAGCACACCGATCGTCAACCACACCCAGAGCGGCAGCACCGGAATGGCAACCATGAACGGCACGGCGCTGAACAGCGTGCGCTTGAGCCTGACATCATAGGCGAGACCGCACCCCAGCCCCAACATCGCCAGCCCGAAACTCGCCCAGCCGAGCGTCAACGCCACGGCCGCCGCAACGGCAATCAGCGCCAGCGTCAGCGCCACCGCAGCCGCGCTCGAAACGAGCCCGGCAGGGATCGGCTTCCACGGCTTGGCGACGGCGTCGAGGGCGCGATCGTAATAGTCGTTTGCCACCCCGATCGCGCACTGCACGCACAGCATCACGCCCACCATGGCGAGCAGCGTCCAGGCATCGGGCGCCCCGCGAGCGGCGAGAAGCGCGAGCCCGCCCGTACCCGCAACATTGAGCAGTGTCGGAAAGGGATGCACGATGCGCGCCGCCCGCAACAGCGCTCGGGTCCTGTGCCGCGTAGCCGCCGTGCCATGGGCCGCTTCGGCGCTAGCGATGTCTGGAAGCGTCAAGTGCCGGCCTCCGGGTGCCCCCACGATCATATCCGCGAACGGCCGAGATGCACCCCCGCCTCACCCACGCCGACCACGAGACAACACGCGGGCGCATTTGGGGGCTTGACAGCCTCGCAGGATCCGCCATATCGTAGATCCAGCCCAAAGGGACGGGCGTGAATACATCTCTTAGTAAGGGAGGTGCTTCATGAGCAACCGCATCCGCTGGGGTGTCTGGCAAGTTGACTGAGCCGCCCTACTTGTAATGGGTAGGGCGCGCCGACAAGGCAGGCTCCAATGATGCGCAGCGCACCGGGACGCCTTTTGAGCGCGATCCCAAGCCAGCACGGGGGTACCCGTAACGGCGCCTGCCGAGACACGAGGCCAGACAAGTCGCAGGAGGCTTTCCCCACACGGAGAGCCTCTTTCGTTGCCCATGACTGACGACCCGTTGATCAGCCAATCCAATCTCTGGCTCGCCGATACGCTCTGGCGCCTCGGCGCAGTGCAGTTCGGCGACTTCACCGTCGGGCGCACGACCGTCCACTCGCCGATTCACGTCAACCTCCGCCTCCTGATCGCCCACCCCACCGCGCTCGCGCGCGCAGCCCACATCGTCCTCACCGAACTGCAGACGCTGCAGTCGATGCGAAATCCGCAGGTCGATCCGTTCGACCTCGTGTGCGGCGTACCCTTCGGCGGCCTCGTCGTCGGCGAAGCGTTCTCGCTCTCGTCGAAGATCCCCCTCATCTACCTCCACCCGCGCAAAGACGACCTGGAGAGCGACATCGAGGGGATCTACCATCCCAGCCAGACGGCGCTGATCATGGACGATCTGATCACCGGCGGCGGGAGCATTGTGCTCACCGCGAACCGCCTTCGTGACGAAGGGCTCTTCGTAAGGGACGCGGTCGTGCTCTTCGACCGCCAGTCCGGCGGCGGCGCGAAGCTGGAGCAGGCGGGCATCCGCCTGGTCTCGGTGCTCACGCTCGAGGTCCTGCTGACCTACCTGCGTTCCGGCGGCAAGATCGGCGAAGACTGGTATCGAAAGAGTATGACGTTCTTCGAGGCCCATCGCAGCCTCGATCTGGAAGCCGGCTAAAGCAACCGGCGAATGGGTTTGCGCCCCGGACGCGGGTCGTAATTCGACTTGAACATCTCGAGTTTGTCCCGTTCGATCAGGTACTTGCCGGCAAATAACACCGCCGGCACCTTCTTCTGCTTGATCAAGCGGCGCAGGCTCTGCGGGTGGATGTTGAGCAGGCGCGCCGCTTCAACCAAGTCCAGATAGTTCTCGAACGGGCTCGTGACCATCCGCAGCCTCAAGAGTAAGACGCTATATCAGATGACTGATACTACCAGTTCTGTAAAGCGGATGGTAGTTCGTGTCCGCCCCCGTCCGGTCAGCGCTGAAACGGCCGCCACCGGCGCGCCGCGGGCAACACCGCGCCATCCAGATCCTCCGGTGGAGGTGCCGGCGCCGGCGCGCGCTTGAGCGCTCGCTCCATGCGACGATGCAGCATCACCATCGCTTCGGCGATAGCGAGCGCTTCTTCGGGATCGCCGCGAAGCTGCGGAAACAACTCGATCGCCGTTTCGGTGAACCGCGAGACGGTGCTCGGCGCGCCGTCCCGGAGATGATGGCCGCGCAACTCCGTCGCACCACCATAGAACGCGGAAAGCAGCTTCGGCGCCTGCGCCTCATCGAGTTCGATGATCGCCGAGTCGGCCGCCAATTCGCGCCCCAGCGCCACCTTCACCTCGCGGAGCCCGTGCGCGATTGGCTGCTTCGTGACGGGATCCAGCTCCGAACCGGGACGGCCGAGATGGTAGACCAGCGCCAGATAGACGAGGCGCGGTTCATCGTGTGTGAGCTTGAAAGCGACAGGCATCGCGTCAGTGTAACAACCCGAGTAAGGCCGCCGGGCGCGACAGAACCCCGGATTGCTCCGGGGCTCTGTGAGCTGCGACCCTCGCATGCACGACCGATTCGATTAGCCCTTGTGCTTGCGTTGCCAGCGAGTCTTCTTCAGCATCTTGCGGTGCTTGTGCTTGCGCATCTTCTTCTTGCGCTTCTTCACCACCGAACTCACAGGCGCTCCTCCTCTCACAGAGATGTTTGCAGGGACGGCACGCGCTCCGTCCGAATCCTCGGGCAGGCTCGCAGCCCGTCCCTACACCCCTGTCGGGGGGACAGCGCGCAGTATACCGGAGCAATCGTCGCTTGACGAGGCCCCAGCCTTCGCCGACGACCTTCAGCGCCGGCTCGCCCGGCGACTGCTGCGCTACCGCGCGTAGCAACACCTGTGATAGAATCTTGTCGAAGCCGGACCGGTAGCACGTACCAGGCCCAGTGGCTCGGTGCAGGTGATCGGGCGGCTTAATTTTTTCACAGGAGGACGCATCGCGTTGACGGAATTCAGTAGTGGCGGCGTCGCCGATTCGCCAGTCGAGCCGGCCGATGGCGACGAAGCCTTCACCATGCAGAACTGGCTCGACTCGGGTAGCGATTTCAAGACACTCAGGCGAGGAGAAGTGATCGAAGGCTCGATCATGGCGATCCAGCGCGACGGCGTGATCGTCGATGTCGGATCGAAGTCGGAGGGTGTGATCCCGCCGCACGAGATGCACTCGCTGGGCGCAGATCCGCTCAGCAAGGTCGCGGTGGGCGAGAAGGTGCTCGTGTACGTCATGCAACCCGAATCCGACCAGGGCCAGGTGACGCTTTCGATCGACCGCGCCCGCGGCGAACGCGGCTGGCGCGTGCTGCAGACACGCTTCGAAGAGGGCGAGGCCTTCGACGGTGAGGTGACCGGGTTCAACAAGGGCGGCCTTCTCGTCAACGTCGAAGGCGTCCACGCGTTCGTGCCGCTTTCGCAGGTCGTCGGCGTGCGCCCCGATGTGGAGGGCGAGGGTGGCCTCGCGTCCGCCGTCGGCAAGCAACTGCGTCTGAAGGTCATCGAGATCAACCGCCGCCGCAATCGCGTCATCCTCTCCGAGCGCGCTGCGCTGCAGGAGTGGCGGTCGCAGCAGAAGGATCGCTTGCTCGCCGAACTGAAAGAAGGCGAAGTACGCAAGGGCCGCGTCTCCAGCGTGCGCAGCTTCGGCGTCTTTATCGATCTCGGCGGCGCTGACGGTCTCGCGCACCTGAGCGAAGTGTCCTGGGATCGCAATCGCACGCCGGAGGAGATGTACCGCATCGGCGATGAGGTCGATGTGTACGTCATGAAGGTCGATGCGGAGACGAAGAAGATCGCCCTCAGCCTTCGCCGCGCGCAGCCCGAGGAATGGGACCTGATCGTCGACAAGTATCAGGTGGGTCGCGTTGTGCCGGGTATGGTCACCAAACTCGTCACGTTTGGCGCGTTCGCCCGCATCGAAGGGCCCGTCGAAGGCCTCATCCACGTCTCCGAGCTGGTGGACCGCCGTATCGCCCATCCAAAAGAAGTGGTCCGCGAGGGTGACCTGCTGCCGCTGAAGATCGTCCGAATCGAGCGTGATCGGCACCGGTTGGGCCTGAGCCTGCGGGAAGCGCGCGACGAAGGCCTGAAGATGGGCTTCACCTTCACCGATGCGGGCGAAGTGCTCACAGTACCCGAAGACATCAAAAAGGAGTTCGAAGAACGCGAGGACATTAAGGTGGTCGAGCGCGGCCCGGACGACTACTCGGCGTCTCCGGTCGCCGCACCGCCGCGAGAGGAAGCACCGCTAGCGCAGGCGGAAGAGGCCGCGCCCGCGCCGGCACCACGCGTCGAGGAGCCGGAGCCGCCGTCCGCGATGGCGCAGGCGTTCGCCGCCGCGGAGGCGCAGCGCGCGAACGTTGAGGAGACCGACTCCGCGTCCGACGGCGGCGCGACGGCCGACGAGACCACGGCAGAGATCACGGTGGGCGACCCGGTCACAGCCGAGGAGCCCGCGGGAGCCACGATCGCGGACGACCCGGTCACAGCCGAGGAGCCGGCGGCAGTCGCGACAACCGACGACGCGATGACGGTCGAGGAGCCCCCGGCAGAAGCG
>CAYQZE010000045.1:0-2884 GCA_964421985.1 uncultured Dehalococcoidia bacterium | reverse complement strand
CGGCGAAGGCATCGCGGCCGCCAAGGCCTGCGAAGGTGTCTCCCGTGAACCTCAGAACGCCGGTGTCATTACCCGGACCATGCTGGTCTCCCTGGCCGTCATCGAGTCCCTCGGTATTTACGCCCTGGTCGTAGCGCTACTTTTGATATTCGTCGTAAAATAAAATGGTTTCCGTCGATTTCACATTATTCATCCAGTGGCTCAACTTCGGGGTCCTGGTATTTATCCTGTACTGGATCCTTTACAAGCCCCTTGTAAAGTTCCTGGACGAGAGGAATGCCAAGCTCAAGGATGATCTGGACTCCGCTCAGGCAGGGCGTTTGGAGGCCGAGAAGGTCCGCCGGGAGTATCAGGAGAAGTTCGCCGAGTTGAGGACGGAGTCTCTCCGCTATATGGACGAGACGAAGAAGAAGGCCCTCGAGGAACGCGTAGCGATCCTTCAGGAGGCCCGCAAGGAGGCCGAGAAGGTGATGGCTGGAAGCCGGAAGGAAATGAATTTCGAGGCCGAGCGGATCAAGCAGGAGCTTAAGAAAGAGATGTCGGCCCTGGTGATCAATTGCGCCAGTCAGGTCCTGGAGCGCGAAGTGAAAGAATCGGACCATAAGCGTCTGATCAATTCATTCTTGGAAGACGAGGTCCGTAGTGGCTGAAGCCGTAGCCCATCGCTACGCCGAGGCACTCTACCTCGCGGCCGGTCAGGACGCCGCCCTTCTGGAGCGTATCGGCTTTGAGCTGGAGAAATTCATCGAGGCGACCCGGAAGTATCCTGACCTGGTCATCTATTTCGACTCTCCCCTCGTGGAAGAGGAGCGGAAGTATGAATTCATCGGTTCTCTTTCACGCGAGATGGAGATCAGTGATGAGGTCCACGGACTCCTACGGTCAGCGATCAAGCGCGGGCGGTTCTCTTATCTGGGACCGATCCTGAAGGCCTTTAAAGAACTCCTCGATGTGGAGCGGGTAAGTGATGAGGTGCTGATCGTGACGCCCCGAGCCCTGAGCGAACAGGAAGAGGCCCTCATCAAAAAGCGTCTTGAGACCGTCTCAGGCAAGCGTCTCACGGCCCGTCAGCAGGTCGACCCCCGGATCATCAGCGGTATCCGCGCTGAGATCGGTCATACAATTTATGATTCATCTTTGTCGTACAGTTTGGATCTCTTAAAAGAGAGAATGGTTAATCAAGGCAGTTAAAATTTGTTAGGAAGGGATAGAAAAATATGAAGATCACATCCGAAGAGATATCTTCGATCATCAAGGCGGAGATCGAGGAATTCAAGTCCAAAATAAATATCCGGGAGATCGGGACAGTCCTGAATGTCGGTGACGGGATCGCCACCATTTACGGTCTTCAGAACGCCATGTACGGAGAGCTCCTGCTTTTCCCCAATAACATCTACGGTATGGCCCTGAATTTGGATGAGGAGACGGTGGGCGCCGTTCTTTTCGGCAGTGATGAGAAGATCAAAGAGAAGGACGAAGTACGCGCGACGGGACGTGTCGTCGAAGTGCCCGTGGGCGAAGAGATGATCGGACGCGTCGTGAACGCCCTGGGTCAGCCCATTGACGACCGCGGGCCCATCAAGACATCGAAGCGCCGCCCCGTGGAATCCAATGCCCCGGGCGTTGTCGAGCGTCAGCCCGTGAAAGAACCTCTCCAGACCGGTATCAAGGCCATCGATGCCATGATCCCCATCGGCCGCGGTCAGCGTGAATTGATCATCGGCGACCGTCAGACAGGGAAGACAGCTATTGCCATTGATACCATTCTCAATCAAAAGGGAAAAGGCGTTCTTTGTATCTATGTCGCCATTGGTCAGAAGAAATCCAGCGTGGCCGGTTTCGTAAAACTTTTGGAAGAGCACGGTGCCATGGAGTACACGACCATTGTCTGTGCCGGCAGTTCCGATCCGGCTCCTCTTCAATATTTAGCTCCCTATACCGGATGCGCGATCGGAGAAGAGTTCCGTGACAACGGCAAGCACGCCCTTGTCATTTATGACGATCTATCGAAGCATGCCCAGGCCTACCGTCAGTTGGCCCTTCTACTGCGCCGTCCGCCGGGACGCGAGGCCTATCCGGGAGATATTTTTTATACGCACTCCCGTCTTCTGGAACGTGCCGCGAAGCTGAATGACAAGCTGGGCGGAGGATCTCTCACGGCCCTTCCCATCATTGAGACCCAGGCCGGAGACGTCTCGGCCTATATTCCGACGAACGTGATCTCCATTACGGACGGGCAGATCTATCTGGATAACAGCCTTTTCTATCAAGGCGTACGTCCTGCCATTAACGTCGGTCTTTCCGTTTCCCGCGTCGGCGGTAACGCTCAGATCAAGGCCATGAAGCAAGTGGCCGGTCGCCTCCGTCTCGAACTGGCCCAGTTCCGTGAAATGGAAGCTTTCGCCCGTTTCGGTACTGAGCTGGATGAAGTGACCCAAAAGCAGCTGGAGCGCGGCCGCCGTTTGGTGGAGACCTTGAAGCAGGGCCAGTACGCTCCGATGCGCGTGGCCAAGCAGGTCGTTTTGAACTTCGCCGGTATCAGCGGTTTCTTGGACGATCTCCCGGTCGCGAAGATCGTCGAGTTCGGCGATCGTTTCCTTTCTTCGCTCGACCTGGATGAAAAGGCCCTCTTAGACGCCATCGAGCAGAAGAAAGAACTGACCGACGAGCTCAAGGAGCGGATCACGAATGCCCTCAACCGTTTCAAGGAAGGTTTTGTCGTCAAGGCTGTATAAATGCCGGTATATTCATCAATTTCCCCTCTTAAGGTAAGAGGGGCTAGGGGAGTTATGAACAAGGAAGCTTCGGACAATACTGACGGTTCAATACCGTCAGTACGCCCGGCTGACGTTGACCGTCTGTCCGGGCAGACCCCTTTATTTCC
>CAYQZE010000044.1:0-12798 GCA_964421985.1 uncultured Dehalococcoidia bacterium | reverse complement strand
TACGTGTTACTCACCCGTCCGCCACTAGGTTTCGGGCCGAAGCCCTAGCCTCGTTCGACTTGCATGCATAAGGCACGCCGCCAGCGTTTATCCTGAGCCAGGATCAAACTCTCCGACAATTCAACCCACCGAAGTGAGTCTTGGTTCAACGGAGAACCCTCACCCGCACTATTTCTTACCGCTATCCAATTGTTAAGGTGCGTCCGGCCACCCTTGGCGGCGCGGCGAGAGAGTCTAGCGCGGCACTTTACGCGTGTCAATACACGCAGTGTCCGCGGCAGACACGCTCGTGTTCCCTTGAAAACTGCTGCGTCAGGTTAGCTCT
The DNA here is from genome assembly GCA_964421985.1 of uncultured Dehalococcoidia bacterium. Classification (GTDB taxonomy): domain Bacteria; phylum Chloroflexota; class Dehalococcoidia; order DSTF01; family JACRBR01; genus JANXYW01. Next base: position 12,473 of record CAYQZE010000044.1, on the reverse strand, counting down.
GGGTCCCGCGCGCTACGCCGGATCGGGGCTCTTCTGTACGCGTCTCCGGTTCGAAGAAACGACCTCGCCGCGGGCGAGGCCACCGGAGGCTGGGCCTCGCAGGGCCCGACCGTTTTCGTTCGTCTCCGCATGGTATCCGCGCCGTCCCGCCCAAGTCAAGCAGGGTTCACCCGCTCGGTATGCACCCAAAACGGCGCGCCCGTCAGCTCCCCCTGAGCCCGGCCGAACGGCGTCCACACGACATCGCTACTACACGCGATGATCGGCGCCGCACGACGATCGCGACGCGCCACCTTGCGATCGACGTAGTACTCCTGCAGCTTCTTGTGCCCGCGCATCCCCCGCGGCTGGATGCGGTCGCCCGGGCGCCATCCGCGCACGACGGCGTCCACGGGCAGCACGATGTTCTCTCCCGCACGCGCGGCTCCCGCGCCCGCCGGCGCCACGCTCACGCGCCAGGCGCCTAGCACGCCCGCGAACGGAAGCTCCCGCTCGACCCCCGCCGGGATCACCGCCTCCACCATCGCCCCGATCGAAACGATGATCACGTCCGCGTCGACGGTGAGGCGGATGGCGCGCGGCAGCTCGAACATGGCGCCCGTCGATGACCGCGACGCTCGCCCCATCAGCACATAGTGCCGCCCATCAAACTCCCGCGCGTCACCCAGCAGTCGCACGATCGCCAGGCGCCAGACGTACGGCAGTACTGCGTCGGGCAACACGCGGAGCAGGTCGCGCGAAAGCGCGATGGACCTCGCCGTCACCTCAGTCGCCGCCTCCCCGAATGCAGCGGCCGCCATCGCATCTAGCGCGGCGACGCCGGCCCGCGCATCCTCCGCGACGCGCAGGATCGCCGCGCGCGCGCCCGGCGCCACCATCTCCATGTGCGGCAGCAGGTCGAGTCGCACGCGGTTGCGCAGGCGGCCGCGATCTTCGTTCGTCGCATCATCGTGATACGTGAGATCGTTCGCAGCGCAATAGGCGCGCGTCTCCGCGCGCGACATGCACAGCGACGGCCGCGCCAGTGTCAGTCCGTCCCCGCCGCCCATCTCGCGCTGGGGCGCCATGCCGCCCAATCCGCGCAGACCGGCGCCTCGCAGCGTGCGCATGATCACGGTCTCTGCCTGATCGTCCGACGTGTGCCCGGTGACGATCACGCCCGGCCCGCGCGCATGCGCCACCCCGGCGAGGAAGCCATAGCGAGCATCGCGCGCCGCCGCTTCGCCGCCCCGAGGCTCCTCCCAGGCGCCGGTCTCGAGCGCGAGTCCGTACCGCGCGGCCACCGCCGCCGCCGCGGCCCGATCCGCCTCCCCCGCCTCCGCCGCGCGCAGTCGATGATCGAAGTGTGCCACGACACACCGTGCCGGACGCACGATGCCGGACTCGCAGAGCAGCGCCGCGGTGGCCACCGAATCGGCGCCGCCCGAGACGGCGAGCACGGCGCTCCCAGACGCCAGCGCGGGCGTCCGCTGCGTCGCGTACCCTTGCAGCCGGCTGATCAGGTCGTCGGCGTCGATCATGCGCGCATCGTATCGAATCCGGCCATCCGCGGTGGAACCACGTGGGGCACCGAAGCGTCCTCTGAGTAGATGATCGAAGACGGAGGAGGCAAAAGGGAAGATGGAAAGGTGGAGGACATGAACCAACGGCTCCTGCCGTCCATCGTTTGCTGCGCGGCGCTGCTGGCGACGGCCGCCTGCGGCGATGGCACGAGCGCAGTCCGGACCGCCACACCGCATCCCGCGACCGCGACCGCGCCTGCGATCCGCTCGGCCACGTCGCAAGCCTCACCGCCGGCGGCCACACCCCCGCCCGCATCGCCGTCTGCCGTACCCACACCCGCCCTGACGCCGCCGCCCGGATCCATGTTCGAGCGAGCGCCGATCGACGGCGCCGATCTGCTGATCGAGGAGTCAAACCCGGTGCAGTACGCTGTCCACATCGCTTCGGGCCTGCCCAGCGGCTGCCACGTGTTCGATCACACGGCGCTGGCGCGCAACGGCACGGAGATCAGCATCGACGTATGGAACCGCCTGCCCGCCGACTCCATGCTCGCCTGCACCGCCATCTACGGGACGCACGAGACGACGGTGCGACTCGGCAGCGATTTCGTGCGGGGCGCCCTGTACCGCGTGCACGTCAACGAGCGGACGATCGAGTTCACCGCACAATAGGCGCGCCCGGCGTCGGCGTGGGCAGCGGTGCGGGCTGCACGAACAGATCCTTCCACCACGCGGTCCCGGGCGTACGCTCGGGCGCCGTCGCCGCGGCGACCGCCGTGGGCGGCGCGCTGCTGGATACCACCACCAGCGTCTCGCCCGGACGCACCAGACCCAGCACGCGCCGCGCGACGTCCTCGATGTACTCGTCGGACTTCAGGTAATCGCGCACCGCCGTCAGCTGGGCGTGGTCACGGTTGAGTTGGCCGATATCGCGGTGCAGCGTCGCCTCGTCCTGGTGAAGATTGTACTCATGGACGACGTAGCGGGTGGTGGTGAAACCGAGATACGTGACCGCCAGCGCTGCGGCGCCAACGACCAGCGGCGTGAATGGAAGATGCGGAACCCTGGACACGCCCGAAGTCGCCCTCCGTACCCAACCCACCGTCGCAACGATACATGGGCGCCGATCACCTGGCAAACCTGATCGGAAAAAGACGATCGCCTCGGGCGTCACGCGGCGCGGGCGTTCAGCCCGCATCCGCCGTCACTCACGGTCGCGCGCCACACACATCGTGACGACACCCGGCTGGGCGGGCACCTGACCTCCGGCCTTCGGCCACCTCCTCTCCACGCTGTGGAGAGGAGGCTCAGGACGGAGTTGGGACGCCGGCCTCAGGATCTGTTTCCAGCGCGGCACACCGATCACGTCCGTTCACCGACGACTGGCGACCGATCACCGACAACCGTCACTCCGCCGTCCGCTCGCTGCGCGGCCGGAACGTGCGCTCCGATGCCGGCACGTCTTTGAAGAACGTGGCGTTGATCTCGATCCATTCGCGCTGATCGGCGGGCACGTCTTCCTGGTAGTAGATGGCGTTCACCGGGCAGACGGACTCGCACGCCGCGCAGTCGATGCACGTATCCGGATCGATGTAGTACGTCGGGTCCTGCTCCCGCGTGTAGATGCAATCAACCGGACAGACATCGACGCATGATGCGTCCTTCGTCCCGATGCACGGTGATGTGATCACGTACGCCATTCACGATCCCTCATGGTGCGGCACCCGTCGCACGACCTACGGCGGCGGCCGCACGCCGGACTTCCGCACCGTCACGGTCACGTCCCCGCGTATACGCGCCTGACACGCCAGCCGCAGCGGCGCCTCCAGCACGCCCTCGCCGCGTTCGAGCACCAACGAGTTCCGCTCCGAGCGCCCCATTCCGGACAACGCCTCCGGATGCTCGATCACCTCGCAGGCGCAGGTCGTGCAGCGCCCCTCGCCCCCGCACGTCGTCGGCCAGTAGTAGCCGAGCGCCTGAGCCGCCCCCATCACCGTCGCGTCCTCGCCGGCCTCAATCACCACATCCAGCGGCAGCAGATGGATCTTCGGCATCGGGCCCCTCGCGCCGAAGTTTATCAGGGAGGGCGGCGGGTGAGCATGTCAGCGGGTCAGGCCTCCCCGCGGGCCGGACGCCGACCCCTCGGTGGCGATCGGCCAGTCGGCGGCGCGAATCGCGCTGACCCGCTGACAAGCTGAAGTGCTGACCAGCTGACTCGCTGACAGGCTGACAAGCGGATCGCCCCGTGCTAACATGACCGGCGGGCGGCCATGGAAAGGAGTCCACGCTTGAAGGCTGGGTTTGAACCCGGTACCAGCGAAGAGATGACGATCACGACGACGGCGGAGATGGGCATCACCCACCTCGGGCCAACCGTCCCCTCCATGTACTCCACCCCTTCCATGATCCAGCTCATCGAAGGCACCTGCGTCCGCCTCATCACCCGTTACGTCGAGCAGGGCGAGCAGTCCGTCGGCTTCCACGTCGACGTGAAGCACCTGGCGCCCACGACGATCGGCAAGCAGGTCACCGCCCGCGTCACCGTGCGCTCCGTCAGCGGCCGCCGTTTCGTCTTCGATGTGGAGGTGACCAACGAGGACGGCGTGAAGATCGGCGAGGGCATGCACGAACGTGCGCTGATCGACATAAACCGCTTCGCAGCCGCGCAAAGCTGAAACCGTAACGGCTTCGAAAACAGCGTCGAATCAGGACCATCGGAGACAGATCTCCGTTCACGTGGTAACCTATGAGCGATTTGGAGGAGTTGTAGAGAGTGACAACGGCATCCCCGCAGAGGCGCACGACGCGTCCCGCCCACCCGATTCAGGAGGAGAAAGTATCGTGAAGAAACTGCTGATCATGGCCGTCTTCGGCCTCGCAGGCCTCGCCGCGTTCGCCGGCACGTGCACCATCACGCACATCTCGCTCGTCAAGACCGACGGCACACACAAGACGTTCGCCGGCCAGCTCGACAATTCGTCCGGCGTGAACATCCTGCAGCACAACTTCGTCGTCGCCTTCCTCGACAGCGCCAATGGTCTCGTCGAGACGAAGTCCGTGTCGGGCTGTCTGCGCTCCGTGCAGAACAACCAGACCGACTTCTTCTCGGCCACGAGCACCAGCAGCGCATCGAGCGTCAGCACCGGCCTCGCCCGCCTCGCCTTCGACAGCACATTCAAGGTGGGCACCACGTCCTCTCAGGATGTGACGATCAGCGAAGTCACGGCGGGCCGCAGCGGCACGACGCTGACCGTCAAGGGCAAGGTCACCAACAACTCGAGCAGCAAGCTCTACGCGCCGAACGCCTGCATCGTCGTCCGCACGTCGGCCGACAACGTGCTGATTACCGACCTCGACGAGACCATGAGCGACCTGGCGAAGGACGCATTCGACACGTTCTCGCAGACGATCAAGGTCCCGGATGACAGCACTGCCGACAGCGTGGACATCTGGGTCGACGGTCTCGACTCCGACGACAACCCCACCACGCCTGAGTCCAAGACGAACAACAACGTCAACGAGGGCGGCACCGCGGACAAACTCTCGTTCAGCACGCAGCCGGTCGGCGGCGTCATCATCAACACGGCGTTCACGACGCAGCCGGTCGTCAAGATCCTTGACATCAACGGCGACGTTGTCACGTCGGGCTCGGACGCGACGAAGAACGTGACGCTCGCGGTCACGGCGGCCTCGGCGCCGGCGGGCAGCGTGCTTACTTGCACCAACAACACGGTCGCGGCCGTGGCAGGTGTCGCCACATTCGCCGCCTGCAAGCTCAACCACGCCGGCACCGGCATCACGCTCACCGCCACGGCGACCGGCGCCACCAGCGCGGTCAGCAGCGCGCTCAGCATCACTCCGGGCGCTGCCACGGCGCTTGCGTTCAAGACGAGCCCAGCCGGTGCTACCGGCGGCACGGCGTTCACCACGCAGCCCGTGGTCGTCGTCCAGGACGCCAACGGTGACACCGTCTGGACCGGCACGAACAGCACGGCGTCCGTAACGCTTACGGAGCCCGGCGCTGGCACCTTCTCCTGTACGACGAACCCCGTTGTCGCAGTCGCCGGAGTTGCGACGTTCGCCGGATGCAAGATCAACGAAGCGGCCGCCGGTTATCAGCTGAAGGCCAACGGTGGCGCGCCCGCGCTCGGGGAGGGCACGAGCAGTTCGTTCACCGTCGCCGTAGGCGCCGCCGCGAAGCTGGCGATCAACCAGCCCAGCAACGCCGTCAGCGGTGTTGCGTTCGCTCCTAACCAGCCGATCGTGACCGTTCAGGATGCAGGCGGGAACACCGTCACGACCTCGACGGCTTCGATCACACTCAGTGCTTCGGCAGGCACGCTCGCGTGTACCAATGTGGGCAACCTGACCATGGCGGCGGTGGCTGGTGTGGCCACCCTCTTCACGGGTTGCAACATCACAGGCGTCGGCGCGCCGACAATCACGGCAGCCAGTTCTGGTCTGACCAGTGCAGTGACAGCTGCCATCACCATCTCGTAACCGAACAAAATAGCAACGATTAAGGAAGGGGGCTCGCCAAATGGCGAGCCCCCTTCCGTACCTGTAACGATCCTGTTTCACCCGCAGTATGCCCCCTTTAGCGCGGCCACACGTGTTGCGAGGCCGCGAGCCCGTCCGCTATCCTCGCAGAGAGACCCGCACCGCACTCCCCCAACACACCACAGGAGGAACGCGTACGACACCCCAAAACCGGATGATCACGCGCGTGCGGCCGCAGGCGGTTTCACGTCGCTCGACACGCATCTGCGTCCCCGCTTGCACACAAGGAGGAGCAGCGTCTTGAAAAGACTGATCGCAGCGGCCGTCTTCGGCCTCGCCGCCCTCGCGGCGTTCGCCGGCACCTGCACCATCACCCACATCTCGCTGGTCAAGACCGACGGCACGCACGACACCTTCGCAGGCCAGCTCGACAACAGCTCCGGCGTGGACATCCTCCAGCACAACTTCCTCGTGACGTTCCTCAACGACGGCCTCCAGGTCGTCGAGACCCGCACGGTCGAGGGCTGCCTGCGCTCCGTCCAGGACGGCGCGTCCGACTACTTCTCCGCCACCAGCACGCTGGCCGCGCCGAAGACCGATATCGGCCTCGCGCGCATCGCCTTCGACTCGGACTTCAAGACCGGCGCCGTCGCCGAAGGCGACGTCACGATCAGCAACATCACCGTCACCCGCACGGGCACATCGCTCGTCGTGAAGGGCAAGATCAAGAACAACGACACCGACACGCTGGCCGCGGCCGCCGCCTGCGCCGTCGTGCGTGATGGCGCTGGCGCCGTCGTGATCACCGGTAAGGACAGCGCGGGCGACATCAACACCAACGCCACAAAGGACTTCACCGTCACCATCACTGTGCCCGACGACGCGACGGCCGCCACCGTCGACATCTGGGCCGACGGCCTCGACGGCAGCGCGAGCGCGGCGCCCATCGCGCCCGCATCGGCGCTCGGCAACGCCGTCGCCTGCCCGGCCGCCAGCACCGCGACCGGCACGCCCACGAGCACGCCCACAGCGTCCGCCACGGCGACGCCCACACCGCCCGCCACCGACACGCCCACGATCACCAACACGCCAGCCGCCACGAGCACGCCCTGCTAGAGGGCCGCGTCGTGGCCGACGATGGATCATGGCGGATGGAAGGTCGATGGATTCATCCTCCATCGTCCATCCTCCATCATCATCGCGTGGCAGCACCCCCTGCGGCCCGCCGTCCGCCGTGCTATAACTCTGCGAATCCTCACCCGGCCGCCCGTGCGGCCGCAGCCCGCCAGGAGGCACACCCATGGTTGCCGTCGCCGACATCATCGACGAGATCCGCCAGATCACCGGCGAGCGCAGCCTGTTGAAGCACCCGTTCTACCAGGCGTGGCAGAAGGGCGAACTGACCACCGGTCACCTGCAGGGCTACGCCGCGCAGTACTACCCGCACGTGCTCGCCTTCCCGCAGTACGTCAGCGCCGCCCACGCCATCTGTCCCGATCAAGGAGATCGGCAGGAGCTCCTCGAGAACCTCATCGAAGAGGAGCGCGGCGAAGAGAACCACCCCGAGCTGTGGCTGCGCTTCGCCGAGGGCGTCGGCGCCACACGCGAAGGCATCGAAGCCGCGCAGCCGCTGCCGGAGACGGATCGGCTGGTCGCGACCTTCCGCGACGCCACGATGCGCCGCTCCTTCGCCGAGGCGTGCGCCGCGCTCTACGTCTACGAGTCGCAGGTGCCCGAAATCGCGAAGACGAAGATCGCCGGACTCAAACAGTTCTACGGCATCGACACGCCGCGCGCGCTGCAGTTCTTCGAAGTGCACATCGGCGCCGACGAGGTCCACTCCGCGGTGGGCGCCGGCATGGTGCGCCGCCACACCAACGACGAAGCGTCGCGCGCCGCCGTGCTGGCAACCGCGCGCGAGTGCGCGGACGCCCTCTGGTCGTTCCTCGATGGCTGCCACCGCGAGTACGTCGCGGCATGACGGACGACACGCCGGCCGGTGTGCCCCCGCGCTCCCCGGCGGCGACAGGGGGCCGGGGGGCGAGGTGCGCGCTATCGCTTGCACGCCCCGGGGAAGCGACGCGATCGCACGACCACCTCCAGCACGGTTCTCGGCGTCCTCCACGCCTCTGCGGTGAGCGCGCATGACGCTCGACCTGACCTTCATCGGCAGCGGCAACGCCTTCGCGCCCACCCGTTACTGGAGTTCGTTCCTCGTCAACGGCAAGTACCTCTTCGACGCGCCGCCGACGCTGATGCCGCATCTGCACAAGCTCGGCGTCGACCCGCGCGACATCGAAGTGATCTTCATCAGCCATTTTCACGGCGACCACTACTTCGGCCTCCCGTTCGCCCTGCTCGAATTCGCCGAGAAGGAGCCGCGCGAGAAAGACCTCGCGATCGTCGGCCCGCCCGGCATCAAGCACCGCGTCGAGGCTGCGACGAACCTCGCGTTCGCCAACGTCTTCAATCGTAAGAAGGACCGTGGCTACCACCTCACCTTCACCGAGGCGAAGAACGAGCGCGAAGCCCACATCGGCGATCTCATGTACGTGCCCTACCGCGTGAAGCACGTCCCCGATCTCGAGTCGTTCTCCTACCGCGTGACCGTCGACGGGTACACGATCGCCTACACGGGTGACAGCACCTACTGCCCGCCGCTCGTGCGACTCGCCGACGGGGCCGACGTCCTCGTGTGCGAATGCTCCTGCTGGACGGAGACGTGTGGCATGATCCACATGACGCCGAACGACGTCCTGCGCCTGCGCGAGGCCATCAGCCCGTCGACGAAGATGATCCTCACGCACATCGGCGCCGGCGAAGCGCCGCAGGCCATCCTCGACGCCGGCATCCTCATCGCCGACGACCTCAAGACCATCACACTGTAGGCGGGTCGCCGGTCGTCCGGCATCGGTCGTCAGGGGCAGGCGTCAGTCGTCGGTCGTCAGTCGTCCGGGACACGTCGGCCGCCTCGCATCTCCGTCACGTCTCCGTTCGGTCGCGTCGCATCTCCGTCACGTCTCCGTTCGGTCGCGTCGCATCTCCGTCACGTCTCCTTAGGGACAGGTCTTCAGACCTGTCCGCCTCTCCGGCCGCGGCATCACGCTCGCACGAATGAGCACGCGCGCCTGCGTTCGGGCTGCCGCGGAGCTGAAGCGCCATGCGACTCTGCGTGATCTCCGACCTCCGACCTCCGACCTCTCGCCTCCCGCTTCCCGTCTCCCGCTTCCCGTCTCTCACTTCCTACCCCAACGCTACCCGCCCCGGCGCGAGCCGTCATCGATGCAGTAGTAGAGGCCGATCGCCTTCGAAGTGAACATCGAGTAGCGGTTGTCGAAGACGAACTCGTATTCGCCGCCCACCTCGACCGGGAAGAAGAAATCGTAGTTCTCCGCGCGCGGCGACCGATGGAGCAGCAGCCCCTGCGGCGTCATGATGCGCATGATCACGTCGACCGTGCCGAAGCCGCCGTTCACCTCAAACGTGCCCCGCACGATCGTGTTCTCCGCAAACATCACGGTGCGGGTCGCCACGGCGCGCTGCTTGACCTGAAAGTTGACGTTGGTGCAGTCGCCCGGGTGGCCGTTGCTGAGCGCACCCGCGTGCGCCGGCGTGCCGACCGAACCCACCGCGAGGCGGTTCATCGCCACCCAGCCGCCGACGATGCCGCCGGCGAGCAGGCCAAACAGCATCACCCCCAGGACGAAGGTCCGCATGGCGCCTGTACCCCCGCTGTCAGCTTCGGCGCCAGACGCCGGATCTGATGGTACGGCCCGAGCGGCCCGACGCCGGCGGCGAGAAGCGGGAGGCGAGACGCGGGCGGGGAAGGCCAGAACGCGAGACGTAGCCGCGGAGCTGAAGCCCCGCCGACGGCCGGCAACGGCCGGCCGACGACCCGACGACCGGCGCCCAGCGACCGACGATCGGCGCCCAGCGACCGACCCTACAGCGCGAACTCCCGGATCGCCCACGCCACGCCGTCGTCGGCGTTGCTGCGACCGACGACGTCGGCCTGCCCCTTCACCTCATCCGGCGCATTGCCCATCGCCATGCCGATGCCAGCCGCGCGCATCATCGGCAGGTCCGGTGCCGCATCGCCGATCGCCATCGCCTCCGCTACCCGCACGCCGACGTGCGCGCAGACCAGCTCAAGCGCCCTGCCCTTATCGGCAGCGGCGTGGACGATATTGAGATACGGCGGGAAGGTCTCGCTGTAGCCGTACGCCAGGTTCAACATGCCGGCGTACCGGTCGCCCGCGCGGGCACGCATGCCGTCGCAGGCTTCCTGCCCGAAGAAGAGGAACGCTTCCACGCCCGCCGTCACGTGCTCCGACAGCCGCTTCGTCAGCACCATGCCGTGTGGCAAGCGCGCCGGATCGATGTTCGGCCGCCGCGTCAGCAGATGGGTCGCGTCGTCGACCGTCGCCATCGATTCGTACTGCCCCTCGTCCGCCATGGCGGCGATCTCGATCGCGGCGGCGGCGGGGACGTCGAGCTGGAGCAGGCGCGCGCCGTCGATGGGGCTGCGGATCATCGCGCCGTTGTGGCAGATGATCGGCGATGTGATGCCCAGCTGATCCGCCGTGCGCTTCGCCAGCAGATACCAGCGCGACGTGGCGATGACGATGTGCACGCCGGCCACGACGGCAGCGCGGACGGCGGCGGCGTTCTCGTCGCTCACGGCGTTGCCGCGGTTCAGCAGCGTGCCGTCCAAGTCGAGCGCAATGAGCCTGACCTTCGGCGTCACAACGCCTTGCTCTCCTTCGGAAAGCCCAGGCCCAGCGCCTTCATGCTGACGTACCGGCCGCCGCCCACCACGAGATGGTCGAGCAGGTCGATGCCCATCATCTGCGCGGCGTCGTAGAGCTGGCGCGTGATCATCCCGTCGGCCGACGAGGGCGCCGGGTCGCCCGAGGGATGGTTGTGCATCAGCACCATCGCCGGCGCCTTCGCGCGTATCGCGTCGCTCAGCAGGTCGGCGATGCGGACGCGCGTGGTGTGCGGGCTGCCGATGTAGACGGTGACCGGTGCACCCATCACGCGGTTGCGTACATCGAGCAGCACCACGCGGATATGCTCCTGCGCCAGCATCGACATCTCGGCGAGCCACGGCGCCACCAGCTCGTCCGGCGAACGCATCGCGGTGCGCACGTCCGGCGTCGCCGCGGCCAGCCGCATGCCGAGTTCCAGCGCGGCCTTGATCTGCGCGGATTTCGCCTCGCCGAGCCCTCTCTCGCCGCACATCTCCGCGAACGACGCGCGCCAGAGGCCCGGCAGCCCCTCGAAGCGCGCCAGCAGCCGCGTCGCCTGCGTGAGCGCACTCTCGCCCGAGCCGCCGACGCGCAGCAGGATCGCCAGCAGCTCCGGGTTCGACAACGCATCCGGGCCGGCATCGCGGAGTCGCTCGCGCGGGCGATCCGTCGCGGGCAGGTCGCGGATCAGCGTGTACATCGCGGCTTCCGGCGTCGGCATAGGACGCGATCCTATCAGAACAAGTGTTCCCTAGCAAGCGCGCCCATATACTGCGCCGTGCAAGCAATCGTTTCAGCGCTCGATGACCCGCATCGCGAGATGGTCGAGAACATCTGGGGCGAGCTGAAGGCCGTCTTCGGTCTGCAGAGCGTGATGGGGAGCACACGTCCGCACTTCACCTACCACGTCGCCAACGCCTACGGCGCCGGGGCAATCGATGCGGCGCTGGCCGCTGTCGCGCGAGAGACGGTGCCGTTCGCGATCGAGACGCACGGCCTGGGGGTCTTTCGCGGCGACGAGACGGTGCTCTACCTGCACATCTCGCCATCACCGGCGCTGGCGGCGGCGCATGCGCGGGTCTGGGCGGCGGTCGCTCCTCTCGCAGTGGAGCCGAAACCGGTGTACGCCGCCGGAACGTGGGTGCCGCACATCACACTAGCGATTGGCGATCTGACAGAGGACGTGTTGCCGCTCGCCCTCCGGTTCCTCAACCGGCGCGCGTACAACTGGACGGTACCCGTCGCTAACCTCTGCCTGATCGAAGATACATCGTCGGCCGCCGCAACGTGGCGGCGATTCTCGCTCGGACCGACCGCGTAGCCGCGGGCAACAAGAAGGCCGCTCCTGAGAGCGGCCTTCTACATACACCAGTCACGAGCGACCAGTCACCAGCCGACCAGCCCTACACCTTCTCCAGCACCTGGAGCGTGCATGCGGAGCCCAGCCCGATGACGTGCGCCATGCCGACCTTCGCTCCCTCGACCTGGCGGTTGCCGGCTTCGCCACGCAAGTGCCAGACGACTTCGCACACGTTGGCGACGCCCGTCGCACCCAGCGGATGGCCCTTCGAGAGGAGGCCGCCGCTGGCGTTGACCGGGATGCGGCCGCCGATCGCGCTCTCGCCCTCGTCGATCATCCTGCCGGCTTCGCCCTCGCCGCAGATGCCCAGGTTCTCGTAGTGCAGCAGCTCCGCCGTGGCGAAGCAGTCGTGCAACTCGA
>CAYQZE010000043.1:0-24782 GCA_964421985.1 uncultured Dehalococcoidia bacterium | reverse complement strand
TGGCGGGGAGCTTGCCGGCGGGATCCGGGAAGAAGTCGACGACCGAGCGGCCGTCGCCGGTCGTCGGCAAGAACCAGTGAACTTCGATCGGCCGGGCGTCGCGCTCTTCGCTCACGGTTGGTGCTCCTTATCTGCGGCGCTCGGGGCTCAGTGCCGGGGGCCACGCGGGCTGAAAGCCCGCGCCACGGCGGCTGAGGATTCGCGCCACGGCGGCTGCGGATCCGCGCTACGGTGGCTGAGGATTCGCGCCACGGCGGCTGCGGATCCGCGCTACGGTGGCTGAAAGCCCGCGCCACGGCGGCTGCGGATCCGCGCTACGGTGGCTGAAAGGCCGGCCACGGCGGCTGAGGATCCGTGCTACGTCGGCTGAAAGCCCGCCCTACGGTGGCGGTGGACTACGAGAACGTCGCTTCGTCGCTCTTGGTCCGCTCCAGCGTCGCCTCGTCCAGTTCGATGCCGAGGCCCGGCGCATCCGGCAACTCGATCCATCCTCCTTCGCCGGGCTCGATGGTATGGGTGAGCATATAGTCACGTCGCTGTGCCGTCCACTCCGGCGGATCGAACGGGAACTCGATGAACGGCGCGCCCACGGTGCCGGCTGTCAGGTGCAGGTTCGCCATCAAGCCGATGCCGTTACCCCAGGTGTGCGGCGTGAACAGCTTGCCGGCCGCCGCGATCTCCTGCGCCAGCACGCTCAGTCCTGTGATGCCCATGCTGCACACGCAGTCCGGCTGGAACACGTCCAGGCAGCCGCGATCGAGCAACTCGCGAAACTCGTACGGCTCGCGCGTCATCTCGCCGCCCGCGATCCTCGTCGCCGTGTGCTGCTTCAGTTCCACGTAGCCAGCGTAGTCGCCGCGATGCAGTGGCTCCTCGATCCAGAACAGCCGCTCGGCCTCAAGCTGCCGCGCTACGTCGATCGCCTTCGCGACGTCCCAGGGCGCCTGCGTGTCCCAGGGCATGCGCCACCCTTGATTGCAGTCGACCCTCAGCGCCAGCCGATCTCCCACGGCGTCGCGGACGGCGCGCACCATGGCGATGTCGGCGTCCACACTGGCGCGGCCGAAGCGCAGCTTCAGTGCCGGAAACCCGCGCTCCACCGCCCGCTTCGCCACCTCAACCATCTCGCCGATCGGCCGCTGCACGCCCGTTGAGGCATACGCGCGAATCCGATTGCTCGTGCCGCCCACCATCTTCCAGACCGGCTCACCGCGAATCTTGCCGGCAAGGTCCCACAGCGCCACGTCCATCGGCCAGGGCCGGCCCGCGTGGAATGCGACGTTCGACAGCACGGCATGGTGCCGCTCCAGGTCGAGCGGGTCGCGCCCGATGAAGTGGCTCGCGTAGCCAGCGAATCCGTACATCGCGTCGCCCGAACCGATGCCCGTGTGGCCCGCATCGTCGTGTACGCGCACGATCGTCGCCGGGAACTTCGTGCGCGGCACCGGATCCCACGCGGCCGGGAACGGCGGATCGAGCGGCAACTGGTGATGCGTGATCCCGATCCGCGTGATGACGCTCACGGCAGCGCGCCCGCGCGGCAGGCGTGCGACGGCGCCATCGTGCCCTGTGCCGGCCGAATGCGCACGTGGCGCTCCTGATCCGCCATTCCTTCGCGCGAACGTCGACCGCTCGCTGCTTCGCCGGCACCAGTGTAGTGTCTGTGGACACGGCGCGCCGCAATTACGCAGCGATGTCCTCTGCGGGGGTCTCGCCGGATGGCAACGCTCCGCGACGGTACAGGCGCAAGAGGGCCGCGACGACGGCGGGGCTGAACTGCGTGCCGCTGTGCGCGAAGATCTCGCGGACGGCACGGCGCTGCGAGCGGCCCAGCCGGTATGGCCGGTCGCTGGTCATCGCGTCGTAGGCGTCCGCGACGGAGACGATCTGCGCCGCGACGGGGATCGTGTCGCCGACGAGCCCATGCGGATAGCCGGAGCCATCCCAGCGCTCGTGATGCGCTCGCGCGATGGTCGCGGCGAGCCCGAATCCGCCGTGCGACTCCAGGAACTCCGCGCCCCACGTCGTGTGCTGCTTCATTGAGAGCCATTCGTCCTCGGAGAGCCTGTCGGGGCTCTTCAGGATCGCGTCGGGAACGCGCACCTTGCCGATATCGGGCAGCATCGAGGCGATTCCCACGTCGCCGATCGCATCGGCATCCTGCGCCAACTCGCGGGCAAGCGCCTCGGTGAGCACGCGCACGCGCAGCAGGTGGCGTCCCGTTGTGGAGTCGTGGGCCTCGACGGAGGCGGCAAGCATCATCACGGTCTCGCCGTGCGATGCCGCCAGCTGTTGCGTCGCCAGGCGCAGCTCCTCCATCATGCGCTCGGAGCGGATGATGGCGGCGGCGTGGCCGGCTACGGTGGTCAGGAAGCGCGCGTCGCGCGGCGTGAACGCCGCCAGCTCGCGGCTTCCCACGGCCATCGTCCCGATATACTCACTCTGCCAGACCAGCGGCACGACGATCGCCGATCGAATCCCCACCGCGGACAGGATCCGCCGTTGTTCTTCCGTCACATACGGTGTCGTTGAGACATCATCCATCAAAACCGGCCGCAGGTTCTCGCGCATCAGGTTGCCGATCGGATGGTTATACACGGTGCGTGATTCGCTACGCCACTCGTCGACCAGCGCCTCGGGCGCGTCAGCGTAGGCGTTGGTGCCGATCGTCGTGCTCCTGTCCTGGACGTCCTCCGAACCGCGCTCGAACACATCGAAGGTCGCGCCGGCGTACCCGGTTCCCTGGCTCAGGCGCTGGGCGATGAGGCCGAGCTTTTCGTCGAGCGTGCCGGCGGCCGCCATCAGCGGCACCAGCTCGCCGATCATGCGCGTCGCCATCCCGTCGTCAATCGACTGGCGCGCGCCGTCAGCGCCGGCCATCTCCGGGCGTTGCCGCTTCGCGGCGTACATCGCGCTGTCCGCGCGCGAGATGAGCTCTTCGATCCGGGTGCCCTCCGCCGGGTACGCCGCCAGCCCGATGCTTGCCGAGACGGCGACGCCGGCACCGGTCTGGGCGTCGCAAAACCACGCCGCTTCCATCGCAGCGCGCACGCCGTCGACGTACTTCGCGGCGGCGCCGACGTCGCAGTGCGACAACAGCGCGACGAATTCGTCGCCGCCGTAGCGGCCGACGATGGCGCCGTCGCGTGACAGCCCAGTGGCGACACGGCGCAGCACCTCGTCTCCCGTCTGGTGGCCGAACGTGTCGTTGATGTCCTTCAGCCCGTTGACATCGACCATCGCCACGGCGAAGTGACGGCCGTTACTCTCGGGCGATACGAGCCGTCGAAGTTCGTCGGCGAGCGCACCGTGATTGAGCGCGCCCGTCAGCGGGTCGCGCCTGGCGTGCTCTCGCTCCACGTCGAGCAGGCAGGCCAGACTTCCGTTGGCATCTTCCAGCTCAGCTCCCCGCAACGCCAGCTGTTCCGAGCGGGACAGCAGTGTCTCGGCCATGGCGTTCAGATCGCGGCCAAGCTTCGCGATTTCGACTGGCCCGTTGCTCGGCGCGCGTTCGCCTGTATGACCCTCGGCTATCCGGCGGGCGGCCTCGGCCACGCGGTCGAGCGGTTGGGCGACGGCGACCCGGAGCGTAATCCCGGCACCGAGAAGCAGGGCGCACCAGGCTATGACGATGGACATCATCATGGCATCCGAGCGCTCCTCCGCGCGTCGCGCCCGATCCTGGGCCGCGAGCAACGCCAGATGCGCGTCGTCGACGGCGAACTCCAGGTCGTCGAGGAACGCCACACCTTCCAGCGCCAAGCCGTCGTTCACGCCGAGAGACATGATCCCCGCCCAGTCGCCGGCGACGGCGAGTTCGAGCACGCGGTCGTATCGGCGCGCCAGCCCCTCGTACGTCTCGATGAGCTGTTCGGGCCGAGCCAGTTGGCCCGCGTCATGTTGCGCCTCTTCGCCACGCAAGGCGGAGAGGCTGGACAGTACCTCTGCGCGCGCCGACGCGATCTCGGGCAGGGCGAGCGGGTCGCGCAGGACGACGTACCCGGCGATATTGGTGGTTTCCGTGAGCGCGGCGGCGCGCGCAGTTTGGTAGCGCGTCAGCTTCGTCGTTTCGGCAGCAACGACGTTCGTCGCATCGGCACGCTGTTGGCGCATGCCGAAGATCAGCGCGCCCAGCACGGCGGTCATCCCAACCGCCAGC
Organism: uncultured Dehalococcoidia bacterium; assembly: GCA_964421985.1. Taxonomy (GTDB): domain Bacteria; phylum Chloroflexota; class Dehalococcoidia; order DSTF01; family JACRBR01; genus JANXYW01. Next base: position 20,623 of record CAYQZE010000043.1, on the reverse strand, counting down.
GCCATGAACGCCGCAGCGGTCCTCTTGATGGAGACGCGAGAGAACATGCGTTCGCTTTCCGTTGCGATGACCCTGTAGATATATCGGCCGCGACGGACTCCAGGTGAGCGCCACGCACGCCCTGCTGCACCCCGACCCGCCATCGTTACGCGCTGCGCGCAACATCGAGCGCGATCAGCCCGGCCCGGCCCATGGCGCGGACGAGCGTCTCGCCGCCGAACCCGATCTCCCAGGCTTCGCCGTGGAGTTCGTCCGAGACGACGAGCAGCGCCGCACATTCGATGCCGCGAAAGGCGGCGACTGTGAACAGCGCCGACAGCTCCATCTCGACGGTCATCACCCCTGCGGCGCGATAGCGGTCGATCTTGCCGCGATGCTCACGGTAGACGGCATCGGTCGTCCACGACGTACCCGTCGCGTACGGCAAGCCGCGATCGCCCAGCATGGCTTCGATCGCGCCGCGCAGGCGTGGCGACGGCGTGGCGGGTTCGTGCGAAGGAGCGTAATGGTGCGATGTGCCTTCTTCGCGGATCGCGGCGTCGGGCACGACGAACGAGCCGATGGGGGCGTGCGGCTGCAGGCTGCCGGCCGCGCCGACGACGATCAGCGACGTCGTGCCGCAGGCGATCATGTCCTCCAAGAGGGTCACGGCGGCGGGCGCGCCGATCGGCAGCGTGGCGATCGTCACCCGCTCGCCATCAAGGTAGGCGGGGCCCTGGGCGAACGCGGCTTCACGGAGCCAATGCTCGGCCGGCTGCGCGCTCGATTGGGCGGCGATGTACTGCGTCAGCCTGCTGCTGAACGTGCCGACCACGGCCGGTCGCACACCTAACTGATCACGCGTGATGCCGCGGCGCTCGCAGATGTGCTGCACCAGGCGCTCGGGATCGACGTGCGGATCGCCCTCGGAGTAGAAGCTCGCGTTGGGGTGGTGTTCCATTGCGGTCAGCCGACGGCGGCGAGGACCTTGCCGGCGTGCGGGACGTGGTCTTCGTCGTGGACGCGCTGGAATGCCGCCCATTCGCGGCAGTTGAGCGGCCCGAAGAAGGGATGCGGCGGCTTGATCGACGTATCGGGCGCGTCGGGCAGGCTGAGGATCGTCTCCAGCATCTTCTCGTTTGCCGCCCGCAGATCATCGAGCCACCCGGCGAACGGACGCGCGTCGTCCTCCACGGTCATGCCGAGGCCGCCGGGGCGGGGCGGCGGCTCCTGCGCGCGCGCAATGTGCCAGATGACGCCTGCGACGAAGCGCTCCGCCGCGACGACGTGGCGCGTCAGTTCGCGGATCGACCATTCGTCGTAAGAGGGCTTGCGCACCGCGATCTCGTCGGTGACAGGGGAGATCGCGTCGATGTAGCGCTGCTGGCTCGTGCGCACGAGGTCGGCGAGCGCTTCTTTCGATTTCGTGCCCTGGTGCTGGATGTAGGATGTGACCCGGCTGCGGACGTCGTCGCTGACCATGATGCGCCTCCGGCGGGCAGTGTATGCCGGTCGCTACAGTTCTGCAAGCGACTCGGGACGGGAAGATAGAAGGTGGAAGATGGACGGTCGATGGGCCGGTGAGCGGGCACCTCACCTCCGGCCTTCGGCCACCTCCTCTCCACGGCGTGGAGAGGAGGCTTCGGACGGGTCTGGGACGCCCGGCTCGGGAACCTATGTTCCGGGCAGGCACAAAGGCGCAGAGGTTCTTGTTTGGAGAGTAAAGCTGTGACACATGCGCTCGGGCGACTCACAGCCGCGGACGGCCGTGCCACATATTGTACCGGCTACCCCGTGCAGGCGGGCGCCGGTAACCTGTGCCGTATGACGAAGATCCTCGTCGCGGATCCGATCGCGCAGGACGGCATCGACATCCTCATGCGCGAAGCCACGGTCGACGTGCGCACGGGGCTGCCGGTCGACGAGTTGCTGCGGATCATCCCCGAGTACGACGCGCTAGTCGTGCGCAGCGAGACGAAGGTGACGGCGGCGGTCTTTGCAGCCGGCAAGAAGTTGCGGGCCGTCGGCCGCGCAGGCGTCGGCGTCGACAACATCGACCTGAGCGCCGCCACCGAGCGCGGCGTCATCGTCGTCAACGCGCCGCTGGGGAACACGATCTCGGCCGCGGAGCACGCCATCGGCTTGATGCTGGCGCTGGCGCGCCACATTCCGGACGCTAACGCGTCGCTCAAGGGCGGCGCCTGGGACCGCTCGAAGTTCAAAGGCTACGAGGTCCGCGGCAAGACGCTCGGCCTGATCGGCCTGGGCAACGTGGGGTCCGAGGTGGCGAAGCGGGCGAAGGGCCTGGAGATGATCGTGGTAGCGCACGATCCGTACATCTCGCCCGAGCGTGCGGCGGTACTGGGCGTCGAGCTTGCGTCATCGCTGGACGAACTGCTCGCGCGCTCCGACTTCCTCTCGCTGCACACGGTTGCTCCGGATCAGATCATCGGCGCGCGTGAGCTGTCGAAGGTCAAGAAGTCGTTGCGGCTGATCAATACGGCGCGCGGCAACCATGTGGACTACGACGCGCTCTCCAGGGCCGTCGATGAGGGGCGTGTCGCGGGCGCTGCGCTGGACGTATTTCCTCAGGAGCCGCCGGACATGGCCAGCGCGGTCCTGCACAACGACAAGATCATCGTGACGCCGCACCTGGGTGCGCTGACGGCGGAGGCGCAGGAGCGCGTGGCGATCGACGTGGCGGAGCAGATCCTGGCGATCCTGCGAGGGGAGCCCGCATTGTACGCGGTCAATGCGCCGATGATCGCCGCCGAGACGATGACGATGATGGCGCCGTACCTGCCGGTCGCGCAGAAGGTCGCGTCGCTGGCGACGCAGCTCGCGCACGGACAGATGGGCAACATCGAGATCGATTACCTAGGCGAGATCGCGCAGCACGACACGACGCCGCTCAAGGCGGCCGTGATCCGCGGGCTGTTGCAGGGGATCAGCGAAGATAATGTGACCATCGTCAACGCGAACCTGATCGCCGAGACGCGCGGCATGAAGATCGTGGAGCGTAAGGGCCCGGGCGAAGACGTCTACGCGAACCTGATCCGCGTGCACTTGCACACCAGCGCGGGAGAGACCGACGTCACGGGCACGGTGGCGCACGATGGCCCGCACATCGTGGCGATCAACGACTTCTGGGTGGACATCCCGCCGGGCGAGGGGTGGCTGCTGCTCTGCGAAAACCAGGACCAGCCGGGCATGATCGGCGCGGTGGGCACGTTCCTCGGGGCGCACGACATCAACATCAGCTTCATGCGCGTCGGGCGGATGGGCGTACGAGGACAGGCGCTGATGGCGGTCGGGCTCGATGATCCGATCTCGCCCGAGCAGCTGCGGGAGCTGGCGGCGACTCCGAACATCCTCTCGGCGCGTGTGACGAAGTACGGCTGACGGGCGGACGGAACCACGGATTACGCGGATTTCACGGATGGGTGATATGAGCGCTCGTCTTCTCATCCTGGCGGTTGTGCTCACTGGGCTTGCGGGATGCGCGAAGGAGGCGGGCGCGCCGGAAGCGACGCTGATCGCTTCAACCGCCACCGCGTCGATCGCCGCCGCTAGCAGCACGAGCGTAACCGTGCCCTCGACAGCGACCGCGATCCCTGGCGCCGGTGCGACGCCAATCGACCCCGGTACGCCCGAGGGCGCGTCGGTCACGATCAGCGCCGTCGGCGACATCAGCCTGGCGCGGCAGGTGGTCGAGCGCATGGACGCGAACGGCGCCGCGTATCCATTCGCGCTGATCGCGCCGTTGATCACGGGGGATATCGGGTTTGCCAACCTCGAGGGTGCGCTCACCGATCGCGGCGAGCCGTGGCCGAAGGGCTACAACTTCCGCACGCCGCCTCGATTCGCGCCAGGCCTGCTCGCCGCAAACTTTGACATCGTCTCGCTTGCCAATAATCACGCCATGGACTACGGCGTCATCGGCCTCGAAGATACCCTGGGCGCGCTCGATGCCGCAGGCGTGCGGTACGCGGGCGCCGGCGCCAACTTCGCCCGCGCGTGGGATCCGGCAGTCGTCACCGCGCACCGGCTCCGCGTCGCGTTCGTCGCCTGCGCGCTCACGCCAACCGAAGGCGGTGGCTTCGACATCCACGCATGGCGCGCCGAGCCGGCTGCTCCCGGCGTCGCCATCTGCGACTTCAGCCGGCTCCGCCCCGCCATCGTAGCCGCGCGCCGATCGGCCGACTTCGTGGTCGTCGTCGTACATGCCGGAGACGAGTACCAAAACGCGCCGAGCCGGACCCAGCGCGCACTCGCGGAGTCAGCCCTCAGCGCCGGTGCCGACGTCTACCTCGGCGCCCACGCCCACGTCGTCCAGCCGGTCGAGCCGCACGGGAGCCAGCTTATCGCCTGGGGCCTCGGCAACTTCATCTTCGATCTCGACGATGTCGATCTCGCCAACATCCCGGAGCCACGTGTCTCGCTGATTCTGAATCTCACGCTCACGCTGGGGCGGGGCGTGACCGCCTACGAAGCCGTCCCGGTGACGCAGGACGCCGACGAAGATCGCCCCCGCCCCGCCACAGCAGCAGAAGCAGCGATCCTGCAAAGCCTCATCGAGCCCTGACGCGCGGCAAGGAGCAAAAGGAGACGAGCATGGATCTGGGATTGCGCGACCGTGTCGCGATCGTCGGTGGCGCGAGCGAGGGGATCGGGCGGGCGACGGTGAAGATGCTTGCGCTGGAGGGCTGCCGGGTCGTGCTGGCGGCGCGGAGAGAGGCGGCGCTGGACGTTGCCGCGAAGATGCTCCGGAACTTCGCGCGTAACCCGACCGGCGCGCAACCGGCCCTGCTGCCGGTGGTGTGCGACATGTCATCGAGGGCCGATATCAAGCGACTCGTCGCGCGCGCCGTGGCGGAGTTCGGCGGCATCGACATCGTCGTCAACAACGCCGGCGGGCCGCCGTTCGGGCGCTTCGAGCAGCACGACGACGATGCCTGGCGGAAAGCGATCGACACGAACCTGATGAGCGTCGTATGGATGACGCGCGAGGCGCTGCCGCAGCTCAAGGCGTCGGACCAGGCGCGGATCATCAACATCACCTCCACGGCGGTGAAGGAGCCGATCGACGGGCTGGTCCTTTCGAATACCGTGCGCGCGGGTACCACCGGGCTGGCGAAGACGCTGTCGAAGGAACTCGGACCGCTGGGCATCACCGTGAACAACGTGGCGCCGGGCTGGACGCTGACCGACCGGATGCGGCCGATCATCGAAGCGCAGGCGAAGGCGGAAGGGCGGCCGTTCGACGAAGTGCGGCAGGAACGCGCGCGGCGCATGCCGGTGCAGCGCATCGGCGAGGCGGAAGATGTGGCGGCGATGATCGTGTTCCTGGCGTCGGCGCAGGCGCGGCAGATCAGCGGACAGACGATCATGGTGGACGGCGGCGCGGGCGCCGCGGTGTGAGTTGGTAGTTGGTAGTTGGTAGTTCGTAGTGAGTAGTTCACGGTGGACAGGCCGTGGGTCCCAGCCGGTGCTCCAACATCCACCGTCCATCGTCCATTCGTCCATCGCGGGGTGGCTAACGAGAAACCCGCCGAGGCGGGTTGCGATCTTCGCGAGGCTGTCGGAGGGCTGTCAGGCGTATCCGTCGGCGGCTGATTCCCAGCCGGGGACGAACTTGCGCCATCCCTCCTCGCTATTCAGGTAGGGATAGACGACGTAGTAGCTGGTGACGCGCGGCTGGTACGGCTGGGTGAGGAGCTTCATCTTCGCCTCTTGCGGCGTGCGGCCGGCCTTGCGGTGGTTGCACGTCTTGCAGGCGGTCACCAGGTTGTCCCACGTGTGCCTGCCGCCGCGATAGCGCGGGTTTACGTGATCGAGGGTGAGGTCGCGCTGGCCGTGACGGCCGCAGTACTGGCAGGTGAAGCGATCGCGCGTGAAGACCTCGCGCCGCGAGAGGCGCATCTGCGGGCGTGGGCGCTTGATCAAGTGCATCAGCCGGATGACGGAGGGAAGCGGAAATGCGCGCGATGACGTGCGCAGGTGACCGCGGCCGTGCTCGAGCACCTCGGCCTTGCCGCGGTCGACGAGCACGAATGCCCTCGTCGCGTGGCACACGTTGAGGGGCTCGTAGTTCTGGTTGAGGACAAGGACGCTGGTTGCCGTCATCGCCGCCTTGTTCCGATCGTGCCGAATCATATCAAAGGGCGAAAACGGCGGGCAAGCGCGGTCGCACTCCAACGCTCGCCAGGCCTACGCGGCCATTGGAGTGCCCGAGCGGCCCGCTGTCAGACTTCCAAGGGTTCGACGCCGTGCGTCCTGCGGCTCTCCGGGAGCGGGTCGGCGCCGCCGTGCGGCCCGAGCGCTTCGATGCCCGCGGAGCGGAGTTCCTCGCAAGCGCGCGCATCGGGCAGGTGCAGTTCGATGCGGTCGCCGTCGCGTGCATGGATGAAGATGCGGACGGGGTCGTCGCCCGGATAGCGGGCTATCAGCGCGACCAGTGCATCGAGGCGGGCGCGGTCTTCCTCGTCGTGTTCGGACTCGTGCAGGAAGAAGCGAAGGGTTGCGCGCGCGCCATTCTTCGCAGGGGCGGCCGGCGGGGCGGCGCTGGCGGGGCGCTCGACGGGCGGATCTGCGAGGGCGGTCGCGGACTTCTTCGCGGTGGCTGTGGAGTCGGCTCGAGCGCCGCCGGTTGCGCCATTGCCGGGGGTGGGCGCGCCACGGCGTGTGGGCACGCCACCGCGTGCCCCTACATCGGTGGGGGGCGGGGGCGCGTCGTGTTCTATGTGGGTGATGGATACGCCGGCGGTGTTGCGGACGGTCTCGGTGAGCCAGGACGGGATGCTGAAGTGCTCGTGAGAGATGGTGCCGTCGGCGGCCTGCACGAGCGACACCTGCTGGACGCCCGCCTGCAGACGGTCGTTGCGTTCGCGGACCCGGACGAGCATGAGCAAGATGTTGCCGGGCCGCCAGATCTCGCGGGTCGGGTCGTACAGGTCGGGCCAGACGGTGACTTCGGCGCTGCCGGAGAGATCCTCGACCGTGACTGCGACGAAGGTCTTGCCCGCCCGCGTGGTCAGGGTGCGGATGCTGTTGACCATACCGGCGATGATGGCTTCCCGCCCATCGAGCTCCGGCGTGATCTCGCTGACGAGGGCCGATGTGTGTTTCGAGACGCTGACGGCGGCGCTCGTGAACGGGTGCTCGGAGACGTACACGCCAAGCAGTTCGCGCTCCCACGCCAGCATCTCGGCCTTCGAGACTTCGGCCTCGACCAGCTCCAGTGCAGGGAGCGGGGTGGCGACGCTATCGCCGAACAGATCGAACATCGTCGACTGGCCGGTCTCCTTGAGCTTGAGCTCGCGCTGGGCGAGCGAGACGATGCGGTCGAGATTGGCGAGCAGCGTGCCGCGCCCAGGGGGGCGGTCGCCGAGCGCATCCAGGGCTCCGCATTTGATCAGCGATTCGAGCGCGCGCTTGTTGAGCGCCTTCATATCGACGCGCTTCGTGAAGTCTTCGATGCTGGTGAAGGGGCCGCCCTCCTCGCGCGCCGCGACGATGCCTTCGGCTGCGCCGTAGCCGACGTTCTTCACCGTGGCGAGGCCGAAGACGATCGCCGACGCTGGCGGGGCCGCGGATTGACCCGATTTCGCAGAGGAATCGCGGGCCGAAAGCCCGCGCTCCGGAGTAAGGCGTTCTGTGTGGATGTCATCATCGACGTGTTGGAGTTCGAACGTGACGGCGCTGCGATTGACGTCGGGCGGGCGCACCGCGATGCCGAGGCGGACGCATTCTGCGACGGCTTCGGCGATGCGCTCGTGGGCGCCGGCGCTGGAGAGCACGGCGGTCATGTATTCGTGCGGATAGTTCGCCTTGAGGTAGGCGGTCTGGTAGGCGATCGTGCCGTAGCAGGCTGAGTGAGCCTTGTTGAAGGCGTACCCCGCGAATGGCTCGATGAGGTCGAACACCGCGCGCGCTTCGCCCTGGCTGTAGCCGTTGGCGACGGCCGCGGCGATGAACTTCTCCCCCTCCGCTTGCATCAACGCGGCGATCTTCTTCGACATCGCCTTGCGTACCGCGTCGGCATCCTTCAGTTCGTAGCCCGCGAACTTCTGCATGACGAGCAGCACCTGATCCTGGAAGACGATGACACCGTATGTCTCGTCGAGGATGTCGGCGAGGTCAGCATGCGGGTACTTGACCAGCGAGCGGTCGTGCTTGGCCCGGCAGTACGAGCCGATGTGCTGCATGGGCCCGGGGCGGTAGAGCGCGACGAGCGCGACGAGCTCCGAGACACTGGAGGGGCGCAGCTCCTGGATAGCGCGGCGCATGCCCGGTGACTCCAGTTGGAAGACGCCGAACGTGTCGCCGCCGCTGAGCATGTCGAAGGTCTTCGGATCGCCATCGGGCAGCGCCGTCAGGTCGATCGTGACACGGTGGGAGCTCTCGATGTTCTCGACCGCGCGGCGGAGGATGGTGAGGTTCGCCAACCCGAGGAAGTCCATCTTCAGCAGGCCGATCTCGGCGACCTGGGCCATAGCAAACTGGGTGGTCGGGATCGACGATTCATCGCCGCGCGTTGGGCGCTGGAGCGGCACAAAGTCGGCCAGCGGGTCGCGCGAGATGACAACGCCGGCGGCGTGCGTGCTGGCGTGGCGGGCGACGCCCTCGAGCCGCTGCGCGGTATCGACCAGCGAGCGGACGTTGGCGTCGACCTCGTAGGCGCCCGCGAGGTCGGGAGACTCGTCCAGCGCCTTCGCGAGCGTCATGTGCAGCGCGTTGGGGACGAGGCGCGCGACGCGGTCAACGTCGCCGTAGGGCATGCCGAGCGCGCGGCCCGTGTCGCGGATCGCGGCCTTCGCGCCCATAGTGCCGAAGGTGATGATCTGCGCCACGCGGTCGTAGCCGTACTTCTCCGCGACGTAGCGGATCACTTGCTCTCGCCGGTCGTCCGGTATGTCGAAGTCGACGTCGGGCGGCTCCTTGCGGTCGACGTGGAGGAAGCGCTCGAAGACGAGGCGGAGCGCGAGCGGGTCAATGAAGGTCACGTCGAGCACGTAGAGGATGACGCTGGCGGCAGCGGAGCCCCGCACGCCGAGCATGATCTTCTCGCGCTTGCAGAACTCGGCGATGTCGTGGACGACGTGGAAGTAGTTGGTGAAGCCGGTCTTCTCGACGACATCGAGTTCGTACTGGAGGCGAGCGCGCACTTCTTCGGACGCGAGCGGATACTTGCGATTCAATCCCGCACGAGCGAGGCGGGTGAGGTGTTCGTGCGGCGTCAGGCCGTGCGGGATCTCCGGCTCGGGCAGGTGCATACGGCCGAAGTCGAACTGGAGGTTGCACTGATCGGCGATGAGCTGGGTGTTGGTGATGGCCTCCGCGTGTTCCGGGAAGAGCGCCAGCATCTCCGCTTCCGACTTCACGTAGTAGCCGTGGTCGTTCATCTTCAGCTGGCGCTTCGGGTCGTTGACGGTGGTGTTCGTGCCGATGCAGAGCAGCACATCGTGGATGGAGTGGTCCTCGGGCGCCGTGTAGTGCGAGTCGTTGGTGGCGACGAGCGGGATCTGCATCGTCTTCGAGAGCCGTGTGAGGCCGGCGAGGACCCGCGCGCACTCGGCGTTGATGTCCGGCTCGTCGTGCTGCATGACCTCGAGGTAGAAGCCGTCGAAGACGTCCGAGAAGAAGCCGGCGAGCTGGCGCGCCTCGTCTTCGCGGCCCTCGCTCAGCAGCCTGTGCATCTCGCCGGAGGGGCAGCCGCTGAGGGCGATGATCCCCTTGCCGTATTCAGCGAGGAGCTCCTTGTCCATGCGCGGCTTGTAGTAGAATCCCTCGAGATGCGACTTGGTGCTGAGCTGGATGAGGTTGCGGTAGCCGGCCTCGTCTTTCGCGAGCAGCGTCAGGTGGTAGTAGTTGCCAGACGGCCCGCCGGGGTTGGAGCGCGAATCCGCCTTCTTGTGGCGGGAGCCGGGCGCGACGTAGGCCTCCAGACCGATGATCGGCTTGATGCCGCGGACGCGCGCTTCCTTGTAGAAGTCGATGGCGCCGTACAGCGCGCCGTGGTCGGTGATCGCGACGGAGTTTTGCCCGAGGGCGGCGACGCGATCCATGACGTCGGGGATGCGGCTAAGGCCGTCGAGCAGCGAGAACTCGGTGTGAAGATGGAGGTGGGTGAACATATGTTTGGGCTCGCCCGGATGATAGCGAACGAGGATCGTGAACGCGATGGGTAGAGGTATCAGATCGGCGCGGTGATGAACTCCGCAAGACGGCGCAGCGCGAGTGCGCCGAGGATGGTTATGTCCGGGCGCTTCCGGGCGGCGGTAAGGGTGCCGGTGCCTCTGAAGGCAGGTGCGTGAGCCGATCTTCGCGTGAGCCGATCTTCGGATGTAGCTGGTACACTTCCACATCATGGTCGTGCGTCGCACCGCGCCCCAGAAGAAGACGCCGCCTCGACCGAAGCGCGCGGCTGCTCGTCCGTTCGATATTTTCGAATACATCATCGAACTGGGAAAGTCGATCCCTGCGGAAGAACTTGCCCGGATGCCGCGCGACGGCGCGAAGAACTTCGACCACTACCTGGACGGTTCGCCGAAGCAGGCGTAGTTGCGACCCATTTTCGTAGATTCCGCGTACTACATCGCGTTGCTGAACGCGCGAGATGGGCTCCACGCGAGGGCCGCCGAGCTATTCAACTATGTTCAGGCCGCCAACGACATCACTCTGACGACGACCGACTCCGTACTCGTTGAGGTGCTCACGCGGGCTTCGAAGTTCGGTGCGCACACGCGCAGAGCCGCGGCCAATCTTGCGCTGCGCGTGGCGGATGATCCCCGTGTAACAGTGTTGCCGCAAAGCGGCGCGCTCTTCGATTTGGGCCTCGACCTTTACCGCCGGCGGCTTGACAAGGCGTACAGCATGACCGACTGCATTTCGATGGTCGTGTCGCCGTTGGCGGATCCGCGAAGTACTCACCTCGGATCACGACTTCGAGCAAGAAGGTTTCACAATCCTACTGTGAGCAGTTCGCTACGTCGCAGTTGCGCCCGGCAGCGGGATGACGGCGCCGGTGATGCGCGCGGCGGCGTCGGAGCAGAGAAAGGCGACGACGTTGGCGATGTCCTGCGGGGCGTTGCCATCACGCGGGCCGCGTTCGCCATGGACGGCTGCGAGTGCTTGCTCCAGCGTCACGCGCGGCGTCGGGCCGGGCGCGACGGCGTTGATCGTGACGCCGTGTGCGGCCTCGCGCGGCGCGAGCGTCCGCGTCAGCCAGTGGCGCGCCGCCTTCCCTAACGGATAGTCGAGCGGCGCCTGAGGCGGGCCGTAGCGCCAGTCGTCTGCCCCGTAGCCACCGATGCTGACGATGCGGCCCCAGCCGCGGGCGCGCATGCCGGGCAGCGTCGCGCGGATCAGCAGGAACGTGGCTTCGATCTCTTGCGCCAGCACGGCGCGGAAGTGCGCCGGATCGATGTCGGTGATGTCCTGCGGCTTCCAGGGGCCGCCGGCGCTGTTGATGAGGATGTCGATGGGACCGAGTTCTCGCGTGGCCGTGGCGATCATCGCATCGACCTGCGCGGCGTCCGCCACGTCGGCGGCGAATGCGAAAGCGCGGCGGCCCATCGCCTCGATAGCGGCGGCGGTCTCCCTGACGCGCGCATCCTTGCGGTGGTAGTTGAGCACGATGTCGGCGCCGTCGCGGGCGAGCGTGAGGGCGATGCTTCGCCCCATGCCTTCGCCGCCGGCGCCCGTCACGAGAGCGACGCGTCCGTCCAGTCCCATGTGTGGAGCATAGACGCTCATGCTCCGGAATCGCTACAGTCATGCCCGATGGGCATATTTACGGGCCAGGTTGCGCTGATTACGGGCGGCACGCGCGGCATCGGCAATGCGATCGCGCTGAAGCTGGCGCGCGAGGGCGCGGACGTGGCGATCAACTATTCGCGCAGCAAGGAGCATGCCGATGCCGCCGTGGCGGAGCTGCGCGCGCTGGGCGTGCGGGCCGAGGCGATGCAGTGCGATGTGGGCGACCGCGACGCCGTGTTCGAGATGGTGAAGCAGGCCGGCGAGCTGTTCGGGCGCATCGACGTGCTTGTGAACAGCGCCGCGCGCGGGCTGGAGCGGCCCCGCGCGGCGATCGATTCGCTGCCGAAGCACCTGAAGCACACGATGGACGTCAACGTCTTCGGTCCGTGGTTCGCCGCACAGGCGGTCGTGAAATACATGACGCGGGGCGGCGCGATCATCAACATGCTGAGTCCGGGCAGCGACCGCTACCTGCCGAAGTATGCGCCGGTCGGCGTCTCGAAGGGCGCGCTAGAGTCGTTGACTGTGTACCTGGCTGTGGAGCTGGCGCCGCGCGGCATCCGCGTCAACAACGTGTCGGCGGGCTTGGTGGAAGGCACCGACGGCGTGCGCATGCTCGACGGCGACATGGTCGACGCCTACGGCGCGAAGGTCCCGGCGGGGCGTCACGTGCGGCCGGAGGATGTCGCCGACGCGGTCGCCTTCCTCGCGTCGCCGGCCGCGTCGATGATCATAGGGCAGACGCTGCTGGTGGACGGCGGGTACGCGTTGTTGGGGACGGTGTAGCGTCCCGCCGGGCACGTCGCCGCGTGGCCCCCTACACACGAGCCGCGCACTTGCAGCCGTACGCGCGCGGGCGCAGCGGATGACCCATGATGCCGGTTAAAGGATCTTCGAGAGGAACGAGCGCGTGCGCTCGTGTGCGGGTGGTCGAAGAACGCTGAAAGCCCGCGCCACGGAAGAGCAGGTCGCGGGCTGAAAGCAGGCGCCACGGAAGATACCTACTGCCAGTCGCGCGCAGACCGTAACCTGTCGCTGCGACCCTCACCCGATCACGGAGCACTACAACATGCGGCCACGGATCGGCATCATCGGCGCCGGCGTCATGGGGACGGCCCACGGCAAGGCGATCCACTTCTTGCTGAAGGCCGGTCTGATCGAGGGCGAGCTGGTCGGCATCGCTGAGGAAGACCCCGAGCGGCGCTCGGTGTTCGCGCAGGCGTCCGGCGTATCGCTGGTGACGGCCAGCGCCGAGGAATTGATCGCGTCGCCGGAGATCAACACCGTCTACATCTGCACGCCGACCTTCAACCACCTGCCGCTCGCTCGCGACGTGCTGGGGCGCGGCAAGGCGCTCTTCTGCGAGAAGCCGCTGGCGTTCAACGGGCACGATGCGGCAACGATGCGGGACGCCGCGCAGGCGGCAGGCGTGACGCACCAGGTCGGGCTGGTGATGCGTTTCTCGCCCGTGATCGTGGTCATGCGCGACCTGATCCACGACGCGGCGTCGGGGCGGCCGATGACCTGCGTGATGTTGGACGACCAGTTCTTCCCGATCCAGGGGCACTATGCCAGCACGTGGCGCGGCGATGTCACGAAGGTTGGTGCGGGCACGCTGCTGGAGCACGCGATCCACGACATCGACGTGCTCATCTCGTATTTCGGGCGCGTAACGCGCGTACACGGCGTCACTCGCCATTTCTTCGGGAAGGACGGCGTGGAGGATCTGAGCAGCGCGATCCTGGAGTTCGAAAGCGGGACCGTGGTCAACCACGTCTCGATCTGGCACAACGTGCTGCATCGCGGGTCCAGCCGCCGCATGCACGTCGTCTGCGAGTTCGCGCAGTACTCGTGGGGGGACGACGACTACGCCGCGCCCATCCGCTGCGAGACGAACGCGGCGGGACGGCGCACTGACATCCCGTCGGAAGAGGTGATCGAGCGCTTCCGCGCGTCGCTGGTGAAGATGGACGATCGCTTGACTGAGACCGTGGTTAGGCAGAACCGCGGGCAGCCGTATCTGCTGGAGGACTACACGTTTCTGAAGGCCGTGAGCGAAGATCGCCAGAGCTGGCTCGACTTCGGCGTGGCGACGTACGCGCAGGAGGTCGTGGACGCGATCTACGAGTCGGCGCGGACGGGCCTGCCAGTGACGATGAGCGCCGTACCACCCGCGGGAGCCTGATCGAGCATGCCCGACCACGACCTGATCATCCGAAACGGCAGCATCATCGACGGTACGGGCGCGCCCGCCCGCGCCGGCGACCTCGCCGTGAGCGGCGACCGCATCGAGGGCGTCGGCGCGGTCTCGGGCGGTGCTGCGCGCGAGATCGATGCGCGCGGACTGACCGTCGCTCCGGGCTTCATCGACGTGCATTCGCACGACGACGCCGCCGTCATGCGCGACCCGCGCGTCGACTTCAAGATCATGCAGGGCGTCACGACTGACGTGGTTGGCAACTGCGGGTCCGGCGTGGCGCCGGCGAACGACGCGTTCCGGCTGTTCTACGAGCGCGGGTTCGCGCCCATCCTGGGCGATACGGAGCTGCCGTGGAGCACGACGGCCGAGTACTTCGCCGCCGTCGATGCGGCACATCCGGCGTGCAACGTCGCGGCATACGTGCCGCAGGGCGTCGTGCGCTACAACGTGCTGGGCCTGGAGAAGCGGCCGCCGACGGAAGCGGAGCTGGCGCAGATGCAGTCGCTGATCGACGAGGCGATGCAGGCCGGTGCGATCGGCATGTCGACGGGCCTCGTGTATGTGCCGGGCACGTACGCGCAGACGCCGGAGCTGATCGCCTGTGCGAAGACGGTCGCGAAGCACGGCGGCATCTACACCAGCCACATCCGCAATGAGTCGCTGGGCATGCTCGAGGCGGTGGCCGAGGCGATCGAGATCGGCGAGCGGTCGGGCTGCGGTGTGCAGATCTCGCACCACAAAGCCGGCGGAGCGCCGGCGTTCGGGCTGACGAAGCAGTCGCTGCCGCTGATCGCTGCCGCGCGGGCGCGGGGCGTGGACGTGACGGTCGACGTGTATCCCTACATCGCGTCGTCGTCCGGCCTGGCGGCGATGTTCCGGGTCGGGCGCGAGGAGGCGTTCGCCGTGACGCCAGCGATCATCGGCAGCGTAAAGTACGACCACGAGAAGTACGAGGGACGGTACATCAGCGACATCGCCGCCGAAATGGACCTGCCGATCGGCGACGCGATCCGCAAGATCCTGCACGACGAGGAGAACTCGCCCAGCGTGATCATGTTCACGATGGACGAGGCAGACGTGCGGCGCGTCGTCGTGGACGGCCACTGCATGATCGGCTCCGACGGCCTGCCTTCCGGCGGCAAGCCGCATCCGCGCCTCTACGGCACGATGGCGCGCGTGCTGGAGAAGTACGTGCGCGAGGACGGCGTCCTGTCGCTGGAGGAAGCCGTGCGCAAGATGACGTCGCTGCCGGCGCGCAAGCACCTGCTGAAGGATCGCGGCGTGCTGCAGCCGGGCGCCTTCGCGGACATCGTCGTCTTCGACCCGAACACCATCGCGGACGTCGCGACGTACATGGAGCCGAGGCAGTATCCCGCCGGCATCGCGCACGTCGTCGTGAACGGCGCGGTGGCGGTGGAGGATGGGCGGCAGACTGAGGCGCGCGCAGGGCGGATGTTGCGGCGGGCGACCTAACCCCCAGCCCCTTCCCGGTGCGGGAAGGGGAGTTGCAATGGAAGACGAATGAGGCGAACGATGGGTGTGCCGCCGATCGATGAGCAGGTGCGACGGAGCGTCGGCGCTGGAGGCGAGGCGACCGATTTCGGCAGCGTGCACTGGGCGGTGCGCGAGGGTCATCCGCAGGGCGCGGAGCAGACGATCGGGCTGGCGGTGTTCGATGCCGGCAGGAGCAACGTCGAGCACACCCACCCGAACTGTGAGGAAGTCGTCTACGTGATGGACGGCGAGGTGGAGCATACGCTGGGCGATCAGACCACAACCCTGCGCGCCGGCGACCTGATCGTCGTGCCGCGCGACGTGCCGCATCGGCTGATCAATCGCAGCGGCGCCGCCTGCAGGACGTACATCGTGTTCTCGTCGCCGGACCGCCAGTTCGTGCCAACGGGGCGCTGACCCGCTGACCGGCCGCCCCGCTGACTCGCTGACCGGCTGACCCGCTATGATGCGCCATGAGCTTCACGACGCTCGCGGTGCTGAAGTCCGGGCACGTCGCAGAGATCCGGCTGACTCGCGGCGGAGACGGCAACCCGATCGACGCGCGCTTCCTGGACGAGCTGGAGCAGGCGTCCTCGGCGATCCACGAATACGACGATATCCACGCCGTGCTGCTCACCGCCGATGGCGCGGCGTTCTCTCGCGGTGCGCCGGGCGGCGACGTGCGGCATGCGGCAGCGCGGCTGCCGTTTCGGTGCCTGGAGCTGATGGCGCAGCCGGTGATCGCTTGCATGCAGGGCGAGGCGGCGGGCGCCGGGCTCGAGCTGGCGCTGGCCTGCGATGTGCGCATCGCGTCGGACGACGCGACCTTCGCGATCCGCGATGTGGCGGCCGGCGCCGTGCCTTCGGGCGGGGCGACGCAGCGGCTGCCACGGCTGATCGGGCGCGGCAAGTCGTCGGAGATGATCCTGCTGGGCGAGACGCTCGACGCGCAGGCGGCGCTCGCGTGCGGGCTCGTCAGCGCCGTGGCGCCGCTGGCGCAGCTGCACGCGCACGGCCGCGCGTTGGCGGAGCGGATCGCGGCGCAGGGGCCGATCGCGGTGCGCTACGCGAAGGAGGCGATGCTGCGAGGGCTGGATATGCCGCTGGAGCAGGCGCTGCGCTACGAGACCGACCTGACGGTGATCCTGCAGACGACGGCGGACCGCGCCGAGGGCGTACAGGCGTTCCTGGAGAAGCGGCCGCCGCGATTCGAGGGGAAGTGAAGCCATGAGCGACGACGAGCCGCGCCGCGCGCGTCCGAGCCTGAGCGCAACGTTCGCCAACTTCCGTGGTTACGATGCGCCGTTCCTGTCCAAGCTCGGGATGGCGGCGCGCAACAACTGGATCAAGGCGCGCACGCGCAAGGACTGCTGCGGCAACGACGGCCAGCCCGGCTGTTGACGGGCGACACCCGAGCCCCGTGAGGGCTCCGCGAAATAATGTGGCACCAACCCTCGCCCGTCAAGTGATGCGGCACAGCCGTCCCGGCTGTGAGTCGCCCGCCGTACACTTTCCCCATGGACCAGATGGACCGCACCGCCGGCCTCTGCGCGTCGTGCACACACGCGCGCACGGTCACGTCCGCCCGCGGCTCGACGTTCGTGCTGTGCGGGCGTTCGCAGTCGGATGCGGGCTACCCGAAGTATCCGCCGCTGCCGGTGGTGCGCTGTGCGGGGTATGAGGTGGCTGGCGCGGCTCCGCGTGCGCGCGAGGATCGGTGAGACGCATACGTCGTGTTGCGGCCCGTTTGTCGAAGCTCACGAATTCGGTTTCAAGCCAAGTTGTGTCTTGGATGGTCGCCACTCTGCGTGAGTCTATTCACCGAGTGCCTGGCTGAGCGCTGGCGTGAGGACGCCACGGATCATGTTGGTGATATCGGCGGCGGGCGCGTAGTCGATCTGATTGGCGAGCACAATGATGCCAAGCTTCAGAGCCGGCACCATCCACACGATGCTCGCGTAGCCGGGGACCCCGCCGGTGTGGCCGAAGCCCGCGCGACCGAACTCCACGTCCTGAAACATCCCAAGTCCGTAGCAGGCGCTCTTGAGCCCCCACCTGTTGTCGTCAGGCACCCGCACGTTCGGCCGCCGCAGCTCGCGCAATGAGTCGCTCGACAAGATCTGCGCGTCGGCGGCTGGCGCTGAACGGAAGTGCAGTTCAACGAACTTTGCCATGTTATCAACCGACGAGTACAACGCGCCGGCGGGCGCCATGTACCCGCCAGCCAGATCGAACGACCCGACCGGGGCTCGCTGGCCAGCGCCGTCCACCGCATAGCCTGTCGCGAGCCGATCACCGGCGATGGCGTCGAAGCCGCTGCTCTCCATGCCGAGCGGGCGCAGGATGTGCTCCGTGACATACTGCCGATATGGCTCGCCGGCGATCGTCTCCAGCGTGTAGCCCAGCAGTTGAAAGCCCAGATTGGAGTACACGAACCCGCTACCGGGCTCCGCAGTGAGCGACGTAGTGGCTACCTTCTGCAGGAACACGTCGCGGTCGGCCTCAACGTAGAACGGACTCGCCGCGAGCCCGGCGGTATGCGACGCAGCCTGGCGGAACGTCGGCTGGGGCCAGGTGTTCGTGCCGGTCAGCAACGTCACCTCGGGCGCGTACTTCGCCATCAGTTCGTCGAGCTGGAGCTTACCGGCGTCGCGGAGCTGCAGCAGCATCGTCGCGGTAAACATCTTCGTGTTGGATCCGATGCGGTACACGGTACCGGGCGTCGCCGGCCGCTGAGCATCGACATCTGCGAAACCGTATCCGCGCGACCAGAGCATATTCTGATCGTAGACAACCCCGACCGCGACGCTCGGAAGTCCCTTTTCTTTGAACGCGGCAACGATCTGGGTGTCGAGCGCCGCGAGCGCGGCCTGGACGCCGGGATCGTTTCGCACGAGATCCGCTTTGCCCTCGCCGGGCCCAACGGCGTCCGTCGGCGCGTAACAGTTCGCCTGGAGCGGCCCGGTTGTGGCCGTCGCACCCACTGGGGCGCTGGCCGATTGCGAGGACGGCGCGGTCGCAGGAGTTTTCGCCGTGTCTTCGCCGCACCCGGCGATCAGTGCCGCGGCTGCAATCACCAGCAGCAACCGTCGAGTGTTGAGCTTCATCACGCGTCTCCTCGAGCTCTGCGCGTCCAGAGCATTCGCGCCCCACGAAGACCGCTCCTGCGTTAGTTGCGGGCGAGCGTTAGCGGCGTCTCGTGGCGACAGCGCCGCCACCGACGCTGACGGCGCCGAGCACCGCCGTCGCGAGCGCGATCGCCCAAGGCGCCGCATCGCCGCCGCGCGCCGGACCCGTACCGGTGTTTGGCAGGGCGGGCGAAGTCACCGACGAGAAGCCGGTGATCTTCCACAGTTGGGCGCCGCTGATACTGCCTGTCCAGTCTGGCCGGCCAGTCTGGAAGTATGCGGTGTCACCGTCGAAGATCAGCCCGGCCGCGTCGGGAAAGCCATCGACGACCACCGACATCATCCCGGTCGCCCCGGCCTTCAACACGTTGCCGCCGATCCATAAGGCGTGGACATACTGGCCGCCGGGACCGACCTCCACGTCCGTGAGGTCGAGGTCGTGAGCGGCAACCACCAGATTGCCCGCCGGGTCAGGGAAGGAGTAGACGCCCGCGACTTCAGGCGCGTGCGGGAATGTGGCGATCGAGTTGACGTAGAACGGCCCGCGGCCGCTGAGCGTCACACGCGTTGGCTCAACGTTCGTGACGCCGTCAGGGCGGCTGATCACACCCGCGGCGGTGACCTTCAGGGCCGCGTGCTCGAGGCTGTCGACGACATAGAACGCCCCATTTTGGGCGGTTATGGAGTTCCCGCTGCCGTCGAGCACATAGGTCAAGGGGGGATTGACGGCGTTAAACGCGTCGATGTCGGCGAAGATGGTCGCTGTGCCGTTGGTGACCTTGTAGATGCCGGTCGGCGTGTCCGGGAGCCCGAACTCGGCGCCGCCGAAGGTGTGCAGGTAGTACAACTGCGTGCCGAGGAATGCAACGTCGGCCGGACCGGAGGCGTCCCATCCCATGTGCGAGAAGTTCGGCAAGCCGTCGATCACCGTGGTGCGGGCGCCGGAGCCGGGATCGATCTTCGAGATGCGGCCCGTGCCGCCGGTCGTCCCAACATCAACGCCTGCCGTCGTCACCTTAGTGGAGCCGCCGATGCCGGCTTCGGCGACGTAGAGCATGCCGTCGGGTCCCATCGTCATGCCGCCGGGGCTCAAGAGGCCGTCCGCGAGCCTGGCGCCCGGCTGGGGGCCGGCCGGTACCTGCTGCGGCGTGGCGGGTGCACACGCCGGCGCGCTGCTAAGCGTCCGCTCGATGGCGCAGCCCATGGGAGTCGTCGCAACCGTCGATATCGGCAGCGCGCCCCAAGCCACCACAGCGATGCCTGCCGTCGTGGCGGCGAATACAGCGCCCGCCGCCGCCTTGGGAAGCGAAACGAACGACAGTTTGCGAAAGAACATGACGGGCGCTAGCCCAGCAAGCCAGCCGCTGCCTTGTGTGCGATAGAGGGCAACAGCGTCGTGGCGGTTGTCGACACCGAGGCGTTGCAGGATCTCCGACACGTGGTACTTGACACTGTTCGGCGCGATGCCGAGGTGCTGCGCGATCTCTTCGTTTGTGAGGCCCGTGACGAGGAGTTCGAAGACGTCCTGCTGGCGCGGCGTCAGCGCGCCCGCGTAACGCGGCCGCCCGCGACGTCTCCATCCGCTCTGGCTGTTGTCCCCGGCTTTCATCGCGTGGTCAGTCTAACGAGGCAGTCCGCGATTTTTCCCACCCGCTATCTGCGTTTTTCCTTCGAAGTGCACGGCTGCGCGACAGCCGGGTGTTCCATTCGCACGGCCGTAGCGCCAGGGCTCACTGCGCGGGTTCCGCTCGGGCCAGCTACACGACATTCCCGTCAATGAATTGACGGCCTCCCCCGGCGTTTCTATACTCGATCACATTCCCTGCGCATGAGTGGCCGCTGGCCGAGGAGTCTTAGATATGGAAGACGTGGTGATCGTCAGCGGCGTCCGGACGCCTATCGGGAAGTTCCAGGGAGCGTACTCCAACCTGTCGGCCTCCGACCTGGGGGCGATCGCCATCAGGGCGGCGGTCGAGCGGGCGGGGCTGAAGCCGGAACAGGTGGACCATGTGATCATGGGGTGCGTGGGGCAGGCGGCGGAGGACGGCTACATCTCGCGGCA
>CAYQZE010000042.1:0-7646 GCA_964421985.1 uncultured Dehalococcoidia bacterium | reverse complement strand
GTCCGGCGGGGTTAGCGGAAGAAGGTGAACAGGCGCACGCCCGGCTCGAACGGTCGCGGCGCGGCGACGAGGCGGTGGGCGCCCACGCGGAACCTGGCGTCGGCCGGCGCCTCGAACGCGATCTCCTCGAATCCGCTTTCGGCGAACCATGCCCGGATGTTCTCCGCCATGTCGCGGTGAGGCTCCCGTCCGCGGGTCCAGATGACTGCGGCCCCCGGTGCGCTCAGGCAGGGGAGGTGCTCGACCGTCTGTCGGACCTCCTCATCCGGAATGTTGCCGAAGATGCCGCAGGCAAGGATGATGTCGGCGGGTGCCGCGTTCGCGTAACTGTCGGTGACGGCGGCGTCCGCGCTGGCGACTTCGACGCGATCGAGGCCCGCCGCGCGCGCAGCGGCCGTGGCGAAGGCGGCATTGCGCGGGTCGAGCTCGACGAGACGCGCCGAGATCTCGCTCCGCCGAGGGTGCCGCGCGAGCACGGCCACCACGTCGCGGCCCTCGCCCGCGCACATGCTGATGATCTGGAGGGGCCCCGCCCGGTCGTCCACGGCCTGTCGCAGGTATGCCTGCACGACGCGCAGCCGTCGCGACAGGGCGGACGACGGGTCGTCGTAGGCGCGGTGCCAGTCCGACCAATCTCGCTTCCCGCCGTCCTGCATGGGCGTCCTCGCGATCGCGCTGCGGCGGCTGCCGAGTCGCCCGCCATCGTCCGACGATACGACAAGATGGCGCGACCTTCAACTACGCGCACCGAGCTTTTCGGGGTAGGAGCGGGAAGATCGCTCGAACTTGACGCACGGGTATTGACATTGCCTCATCGGTGGAGCATGATCAGGCGCCTCCATCGAGGCATTTGAGAGCGAGCTGGTCGAGGGAGGCGGGGCCCGAGATCAGCTCGCTTTTCGTTTGTGCGCGGGACCCATGCCCATTCGAATGGATTGAGCATGCAGGGGACTGCGTCGCGGGGCACTAACCAACCGTGCCGTCCTCGGCTGTGAGTCCGGCGAAGCCCCACCGACGCAGTACGCTGCCGCGTGCCAGCCGCTCGTACACCAGGAAACGCGCAACGGGCGATGCGCCTTCGGTGACTCCCCTGTTTGGAGATTAGGCGAGCACGTGCAACCCTGATCTCACGGGAGCCGACTTGCCCGCGTCACGCACGCCGGGCGCCGCTTCAGCACACGAAAAGTGCCGAACAGACATAACGAGTGCATTGCTTTCGATCTCGCGTTAGTTCCAGGAGAGCAGTCGCGCCGATGTGAGAGATCGTTGCTGAGCTCCCCTTTCCCGCACCGGGAAGGGGTTGGGGTTAGGTCGGGGCGGGGCAGGCGGGGGCTATTCGACGAGCTTGACTTTCGGCATGTAGGCCTGGACCGCCGGTTTGTAGTTGATCGTGATGCCGGCGGACCCGTTGAAGTCGATGCTGCCGACGATCACCTGGTTGGCGCCGAGCGTGCCACCACCGGAGAGGTTGATGCGGGCGGTGGGCAGGTAGATGATGCTGGTCGTCGTGTTCGTGGAGCCTGCGTACTGGAAGTCCGCTGTGCAGTTCTTGTCCTGCCAGATCAACATGCCGTTGTTCGGTCCGGTCGTGGGGGCGTTCAAGACGATCGTGCCGCTGCCGCTGATCTTCATGCCCACGCACGGTCGGTCGGGTTTCTTGGAGGCCAGGGGGTTGCCTGTGTTGAAGAGCGTGACGCCCGCCGATCCATCGAGGTCGCCGGATCCCTCGAAGCTGAACCCACCGCCGGGCGACGCGCCGCCGGCGAAGATGTACAGGCCCGGTTTGAGCGTCACCTTGTAACCCCCACCCGTACCCTGGTTGATGTTCAGGCCGCCATAGTAGGTGCCCGGTTCGAGGGTGACGTTCCCGTCGCCAGCGTTGATGCTCCGTTGCACGGGGTTAGCGGCGGTGCAGCCGCCGCACGTTGGCGAAGGCGCGCCCGGTGTGGGCTGCGCGAGCGACGCGAGCGGGTCCGCGACGGGTGCGCCGATCGGCTCGGGCTTCGGGGTGGTCTGCGCGTTGTTGGCCTGTTGCCAGGCGCCGTCGCTGTTGTAGTCGACGAAGTCGGCCTTGAAGATGCTGCCGCCGCCGAGGTTAGCGGAGGGTTCGCAGGCGGAGTTGACGGCGGCGCCGCCGTTGTTGATGGTCAGTCCGGCTCCGGAGGTGTTCTGCTGGTACGTCGCATTGCCGCTGACCGTGCCGTTGTTGGCGGCGCAGTCGTTCTTCAACACGATCAGTGCGTACTCCTTGGCGAGTGCGGTGACGATGGCGACCGCGCGCGACCTGACCGTATAGCTCTGCTTTCCGAGGGCGCGCATGAACACGGTCTTGCGTGATCCCGCGAGCGAGACTTCGATGTAAGTGCTGTCACCGGTGTGCGGTCCGCTGATCGGCGGGACGTGCACGCAGTTGGCGGCGGGGCAGGCGAGTCCGCGGTCGGTCACGTACTTCGCCGCCGTCGTCTTCGCCGTGGCCACGCTGGCGGGACCGTTGTCGAGCAGCAGGCCGCCGCCGGCGAGCGCCGCCGCATCGGCGATGTTCTGGGTGTCGCGGCGGAGCGACCAGCCCAGCCCGACGTCGACGGCGATGCCCGCCATGCCGAGCAGCATGGGCAGCAAGATCGCGACGAGGATGAGTACCTGCCCGCGCTCGCGAGCGTGAAGATCCCGAGCCACTGTGGTCTCCTCCAGCTATTCGATTCTCATCTCGGTGGCCGAGTTGATCGTGAAGTAATCGGCTATGGTGCCCGCCGAGACGAAGTTAATGAGCGCTTTGACCGGCGTGATGTAGTGGTAGCGGTAGTTGGCCGTGACACGGACGGCCTCGCCCGGCTGCATGTTCGCGAGCGTCGCCGTGCTGCAGACGCGGGGGGACGCATTGTTGCAGGTCTCGACCTTGACGTTCTGGACGTTCGTGAGGTTGAGGCCATCGATGGTCCTGCAGACCTTGTCTATCGCCGTGGTCGGCGTGGCGCTGCAGTTGCCGCTGACGAAGGTGCCCGGCGCGTTACCGACGACCGCGAAGCGGGCGCCCTCTCGCGTGGCCGAGGCGATGCTGATGTAGGCGCGCAGACCGAGTCCGAAGTCGACGACGCCGAAGACCAGGATGAGCAGCATGGGCACGACGAGGGCGAACTCGACCAGGCTCTGCCCGCCTTCTCGTTTGCGTATTGGGCGTCGAGGCATCATCCCTCCGATCCGTGGTCAGGCGGCACGCCGAAGCGCCGTTGCGCCCTGCCTACTTCCTTAATCGGATGCGGAGGGCGAAACCTTACGGGTTGCCGCCCCTGTTTGTGTCAAGATCTCGGGCGCCGGGCCGATTCGTAGGGAAAGGGAACGTTGGGGTGTCACTGGCCGCCTGTCGGCGGCGATGGCCTGGTGGGGTCATCGCGGCGGCGGAGGCATGGTGGCGTGAGGTCAGGAGTTCATATGCGCCAGAAGATCGTAGGTACGGGCATCGCAGCGGTGCTCGTCTCGCTCGCAGCCGTGGGGGTATTCGCTTCGCAGGACGGGATCAGCCTGCTCGACGTGTCGCCTGGGACACAGGTTGACACGCTGGTTGACGACACGGCGACGGCCACTGAGACCGCTACTGAGGCCGCCACCGAGACGGCTACAACAACGGCGACGCCCACGGAGACGGCGACGGTGACGACCACGGCGACGGAGACGGCGACCGCCACCGCCACGCCTACGGCGACGCCGGGACAAGGCGAGCACGAAGAGGGTACGCACGGGATACCGTGGTCGAACCCGGTGAAGGAACCGGAGGATGGCGACGGCATCTGTGAGCACGGCGAGACGGTCGTGAAGACGACCCGGAGCGGCAACAAGGTGGTCGTGCCCTGCCAGACGCAGAAGCACGTTGCGAAACACAAGCAACAGGGCGCCCATTAGAGGCGCGCTGTCCACGGAGTAACCAGCGATGAGGCCCCGCAAGACGCGGGGCCTCATCGGGTTCTCCGGGGCCGACGTGTCCTCGTCCCTACGCGCCTTCGTACTTGAAGGAGAGCTTGATCTTGGCGCGGTAGAGGACGACCTTGTTGTCCTCTACCGTCATGTCGAGGGTGACGACCTCGGCGATGCGCAGGTCGCGCAGCGAGCCGCCGGCGCGGTGGACTGCCGAGGCGGCGGCCTTCTCCCATGATTCTGTGCTCGTGCCGATGAGTTCGATGACCTTGTAGACGCTCTCTGCCATGACCTGCACCTCCCTTTGGGCGTATTGCTGTTGATGACGATCGTACACCCGCTGTCAAGGGGTCGCTATGCGGGCGTGGCGCGCAACCCCGTCTTGCGGGCGGCGGGCGCGGGCCGGATGGCGGCCGCGCGGGATTCGCGACATGCATGCCGGCTTCACGCCCGCGAGACGGTTCGCTACGCTGGGGGCTCCACACAACCGGCAGTAGCGATGGGAAGCGCGATGTCAGTGCCGCAGGGGTCCGTCGTGCCGCCGAGCGGCGGCGTCCGCGGCTACGGGCAGCGGACGTTCTCGTCGTTGGGGATTCCGGACTTCCGCGTGCTGTGGATCGGCAACGTCGGCACCATGCTGGGGCAGTGGGTGCAGTTCGCCGCGCAGGGGTACCTGGTGTTCCACCTGACCGGGTCGCCGTTCCAGGTGGGGGCGGTGGGGTTCGTCCGGGGCATCTCCTCGGTGACGGTGGCGCCCTTCGCCGGCACGGTGACAGACCGCTTCAGCCGTAGGTCGGTGCTGATGGTGATGACCGCGATCAGCGCGGTGGCGGCGACGCTCGTGGCGCTGCTGATCATCGGCGACGTGATCGAGGTGTGGATGCTCTATCCGCTCTCGGCGCTGGAGGGCTTCGGCGACGCGGTGAACCAACCGGCGCGCCAGGTGATGATCTACGACGTCGTCGGTGCGGAGGACCTGCCGAACGCGGTTGCGGTGAACTCGCTCGGTTCGAACACGATGCGCATTATCGGGCCGTCGATGGCAGGCGCGCTGATCGGGGCGGCGGGGATCGAGGCGGCGTTCGTTGTGCAGGCGGCGGCGTATGCGTTCTCGGTGTACGCGACCTCGCGGATCAAGACGCGCGGCGTGCCATCGGGTGCGCGGACGACGACGGTGCTGGCCAGCCTGCTGGATGGCATGTCGTACGCGCGGACGCATGGCGACGTGCTGCTGTTGGTGGTGATGGCGGCGCTGCCGAGCCTCCTCGTGTACCCGTACGTGCAGTTCATCCCCGTGTTCGCGAAGGACGTGCTGGACGTGGGTTCGGTGGGGTTCGGGCTCCTGGCGTCGGCGGTGGGGTACGGGTCGATTGTCGGCGCGCTGATCGCGGCGAACCTGACGCAGCTGCAGAAGCGGGGGCAGATCCTGGTGTGGACGACGTTCGTCTACATGGCGCTGGTGACAGCGTTCGCGCTGTCGAACCTGTACGCGCTGTCGTTCGCGCTGCTGGTGGTGGCGGGGATCGCGAACTCGATCTATCTGATGTTCAATCAGGTGATGGTGCAGCTGATCGTCGACGACGAGTACCGGGGCCGGGTGATGTCGCTGTACGTGATGACGAGCGGCATCACGCCGTTCAGCGCGCTGCTGATGGGGGCGCTGATCAATGCCTTCGGTGCGCAGGTCACGGTCGCGTGCTTCACGGGACTGGCGTCGGCGATCGTGCTGGCGATCGGGATCACGAGCAAGCGCCTGCGGGAGATCTGATGCGGGCCCTCACCCGGCCCTGTGGGCCACCCTCTCCCACGGGTTGTATAGACCGGATACATGGTGGACGGACGTGCGGGGACGTGGGTGGGGAGTTGTGATGGGTGGCGGGGCTGGTGCGCGTAGGGCGGCCGCTGCTGCGGTTAGCGACGGCGGCCGAAGAGGCCCTTGATCTGGCCGATGACGCCGTTGTCGCCACGGCCTTTGGCGCGGGCCCAGGCGTTCTGGGCGCTTCCGGCGCGGCGGAGGCCGCGGACGCGCTCCTTCATGACGACGCGGACGCGCTCGGACTCGCCCGCATCGAGCCAGAAGCCGTGACCTT
Organism: uncultured Dehalococcoidia bacterium; assembly: GCA_964421985.1. Classification (GTDB taxonomy): domain Bacteria; phylum Chloroflexota; class Dehalococcoidia; order DSTF01; family JACRBR01; genus JANXYW01. The sequence continues at coordinate 1,647 of CAYQZE010000042.1, read as the reverse complement.
CGGCGCATGCGTCGAGCTCGAGGTTGTAGGCGCGGTAGTTGAAGGCGTGCATCGTCTGGCCGCATGCAGGGCAGGGGAGCACGCTCTGATGCTTGGCGTACTCGACCATTCCGGCGCGCTGCTCCTCATCGGCGATGGTGGCTTCGAGCTCGGCCAGCTCGTCGTAGTCGTACCAGGCGCCGCTGCAGGCGTGGCAGCGATCGACAGTGATGCCATGCTCGGTTTCCGTGCGGAGGTCGTTTCCGTCGCGTGGGCAGATCATGCGTGGCGTGCTCCTTGTCGCGTGGCTAGCGCGTGCAGTGTAGTCGGTGGCAGGGGGCGGGGTTGTTTCGAGACCGCGACGGCGAGATGGCCGACCTCACCCCGGCCTCCGCTCGGATCGGGCGGAGAGTGGGTGTGAGCACAAGGATCACGAGCGGGGAGGGCGGTAACGCATGCTACGATGCGGCGCCGTCGATGCCCGGGAGGTGTGATGACGAACACGTACTGGAACGCGGAGGTGTACGACCGGATCGGCACACCGATGCGCGCGTGGGCGCAGAAGGTGATCGACGATCTGGAGCTGGCGGGCGATGAGCTGGTGCTGGATGCGGGCTGCGGCTCCGGGTCGGTGACCTTCGACCTGCTGGCGAAGCTGCCGCGCGGAAAGATCTACGCTGTCGATGCGTCGGCTGAGATGATCGCTTCGCTCTCGCGGCAGCTGGCCGAGCGCGCCGTGACGAACGTCACCCCGACCGTCGCGAGCCTGACGGACTTCGCGCTGGCAGAGCAGGTGGACTGCGTGTTCTCGAACGCGGTATTCCACTGGATCCCGGACGACGATGCGCTGTTCGGTTGCCTGTATCGCGCGACGAAGCCCGGCGGGCGGCTACGGGCGCAATGCGGCGGCTACGGCAACAACGTGCACGTGCTGGAGGCGGTCGCGGCCGTGCGACAGGATGCGCGGTTCGCCCAGCACATGGACGGCTTCGCCGACAGCAAGAAGTTCCGCACGCCGGAGGAGGGGAAGGCGTCGCTGGAGCGCGCGGGCTGGATCGATGTGCGCGCGTCGCTGTTCGAGGCGCCGGTCGCGTTCGAGCGCGAGTCAGACGCCGCGCTGTACGTGCAGACGATCCTGCTTCGCGACCACGTGGCGCGGTTGCCGGAGGAGCTGCGCGACGCGTACGCGCTGGGGGTCGTACGGGAGACGGTGCGGCGCTGGGGCGCGCCGTACGTGGCTGATTATGTGCGGCTGGACCTGTGGGCGGTGCGGGACAAATAGGAAGCGGGGAGCGAGAGGCGGAAACGGAAAATGTGTGATTTGCGTAATACGTAATTATGTGATAGTGTGCTGGCATGGGTAAGACACGCATCGTACGGCAGCTTCGGCACGGCCAGATCACGATCCCGAAGGAGTTCCGTGAGGCGCTGCATTTGGGCGCGGAAGAAGTGCTGGCGATCACGCTCCAAGATGGAAAACTCGAGATCGAGACGGTGAAGCCAGCCGTGCTGAGAGGTGGATCTCAGTGGGCGAAGGACCTCTACGATCTGTACGCACCGGTGCGGAAGAGCCTCGAAGGCTACACCGAGGACGAGATCAACGATGCGATTGATGAGGCGGTTCGGGCGGTTCGCGCCGAGCAGCGTTGAGGGTCGTCGTCGACACGG
>CAYQZE010000041.1:0-32549 GCA_964421985.1 uncultured Dehalococcoidia bacterium | reverse complement strand
GTTCGCGTCGCGACGGCCATCCCCATTACCATCCTCCTCGCCATCGGAACGCCCGTCGTCATCAGTATCGAAGTCACGAGGGTTCGTAGGGTTCGCGCCGAACACCTCCACTCCGTCGACAAGACCGTCATCGTCTGAATCGGGGTCCACGGGATCGGTTTGAACGATGTACGCCTCCAAGGAGTCAACTAGGCCATCGCCATCGCTATCGGCGAAGTCCGAGAACAGCGATTCGACGGTAATAGTCACGCGAGCGCGGGGTCTTTGCGTACCCAGAAGGAATATTGGCTCTCCGACTGACCCAACTCGCACGTTCGCGCCTGCGGGCTGCGCCCGGATCTCGTCTGACGCCAAGTCCGCCATAAGCAAGACTTTCCTGCTGCTATCGTGGTCGCTGCTCTCGTAGGGGTTGATGTCGAGCAAATCGTTGCCGTCGAAATCAAGTTCGTCACAGGGGAAGGTGTCGTCATCTTCGAGCGCCATGCCGATACTCACTTCGCCGACGCCGGCCGGCACGTCCACTCGCGCTTCCCAGGTGCGAGTCGGGCTACCATCGTCGGTTTCCAACGGATGATCCTCCGTGATCTCCGCGAGGACTTCCGGACCGCCGGCGTTCAACCGAACGCGCCCAAAGAAATCTGTTCTGCCATCGCAGCCGACAGGCACCGGAAACGGAATGAGGAAGAGCGGCAGTAGCGGCGGCGGCGGGAAGGGCACAGGAACAATTATGATTGCAACGTCGGGCACGTCGGGAGACACCTCCTCAAGCCTCGTCACCTCCACACGGAGCACTCGCGGAAGCTCGACGGACGGCTCCGGCACTGGCGGTGACGCCCTCCACTCCAGTTCCACGAGCACGGCAGCGTGATCGGACAGCCGACCGTCGTCGGCGAGACCAGCATCGAAACCCGGGGGGAGGGGATACTGATCGACGAAGTAGTTGGGGCTCTCGGTAATTTCGCGCCCGGTTAGTCCTGAGACCCAAACATAATCCAGTCTCTTCCTCATGTCGTTCTCTGTCGGTCCATTACGATCGTGGCCCAGATCAACGGGAATGGGCTCCAACCAGTAGTCCACGACACTCAACATGAGCAAGTACTGCCAACTGGGCGATCCGTCGTCGTCAGTGCTTCTGATATTGAAGTCGCCTGTCACGATCGCAGGTATACCCGGGTCGCTGTGCTCAGCGATGAATTCCCCGAGCTCGAAGAGTTGCTCCGACCTGACATCCTCGTCGGTGTCCAGGTGCGTTGTGAACACATCCAAGACATCGTTCAATGAATGGCCAGGGCCGCGCCACAACCTCGCGTGCAACGCGCCTTTAAGCGCGAGACAGTCGATCGAGGAGCACTCGTTGTACTCAAACGTGTGCACCTCAATGATCGGGAACCGGCTGGCGATGGCGACTTCGTGGTCGCTGACTGGGTCGATTTGGGAGTTCTGGGGTCCCGCCGTAAAGTCAAAAAAACGCGCACCACCGTCGATCAAGGGGCTCCGTCCGTCCGCACACCCCGCCGCGTTGTCCTCTAGCGCATTAAAGATGTCTTGACGGCGCTCGTTATTCGAGATCTCTTGGAATGCGATGATGTCGTTGCACGCCAGTTCCTCGCCGATCTTCATGGCCCTTACAGGATCGGCCGGGAAATGATCGACCAATCGCAGGAACGGGTCAGGGACGAGGTTCGGAAACAGAAACTGCACGTTGTACTGGGCTAGCCGGATGATGTCCGGTTGGGGCTCACTTTGTGCATAGACCAGCCGCTGCTCGTGCATGCTCGACAGGGCGGCCACCGCCACTGCTGCCAGCAACGTCAACCGTGAGATGCGCATGACTTCCTCCAACTCCTCTCGCGCGATCCGTGCCGATGTGGAGCCGTATGTTACCATGGTCGGCTGTCACTTTGGCCCAAATCGCCTGCCGTGGACGGGGTGTCGGGCCGATCTCGTTCTGTCAATTGAGGCCGCTCTGATATGATTCCGTGCGTTCGTCTAGCATCCGTGCAGGCCCGGCGGGCGAAGATACTGTATGAGCGAACAGGCCTCCCCGCTCCATGACCCCCCGTCCACGGCCGACGCGGTGAATACGCAGGCCTGGGCGCCGCGTACGCTGCCCCGCATCGACACGGGCGTAATCTTTGCCGACAGGGCGCGCGCGCTGACGGTAGCTGCCGTGGTCGGCATCCTGCTGATCGGCGGATTCCTGCGTCTGACCCATGTGAACTGGGACGCCAACGGCCATCTTCATCCGGACGAGCGCTTCCTGACGCAGGTCAGCAACGACACGCGTGGCCCCAGCAGCATCGCCAACTACTTCGACACGGACACATCCGCCGCGAATCCCTACAACATCAAACACCCCGATGGCGCCCGCCAGACGACATTCGTGTACGGGACGCTGCCCCTCTTCCTTACCAAGGCCGTCGCCTCGAACCTCGCCTTGCTCTCGCTGGGCTACTTCGACGACTACGATGACTACGACCACTACAACCGCAGCGGCCGCGCGCTCTCCGGCCTCTTCGACCTCGGCACCGTCCTGCTGGTCTTCCTCATCGGGCGCCAGCTGGCGAATCGCCAGGTCGGGTTGCTGGCGGCGTTTCTCTACGCTCTCTCGGCCTTTCCGATCCAAAACGCCCATTTCTACGTCGTCGACCCGTTCGTCGGGTTCTTCGCCGCGTTCACGCTCCTGTTCGCCATCCGGTCGGCGCAGCACGGCCGATGGCGCGACTTCCTGCTGGCGGGGGCGGGCGCAGGCCTCGCGGCCGCATGCAAGATCACGGCCGTCTCGCTGCTGCCGGTGGTGGTCCTGTCGGTGGGCGTCTACTGCTGGAAAGGTGTGCATCCGTTCGTCGCACCACTCTGGGCGGGCGACACGCCCGAGTACGCGGAGCGGCGAGACGGCGCGGCGCTCGACGCCTCGGTGTTCCGGTTCGTCACCGGTTCGCTCCTGGCGCTGGTCGCGGGGTTCATCGCATTCCGCATCGCCATGCCATATGCGTTCAATTCGCCCAGCCTCGGCGATTTCTTGTCGCTCCGTACCGGTCACATGGGCCCGTTCCCGACGATCTACCCGGACATCATGAACCAGCACTGGCTGGACGATCAGGTCAGACAGCAGGACCTTCTGGGCGGCGGCTCGTTCCCGCCGAATGTGCAGTGGATCGGCCGGTCGAAATGGATCTGGCCCGCCCAACAGATGATCGCCTGGGGGATGGGCCCGGCGCTCGGCGTGACCGCATGGCTCGGCGTGATCTTCGGCGGCATCCACGCCGTGGCGAAGCGCCAGGGCGCCTGGCTCGTACCGCTGGCCTGGGTGCTCGGCTACTTCGGCTTCATGGGCGCGCAGTTCTCGTTGTACATGCGCTACTTCCTTCCGCTCTACCCCGCGCTTACCGTCATGGCGGCGTTCGTCATGTACGAGGCGTGGCGATGGGCATCATCCCCAACGACACTCGACCGGCTGGATGCGCTGGGGGCGCGCTTCGCGCCGTTGAAACCGGCGCTGCCGGTGGCGGTGCGGGCCGGCGTCGTCACCATCATCGTCTTCACCACGCTGATGGGTCTCGCGTTCTACAACATCTACCGCGAACCGGTGACGCGCGCCGCAGCCTCTGTGTGGATCTACCAGAACGTGCCGGCTGGCTCGGTCATCGGCCACGAACACTGGGACGACGGTGTGCCGACCGGACAGCCGGGCGTCCCGCCGGTTTCGTACGCGTACGTCGAGTTCCAGAACTTCGGCGTCGATACGCCCGCACACGTCGAGCAGCTTCTCGCGGATATCGACCAGGTGGACTACATCGCGCCGAGCAGCCGCCGCCTCTCCGGGACGATCCCGCGCGTGCCCGCGCAGTGGCCGGTCACGTCGAGGTACTACGCGGCGCTTGAGTCGGGCGAGCTCGGCTTCGACAAGGTCGCAGAGTTCACGTCCTACCCCACGATCTTCGGCTACGAACTCGACGATACCGGCGCTGAAGAGTCGTACTCGGTGTACGACCATCCAACGGTGGTGATCTACAAGAAGACGGACCGCTACTCCGCTGAGAACGCGCGCAAGGTGCTGCACGCCGACGCGTTCGTGCCCGGGATCCAGGCATCACCTGACAATGCGGGCCAGAACGGCATCATGTTCCGCCCCGAAGTGCTCGCCACGCAGCAGGCCGGGGGCACGTGGTCGGACATCTTCCATCCCGGCGACCTCATGAACCGCTTCCCGCTGTTCTTCTGGCTGCTCGCCATCGAGTTGGCCGCCTTTGCGCTGGTGCCGCTCGCCGTTGTCGGCTTCAGGGGCCTGCCCGATCGCGGCTTCCTGCTGACCAAGCCGCTGGGTGTTCTCCTGCTCGCCTGGTTGGTGTTCGAGCCCGCGAGTTACGGCGCGGTCCACTTCGAGCGCACGGTGATCGCCAGCGCGCTGGCGCTCATGCTGGCGGTTGGCGCCGGCAGCGCGTACCTCTGGCGGGCCGAGCTGCGTGCGTTCCTTCGGGAGCGCTGGCGATTCCTCCTGTTCTGCGAAGGCGTGTTCCTGGCGGCGTTCCTTTTCTCCTACTGGATCCGCCTGCAGAATCCCGACCTGTACCACCCGTACAACGGCGGCGAGAAGCCGATGGATTTCGCCTACCTCAACGGCGTCATCCGCACGACCGACCTCACCCAGGGGCCCATCGACCCGTGGAACTCGGGCGGCTACCTCAACTACTACTGGTACGGTCAGTTCATCGCCGCGACCATCACGAAGCTCACGGGTATCGTGCCCGAAGTCGCGTACAACCTCATCGTGCCCATGTTCTTCGCGATGGCCGCGGCGGCGACCTTCTCGCTGACGTACAACCTGGCGGAATCGACCCGGCGCCTGATGCGTCGGCGGCCTGGGCGGCTCGCGATCGGCATGCGCGGCCCGATCCTCGCGGGCATCGGGGCGATTGTCCTGGTGCTCATCGCGGGGAATCTCCGCGCCGTAGGCGTGCTTGAGGAGAACTTCAGCAAGGTCAGTCCGTGGCACACCGATGTGCCCCTGCTCGGCGGCATCGTGGCCATCGCCGGCGGGTGGAAGGCCGTGCTGTTTGGCGATGAGAGCTTCCGGCACCTCGTCTACAGCTACGACTGGTGGGCGCCAAGCCGGGCGCTGACCATCATCCCCGGCCAGGCGAACACCGTGACGCCGATCACGGAGTTCCCGTTCTGGACCTTCCTGTTCGCCGATCTGCACGCCCACCTCTATGCGATCCCCTTCTCGATGACGGCCGCGGCCGTCGGCATGGGCGTCGTGATGAACTTCTCGCGCCTGAACCCCGTCGGGCCGTCACACGAACACGCCCGCGCCCGCGAGATCAGCAGCTGGGCGATGGTATTCGTCCTCGCGCTGATCGTCGGGGCGCTGCGCTGGATCAACTCGTGGGACTACCCGCCATTCTTGCTCCTCGGCGCCGCCGCGCTGATCATCGGCGAGCGTGCGAAGGAAGGGCGATTCACGCTCCGCTCGCTGGCCATCGGCGTCCTCAAGGCAGGTGTCATGGGCGTGCTGTCCTATGCGCTGTTCGCGAACATCGCGAAGAATTACAGCCAGTCGTACTCCAGCGTCAGTCGCTCGGATCAGACCACGGCGCTGCAGGATTACCTGAGCCATTTCGGCATTCTGCTCTTCCTCATCAGCGGGTTGATCCTCTTCAACCTCAACCGCGCCATCACAAGGACCAACGGGATTCGCGCTATCTTCTTCGGAAGCGCCCGCCGCAAACAGCCCACTGAGACCCTCCCGTTGATGGCCGCGCTCGTCGTTGCGGGCGCGGTGCTGGTCTGGGCCGGGACGCTTCAACGCTGGGGCGTGACCGCGCTCGCCGCGGTCGGGCTCGTTGCCGTCATCCTTTGCGCCGTGCGCGAGGCGCGCAGTCACACGTCAACGGCGCCCGTCATGCTGTTCGTCTATGCACTGCTCGCGCTGGGACTCGGTCTCTCCGGCGGCGTCGAGATGTACACGCTCGACGGCGACGTCGGGCGCATGAACACCGTCTTCAAGTTCTATCTGCACGTCTGGATGCTCTGGGGCGTCGTGGGCGCGTTCGGCCTCTGGTACCTCTTCGCCGTGATGCGCCCGCACGAGGCATTCCTGAAGCGCGCCGGCGCCCTCAATTCGACGCTGATCGAGGCGCCACGGTATGCCTTCGGGGTCATCGCCGCGCTCTTTCTTGTGCTCGCTCTGGCGTACCCGTACTTCGGGACGCGCGCACGCATCAACAACCGCTTCAACCCCGCGCAGGGCAGCGGTAATGACGGCCTCGCATTCCTGGACCAAGGCGGTACCTACACGACGCACTACGACGCCACCGGCGTCGACGGCGAGCACAACATGGCGCACACGCGCGACGGCGTGAACTGGATCCGCGCGCATGTCCCCGGCACGCCCACGATCATGGAGGCTAACGGGCCGTCGTACCGCAGCCTGGGCAACCGTGTGGCGATCTACACCGGCAACCCGGCCGTTTCCGGCTGGCAGTTCCACCAGGAGCAGCAGCGCGTGAAGTTCGGGGCGGCAGTTTCCGCCCGCCATGCGGACATCACCGCGTTTTACTCGACCGAGGATGTGCCAACCGCCCGGCTGCTCCTGCGAAAGTACGACGTGCAATGGGTGATCGTTGGCGACGAGGAGCAATTCAACTACCCGCAGGCCGGGATGAAGAAGTTCCAGAACGGACTGAACGGCGCGCTCGAACTCGCATACCAGAATCCGGGCATGCAGATCTGGCACGTCATCCCCGATGATGAACTCGCGGTCTCGAGCGCCACGCCGTAGACGCGAGCGACATGCCTCCACCCACGCCCTGCGCCGGCGGTATGCTGGGTGCGTGACCCGCACGATCGTTCATGCCGACCTCGACGCCTTCTACGCCTCTGTCGAGCAGCTCGACCATGCTGAATTCCGCGGCCGACCTGTTGTCGTAGGCGGCGCGCCGGAGGAGCGCGGCGTCGTCGCGGCCGCGTCGTACGAAGCGCGAGCCTTCGGTGTCCGCTCCGCGATGCCGATGAGCCGGGCGCTCCGGCTGTGTCCCGACGCGGTGCGCGTCGGGCCGCGTTTCGCCCGCTATGGCGAGGTATCGCAGCGTGTGATGACGATCTTCCGCGCGTTGACGCCGCTCGTCGAGCCATTGTCCCTCGACGAGGCATTCCTCGATATCAGTGGCTGGGTCCGCGACGGCGCGGCGCCCGAGAGTGTCGGTCGCGAGCTAAAAGCCGAAGTGAAAACTGTCACCGGGCTGACGCTGTCGGTGGGCATCGGCGGCAACAAGAGTGTGGCGAAGATCGCCTCCGACCTGGAAAAGCCGGACGGACTCGTCGTCGTGCCGCGGGGCAGCGAGGCGGCATTCCTCGCGCCCCTGCCGGTGCGGGCGCTCTGGGGCGTCGGGCCCAAGACCGAGGCCCTGCTGGTACGCGCCGGCATTCGCACGGTCGCCGACCTCGCGCACCGCACCCCCGCAGATGCCCAACGGCTGCTGGGCTCGGGCGGCGAGTTCCTGCACGGCATGGCGAACGGCATCGACGATCGCGAGGTTACCATCGAACACGAGCGCAAATCCGTCGGCGCGGAGCGCACGTTCGCGCACGACCTGCCCGACGGCCCCGAGCTGCGCGCGGCGCTCGCCTCCATCGCTGAGGACGTCGCCCGGCGGCTCGAGCGGTCCGGCGTGACGGCGCACACGATCGCTGTCAAGCTGCGGTACGCGAACTTCCACACGATCACGCGGCAGACGAGCCTCAAGACCTCGACCGGCGATCGCGAGGGGATCCGTGAGCTCGCCTCGCAGCTGCTCGATGCGGTTGTTTCTCCGGGGGATCAGTTCCGCTTGCTCGGGATCCAGTGCTCGCGGCTCGTCGAGGCGGGCACACAGACGGCGCTCTGGAGCCCGAACGACGACGTACGGGCCGGCGCGTAGCCCACGATCGACGGAGCCACCGGCCGAGAGGAGTCCCACGTGCTCACATTCAGGCGTGAGGATCGGTCACGCGTTGCGGATGGGACGATCACGGTAACGTACCGGCTGTGGAAGACCGCGAAGGTCAGGGCCGGCAAGCGCTATCGCTCCGCCATGGGCACCCTCGAGATCGAGGACGTCACCGTCCTCCCGGCCGCGCTCATCGCCAGTCGCGACATCGGCCTGACAGGCCTCCTGACCGTTGAGGCGATCCGCTCGCTGGCGGGCGAGCACACCCGCACGGCCGTGGGACCGGACACCCTGCTGCATCGCGTGCAGTTCCGCTTCCTCGGCGACGTCCCTCTGACACCGGCTTCACCGCCGGCCCTCGATTCCGACGCGCTGTCGCAACGTCTGGCCAACATGGACCGGAAGTCGTCACGCGGATCATGGACGCTGTCCGTGTTGCGGCTCATCGACGCCACCCCGCGAGTACCGGCGCGTGTTCTCGCGGCGGACCTCGGTTGGGAGCGCCTGGACTTCAAGGCGCACGTCCGCAGGCTCAAGCGTCTGGGCTTGACGATCAGTCACGATGTCGGTTACGAGCTGTCGCCGTTGGGACGCCGCTACCTGACGTCGGCGACCGCTGATGCCGTCAGCCCGCGGCGGAAAGCCGGCGCCGGGCGATCTCGGCGTACTCAGCCACGCTCTCGATCATGAGCCACGCACGGCCGTGCTTCGTCGCGGCGACGCCCAGCGTCCCGGCGCCACCGAACGGGTCGAGCAGCAGTTCGTCCGGCTGCGACGCGAGCAGCACCGCGCGCTCCAGCAGCGCCAGCGGCTTCTGCGACGGATGCTTGCCTGTGGCGCGCTCCCTCTTGGGCGTGACCGGGAACTCCCACAGGTTGCGCATCTGCTTGCCGCCGTTCATCTCCTTGGCGTCCCAGTAGTTGAATGTCCAGCCCGTCGCCTTGGCCGGCGTCTGGTTCACCGCCCAGATGATCTGCTCGGTGCTCTCCGTCAGCGTGCGCGCTGTGATGTTCGGCTGGGCGTTCGGCTTGAACCACACCACCGAGTTGAGGATGCGCCGATCGAGCACCTGCTGCAGAATAAAGCCGAGCTGATAGATGTTGTGGTACGTGCCGAAGACCAGGATGTTGCCGTTCGGCTTCACGACACGCGAGACTTCTCGCAGCCACGACACGTTGAATTGGAAGAACTCATCCTTCGTGAAGCTGTCCCAAGCCTCATCCATCGTGACGTGTGACGAGAACGCCCAGCCCAGACCGCTCTTCCCCTTGCGCCCGCTCCCCGACCCGATGTTGAACGGCGGGTCCACAATGCAGTGGTCGATACAGCCATCAGGCCAGCCACGCATGACGTCCAGACAGTCGCCTGTGATCAGCTGGTTTGGCGCCGGCGCGCCGCGTGTCAGCCGCAGCGGGGACGCTACTTGCCGGCGCTGCCTGTTGCTTGCCTGAACGGCTGCCTCTCTGCGCATGCAGCCATTAGATCATCGTGATGATCAGCCAGACATAGGGGAACCCCCGTAGATTTGGGAGCCTAAGCGCCCGGCTCGCTACACTCCGCCTCGCATGGCGCAACAACCGAGGATATTGAGCGAACTCATCGGCACGATCCGCGGCGCCCTCATCTGCGATGGCTGCGGCAAGTACGTCGGCGGACTCGCGCCGACGCGCTTCGTGCCCGCGCCGTACCCCGTCGCCCTGAGCGAGATCGGCCCGGACGAGGAGGCGGAGGCCCTGATCGGCTTCGAATCGTACATGGCCGGATTGCTTCGCGATGGGAAGTTCATCATCCGCCACCCCCAAATCCAGCGGCGTTGCGTGAGCTTTCGCGAGTGGGCCGGCCGAAACGACGACGCTGATGAAGGCGAAGCATAGACGCCACCGAACACACAGCGCCTGGCGCGGGGCTCCGAGTCTATGCTTGACCTGTGAATTGGGCCGTAACCACCTCGTCTAGCTATAGAAGGCAAGCAAAAGGCGTTGTACAATAGGCGTGGAGTCCCGCATGAACGCCCCCGGCAATGCAGACGAACCGTCGGCGCCCACGCACCGCGAAGTGCGCCTCGGCGAAGCTGAGTGCCCCCGGTGCCGCAAGCAGTTCACCGCGAGCTACTGGAATGGTGGGGTGATGATCCAGGCGCGCTGTCTGAGCTGTGACCTCAAGTGGCCCCTGCCGGACGTCGTCTGACCGCAACGGCGATCGATGGCGAGGGCGGCGATCTTGGTTAACGGGCCGTCGCCCCTGCCAGGTAAGTCAAATGAGCATGTGTTTAGGCGAACGAGTGAAAATCGGGTGACGAGTGGTTAGAGCAAAAGAGCGCGTGCGCAGTCTTGTGGGAGCCTCGGAGCTTATTCCGGACGCCCTGGCCGACGTGAGAGACCGCGCCCGAAGCGTACCCGCCGTTAAGCCAGAAATCGAAGAGCCGCTTGGCGAGACGCCCGACTCCGTCGAGCTGTACCTCAACGAGATCGCCCGGTACAAGCTGCTGCGCCCCGACGAAGAGGTCTCGCTGGCCAAGCAGATCGAGACCGGCCGGATCCTCGACGAGTTGAGTGACGCCTTCATGGAGGAGCACCTCACCGTCCCCACAATGGAACAACTCACCGTGTGCGTGCTGAGGGAGCTCATTGAGGCGATCGGGCTTGTGCGCCGCGCGAAAGTGCTGAAGGGCTTCCCCCAACGCGGCGCCCTCGTGGGCCAACTGACCTTCGACCCATTGCGTGACGCCATTCAGGACCGGCTCGACGAGGGCTTCGAAGAGCAGGTCCTCGCCTCTACAAAGCGAAACGCGGCACAGGTGCGGACGCTCTTGATCACGCTGGCAGTGGCGCAACGGACCTTTCCGGAGTCGTCGCACAAGGCGCTGGAGGAGGCGCTGCAGATCGTCAAGAACGGGACGACGCGGCCCACCGACCGCTCGCTGGCCGCGCGTCTGAAGATATTGGTGCCGCACGTCCGGACGGCGAGGGAGATCGCCCAGCGTGCCGAAGAGCACATGGTCAATGCGAACCTTCGGCTGGTGGTCAGCGTCGCCAAGAAGTACGCCGGACGCGGCATGCCGCTGATGGACTTGATTCAGGAGGGCAACGGCGGCCTCATGAGGGCCGTGGAGAAGTTCGAGCATCGCCGTGGCTTCCGCTTCAGCACATACGCGACCTGGTGGATCCGCCAGGCCGTCGGACGCGCCATCGCCGACAAAGGCCGGACCATCCGCCTGCCGATCCACATCACCGAGCTCATCTCGAAGTATTCGCAGGCACGCGAGCGCCTGTTCCAGCGGCTAGGTCGCGAGCCCAAGACCTCCGAATTGTCGAAGCTCATGGGAATGCCGCCGGACAAGGTGCGCGAGGCGGCGCGGGCGCTTCGCCAGTCGGTGGTCTCACTCGAAACCCCGGTCGGCGAGGAGGAAGAGGGCACGCTCGGCAGCGTCCTGGAAGACGTGATGGCGCCGTCGCCCGAGGAAGAGGCCGGCCGGCAGCTCCTGCGCGAACGCGTACGCAATGCGCTTGACGTGCTGACCCCCCGCGAGCGGACCGTCATCGAGTTGCGATTCGGCATCAAGGACGGCCGCCCGCGCACGCTGGACATCGTGGGCAACGAGCTTGGCGTCACGCGCGAGCGCGCCCGCCAGATCGAGGCGCAGGCCCTGGACAAGCTTCGACGCTCGAACGGCAATCTGCGCGGCGAGGGCGACTTCTAGGCGACCGGCACGCCGCCTGACGCGGATACCGGGCTCCTCCGGGCAGCCCCTCACATCACAAACCTGCTAGCCGCTCAGCCCGGTCGATAGCATCATGCGCGAAGCGCGCGTCGGCCCCGCGGCCCCCATTCTTGACAGAACATATGTCCCGGGAACCACGGCCCATGGCTATACTGAGGCACGCGATGGTTCGGAGGGTCGCGCTGCTCACTGGAAACGCCGCATTCGCCGCAGCTAGTGGCCCCCGCAGGCCCCAGGAGAGGCGCACACGATGGTACTGAGCAAGCTCAGAATGTTAGGCGCACCAACCGACGCCGACGCGCCAGACACGCTCCGCGCGGCCGACGGCTCCCCGCTCACCTTCCCCGACCTGCTCGAAGACAATCGCCGCGCCTGGGGCGCGAAGATCGCATTCCAGCAGAAGACGCGGCGCGAGTGGCACCGCATGTCTCACGACGACGTCTACAAGCGCTCGTACGAACTCGCAGCGGGTCTCGTGGCACTCGGACTCGATCAAGGTGACCGCGTTGCACTGATCGCCGAAAACAGCATCGATTGGGCCTGCGCGTATTACGCCATCGTCGTAGCAGGCGGAGTCGCCGTGCCCATCTACTACGACCTGCAACCCGCGGAAGTCGCCGAGATGATCCAGCGGACAGAGCCGAAGCTTGCGTTCATCTCGGCCAAGGCGCTCCCGCGGTTCGAATCCGGCGTGGCGGGCGTCGAGACGATCATCACCATCGATCAGAGCGCCGCCGGTGCCGTACCCGGCGCCTATCTACGGCCGGTGAAACCCGAAGTGCTCGCCATCGAGGACGCACGGCGGCGCGCTACCGCCGAGAGCCGCCATCGGCTCGCCGCGACCATCGTGCGGCCCGACGATCTGGCGTCGGTCGTCTTTACGTCCGGCACCTCGGGCGGCATGAAGGGCGTGATGCTCACGCATCGCAACTTCATGGCGAACCTGCGGTCGATGCGGCGATCGATCCCGTTCAACGAGCGGGATCGCATCGTCATGGTGCTGCCCATGCACCACGCCTTTCCCTTCATCGTCGGACTGGCTGTGGCGCCGGCGATCGGCGGCGAGTTGACGTTCGAGAACGACCTGCGTCGAATCCGCGACCGGATGGCGGAGGTGAAGCCGACGCTGTTCCTTGGCGTGCCCGCCCTGTTCGAGGTGATGTACCGAAACATCGTGCACGGCATCGAGGTGCAGGGGCGCTTGGAGACGTTCAACAAAGGTCTGCGGATCGTCGAGGCCACGAAGAAGCGGACCGGCGTCAATATCGGACGGATCGTCTTCCGCGAGCTGCACAAGCGCCTGGGCGGCAGCCTGCGCTTCATGGTGAGCGGGGCGGCGCCGCTGAACCCGCAGGTCGCGCGCAAGTTCGCGCAGTTAGGCGTGCCGATCATCCAGGGGTGGGGGCTCACCGAAGCATCGCCGGCGCTCTCCGCGCAGCGCTGGAGCCCTCGCAAGTTCTACATGTCGAACTACTACGAGGAGCACTTCGGGACGGTGGGCCCGGCGCTGGAAGGCGTGGAGATCGGCCTCATCGACGTGCCCGAAAAGGAACTGTACGTGCACCTGCACGGCGAGGGGGAGATCGTCGCGCGCGGCGAAAACATCTCCCCCGGCTACTGGAGGTCCGAGGAGGCGACGGCCGCTTCACGCGTCGGCCGGTGGCTCCGCACCGGCGATGTCGGCCGCATCGACGACGAAGGGAACATCTGGATCACGGGCCGCAGCAAGTTCGTGATCGTGCTGGACTCCGGCGAGAAGGTTCATCCGGACGAGATCGAGGAGAAGCTCGAACGCAGCGGCCTGATTCAGGATGTCGCCGTCATCGGCCGAAAGGTGCGCGGCAAGACGCAGGCATGGGCCATTATCTACCCGAATCGCGATGAGGTCCTGGCGCGCCTCGGACGCGAAGCGCTCACCGAAGACGCCGTGCGCACCCTGGTGAATGCGGAGATAGCGGCACTGACCGACGACATCGCCGCGTACAAGCGGCCCACCGATTTCATGCTCACCGACATCCCGCTGCCGCGCACGGTCCCGCTGCGCAAGATCGCCCGCGGTCAGATCGCCGATAGCTACAGCTTCGGTTTGCAGAACTGGGAGCGGTCGTGGGACGAATACCTGGCCGCCGAAGCCGCGCCCTCCGCCGATGACGACAGCGAGGAGACCACAGCGGCGGGTTGAGCGGCGCAGGCCTCGCCGTTGACCTTTACCTGCTCCCGCCACGAGAATGGCATCCGGTAGCCGGATGTGACGATTCCGGTAGCGAAGGAGGAAGGGCTGCCAAATGGCAGCCCTTCCTTTGTGCTTTGATCTCCGTGGATTGTGGGGTGGCTATGGCGCGACGGCCTGCTCTGGCGAGTCCTGAAGCGCCTGACTTGAGGCGAGGCCCGGTGTCTGCTGCTCAATGGTCGTCCCGGGTGCCGTGGTCGGCGTGCCGGTCCTGGTGACGGAGCCGCTCTTGATGAACAGTGGCGCCAGCACGAGCGTGATCGTGGCCAGCAGTTTGATCAGCACGTGCAGCGACGGCCCAGCAGTGTCCTTGAAGGGGTCGCCGACCGTGTCGCCGACGACGGCCGCTTTGTGGGCATCGCTGCCTTTGCCAAGCGTGTTGCCCTTCTCGTCCTTCAGGCCACCCGACTCGATGAACTTCTTGGCGTTGTCCCAGGCGCCACCCCCGTTGTTGAGAACCGTGGCCATGAGGATCCCGACGATGGTGCCGATGATCAGCGTTCCCGAAACGGCGAGCCAGCCCGACGACTCGTGCGCCGTGTAGGTGATGCCGTTGAGGGTTGTTACGACGTCTTCGTGGCGGGCATAGCGAAATATGAGGCCGACGGCGACGGGCATGCCAACGGCGAGGATGCCGGGGAGTACCATCTCGCGCAGGGCGGCCTTCGCGGTAATGTCGACGGCCGCCGCGTAGTCCGGGCGAGTGGTGCCCGCCATGATGCCGGGGTCGGCGCGGAACTGGCGGCGGACCTCCTCGATGATCGCGCCGGCGGCGTTGCCCACGGCGCGAATGGCCAGCGAGCTGAAGAGGAAGACCAGCATGGCGCCGAGCAACCCGCCGACGAACACGTCGACCTTCGACAGGTCGATCGGCAGCTCGGCAGTGAGCGGGATCTCCAGACGCTCCTTGACCTTGTCGAGATACGCCGAGAACAGCAGGAACGCCGCGAGACCGGCGGAGGCGACGGCGTAGCCCTTCGTGAGCGCCTTCGTCGTGTTACCCACGGCATCGAGCTTGTCCGTGATCTCGCGGGCGCTCTCGGGCGCGCCAGACATCTCGGTGATGCCGCCAGCGTTGTCCGTGATCGGCCCGAAGGTGTCCATGCTGAGGATGTAGGCCGCCGACATGAGCATGCCCATGGTGGCGACGGCGGTGCCGAAGATGCCTGTCGTGAACGGCGGGATCGCTGGACTGATCTCGGCTTGTGAGCCGAGTGCGAAGGATCCGATGAGCGCGAGGCCGATGGCGATCGCCGTGAGCGCCGTCGTCTCGAAGCCGACGGCCGTGCCGATGATGATGTTTGTCGCCGGGCCGGTCTTGGAGGCCTCCGCGATCTCTTGCACCGGCCGCCACGAACCGGCCGTGTAGTACTGCGTGATGTACACGAAGGCGATGCCGGTCCCGATGCCGACGAGACCGCAGAAGAAGAACCAGTACCACGAGTCGCCCAGCATGACCTTGGTGGCGATGAACAGACCGACGACGGAAAGCGCGGACACCACGTAGAAGCCGTAGTTCAGCGGCGTCATCGGATCCTGCTTGCTCTTGGGGCTGGCGTCGGTGAAGAACGGCACCGAGATGAGGCCGGCCATCGCGGCGATAATGCCGAACGAGCGC
The DNA here is from genome assembly GCA_964421985.1 of uncultured Dehalococcoidia bacterium. GTDB lineage: Bacteria > Chloroflexota > Dehalococcoidia > DSTF01 > JACRBR01 > JANXYW01. The sequence goes on along the minus strand of CAYQZE010000041.1, from coordinate 17,049 downwards.
AGCACCAGCGGGAACATGATCCACTCGATCTCTCTGGTGACCGAGAAGATGGCGACGCCGAGGATCATCGCGCCGATGTTCTCGGCCGACATCGATTCGAAGAGGTCGGCGCCGCGGCCGGCGCAGTCGCCCACATTGTCGCCCACAAGGTCGGCCACGACGGCGGCGTTGCGCGGGTCGTCTTCGGGGATGCCTGCTTCGATCTTGCCGACGAGGTCCGCGCCGACATCGGCCGCCTTGGTGTAGATACCGCCGCCGAGCTGGGCAAACAGTGCCACGAAGCTCGCTCCGAAGCCGAAGCCGACGATGAGGAACGGTGCAATCTCCGGCGGGTTGTCTAGGATCCGGCTGTACACGAGGAAGATGCCAGACACGCCGAGCAGGCTGAGCGCTACAACGAGGAAGCCGGAAACGGCGCCGCCCCGCAGCGAGACCGTGACGGCGTCCCTGAGGCTCTTCTGGGCCGCAGCGGCGGTCCGGACGTTCGACCGCACCGCGATGAACATGCCGATGTAGCCGGCAAGGCCCGAGCAGAGAGCACCGACCAGGAAGGCGATGCCGGTTAACATCCCCTCTTCCCAGCGGCCGATGACGGTCGCCGTTGCGAAGCTGACCTGGCCGTCCTCGAACTGGATCGGCTTGACGCCGTCCGAGATCGAGCCGACGAGCACGGCGACGCCAACAGCCGTGACCAGCGCCAGCGCGCCAATGGTCTTGTACTGGCGCGAGAGGAACGCCATGGCGCCTTCGAAGATCATGCCGGCGATCTCCTGCATCGCCGGCGTACCCGTGTCTCTCTTGAGCACGTCCTGAGCCAGCCAGAGGGCAAAGAGCACCGCCGCCAGGCCTGTGGCCGGAACCATCCATACCAACGTCATCGGCGTCTCCTCCCACTCGCCGGTGGCGAGTCGCGTCGTGGCGCGGACACACAAACGGAGGCGCCCGTGCACCTCCGTTAGAGCCGCGCAAGTCTAGCGTGCGATCCCCCCACAGGCAAGAAGCGCACCCACTTTCAGCCTCAGATCCGAAGGGCGCGCATGACGCTCGCCACCCGTCCGGGTTGGCGTATAATCGGCGAGCGGCCTGCATGGCGATAGCCCGTCCGGCCCGCGAAGGAACGCCATGACAACCCTCCTTGCCGGCTCGGCCGAAGTCGTCATTACGCCCCCCGTCGGCACGTTTCTCGATGGCTACGGCGCCCGCACCACCGGCTCTGTCGGCGTGCACGACGATCTCCACGCCCGGGCGCTGGTGATCGACGACAGCGTCACCCAGGTGGCACTCGTGTCCTGCGACCTGATCGGCGTCGACCGCCGCCTCGTGGCAGCGGCACGAGAGATCGCCTCCAGAGCGACCGGTATCGCGCCCGAGCACATGCTGGTCGCCGCCACCCACACGCACGCGGGTCCCGCCGGACTCCGCGCCGACCTCGATGGCCCGCTGACCGAGACGATGGCGCGGCTGATCGCGGGCGCGATCATCGCCGCCCACGGACGGAAACGGCCCGCCGTGCTGAAGGCCGGACGTGGAAGCGTCGATAGCGTCAGCCAGAACAGGCGCGATCCCGCGGGACCAGCCGAAGATGCGCTGCACGTGCTGCTCTTCGACTCCCCCGAGCCCGGTCGAGAGCCTGTTGCGTCCGTGATCAACTCCGCCTGTCACGCCACGGTGCTCTTTCACTCGAACATGCAGATCAGCGCCGATTACCCGGGCTACGCGATCGACACGGTGCGGCAGATCGTCGGTGGGCCGTCGCCGCTCTTCTTCAACGGCGCCTGCGGAGACGTGAATCCTTCGTGGATAGAGCAGGAGTATCACGAGGCGGCGCGCGTCGGATCGATCGTCGGTGCTGAGGCGGCGCGCAGGCTCCAGGAGCTCCGTCCGCTCGGCATCGGACACAAAACGTGGAACATCCGCTGGGACGAACTCACCGACAAGCCCGTCATGTCGGGGCACTTGATCGCGCCGTGGGTGCGCGTGGCGTCCCGCGCCGTCCCAGTCCACCTGCGGGAGTTGGGTACCCCCGCTTCGTACGATCAGCGGCTCGCCGCGCTGCAGCGCGAACGCGCCGCGCTCGCGTCCGGGGACGGCGAGTCGCGGCGCCGCGTGATGGAGCAGATCACGCAGCTCTCAGGCGAGCGCGCCGTCGCCGCGCGCATGCGACCGGGCGGCGAGCGCACCCTACACCCCGAAGTGCAGGCCATCGGCCTCGGAGATGGCTGCGCCATCCTCGCACTGCCCGGCGAGTTCTTTGTCGAGACGGCGCGAGTGATCCAGGCGGCGGCAAACCTGCCGCACCTGCTCATCGCCTGCTACGCCAACCATCATGTGTTCTACGTCGTGCCACGCCACGAGTTCGAGCGCGGCGGCTACGAACCGGGCGTCTCGATGCTCGACGAGTCGGCGGAGGAGACGATGAGGACCGCGGCGTTGGAGCTACTTCGAGAAGTCACCGGCTGATCCCGTCTCCGCGTTATGTCCGCTACTTCCCCGCGCGACGCGCCCGGTACACTACGCCTTCAGCACACGCTCCGCACCCGCGCTAGGCCAGCATGAAGCGCATACTCGTCTTTGAGGCACACGGCGACGACATGGAGTTCTTCGCGGGCGGCACGATCGCGAAGTTCGCGGCCGCGGGCCACGACGTGAGCGTCGTCGTGGCGACGGACAACGACAAAGGCTCCTTCGAATTGAGCGCCGAACAGCTGCGCGCCGTCCGCGACGCGGAGCTCAACGGCGCAGCCAGCGTGCTGGGCGTCGCCGGCGTTATCCCCCTCGGCTACTCGGACGGCGATCTGGCGTACGATGCGCCTCCCCGCCTGCTTCGCGGCCAGTTCATGCGTCTCATCCGCGAGCTCCGACCCGACATCATCTTCACGTGGGATCCGTTCACCCCGTACGAGGGTCATCCGGACCACCGCGCCGTCGCCACCGCCGCCAGCGAGGCAGCGGCGTTCTCGCACTTCCCCAACTTCTATCCCGAGCAGCTCGAGGAAGGACTGACGCCGCACTACGTCGGCGAGCAGTGGTACTTCGCGAAGTCCCCGCGCGACCAGAATAAGTTCGTCGATATCGATGCATGCATCGAGAGGAAGATCGACGCGCTCTGCCGGCACGACGCGCAGATGGTGCTGACGGTCGCAGACATGAAGCACCACCTGGCAGCTTCCGGCCTCAGCGTGCCCTGGCTCGAGGCGATGGACCCGCACGACTATCGCGCCTTCATCACGAAGCAGATGCATGCCGCCGGGCGCGCCGTCGCGGCTCGGTCGGACCTGACCTGCACCTACGCGGAGGGGTTCCGCCGCGCCCGCTACGGAGGCATCGAATCGCTCGCTAAAGATCAGCAGATCGCAGAGGACGTCTGAATGAAACTGGGATGTTCGTCCTGGTCGTTCGATGCCGCGTTCCGCTCAGGACAGATCGACCAGCGAGCGTGGCTGCGCCTCTGCGCGGAGGAGATGGAGCTCGACGGCGTCGAGCTTGTGGACGTGCACTTCCCGACAAGCGACCCGCTGTACGTACGCGACATCAAGAAGCTGTGCACGGACCTGCAGCTCACGATCGGCGGCGTGGCGGTGAGCAACGACTTCGGGCCGGGCGACCGCCGGGCGCTCGAGGTCGCGAAGGTACGTCGATGGTGCGACGCGGCCGCCTGCCTCGGTGCGCCGGTCGTGCGCGTCTTCGCGGGCAGCTCGCCGTCGCTTCACACGCCGACGCAGGCGGGCCGGATCCTGGACATGGCCCGCCGCGTCTTCGGCGCACCTAAGCCCGACCAGCGGCGGCTCTGGTCCGATGTCACGGCCACGCTCCGCCAATGCGCCGACTACGCCGCCGAACGCGGCGTCGTGCTGGCGCTCCAGAACAGCCGCACCGACGGCATTGTCGGCGCCGCGACGCGCCTCATGCAGTGCGTGCACGACGTGAGGTCTCCCTGGCTTCGCGTCTGCCTCGATCCAGCGGATCTCGGCGCCGGGTTCGCCATCGACGACATGATGCCAGGCATCGTGCAGGTCCACGCGAGGATGCGCAACGTGAGCGATGACGGCAGCGACGCGCAGATCCATTGGCCCGGGCTGCTGCAAGCGCTGAAGCTCGCCCATTACCGCGGATTCGTGATGCTCGACTACGAGGGCATCGAGGATCCGGCGACCGCCGTGCCGCGGGCTGCGGTCTACATGCGCGGCCTCCTGCACCTCCTCCAGCGCCAACAACTGCTGGCCCGGCTGGCCGCAACGCCTCAGGACGGCGCGCAGCCTGCGCCGGACACCGGCGTCCGTGAGCTGGTGGCCGCGACTCGCATGCACGCTGAGGCCCTGCCGCGAGAAGCAACGATCAGCGGATGACCATGCGCGGCATCGTGTTCGACTTGGGGCACACGCTCTGGGACATCACGCCGCAGCCCGAGGCGCTGGCCCGCGCCTATGCCGGCATGCGGGCCACACTGGTCCGCCAGCTCGGTCGCGAAGACCTGCCGGAGGCAGCAGCGCTACAGCGCGCCGTGCGCGACGTGCTGCACGAGGCGGCGAAGACATACTTCGCGGACGGGCCGGAGCTGCGCGAGCCGCCGCCGCACGAGTGGGTCGAACGAGCATGCCGCCGGCTCGGCGTTGAGCTCGATGGCGCGCTGTTGCGGGAGATCACGCCGCCGCTCTTCGCGACCGAGATCGACGGCCTCATCGTCGACGAGGCCGTGCACGAGACGCTGGTGAGCCTCTCGGACGCCGGCTATCGCCTGGGCTGCATCACCAACACGCTCGCCGACACCGCTGCTATCCGTACGATGCTTCGCAAGCACGGCTTCGAGGCGATGATGCGGAGCGTCGTCGTCTCCACCGAAGAGGGTTGGCGCAAGCCGCACCGATCGCTGTTCGAGCGGGCGACGCGTGAACTCGACGTTGCGCCCGGCGAGGCCGTGTTCGTCGGCGACAGCCCCGTGCACGACATCGGCGGCGCGAAGGCCGCTGGCATGCGCGCCGTGCTCACGCGTCAGTACGTCGCGCGGCCGTACCCCGAAGGCGTGCCCGCGCCGGACGCTGTGATCGATCATCTGTCGGAGCTGGGCGAGGTCGTCCTTCGGCTCTGAACGCCCGCGGAAGGCGAGCGCACTCGCGTCCCGATTCACGACTCTAGCCAGCGCACCTCATACAGCCGCACGGCATCGTCGAAGCCTTTCAACGCGTGCTCTCCGCGGTCGGCGTAGACGTAGCTCTTGCCGGAGAGGAGATGGCGCACGTGCTCGGGGATGAAGATCTCACCCGCGCCGGCTTTGGCGGCGATGCGCGAGGCAAGGATGACGGTAGCACCGAAGAGGTCGCCGTCTTCTTCGATCGGCTCGCCGGCGTTGAGGCCGGCGCGGATCTGGATGTTGGACATGGGAGGCTGGACGTTGGCGAACGCGCGTTGCAGGGCGATGGCGCAATCCACGGCGCTCGTGACGCTGCTGAACGAGGCCATGAAGCCATCGCCCATCGTCTTGACTTCCGCGCCGCCGTGCTGCTTCAGCGTCTCGCGGGTGATGCGCTCGTGTTCGCGCAGGACGTCGCGGCCCTTAGCGTCGCCGAGGCGCTGCATCATCTCCGTGTGGCCGACGATGTCAGTGAAGAGCACGGTGCGGAAGGCGCTCTTTTCTTGCGCGTGGCCGGTCGCCGCCGGCGCGGCGTCGCCCAGGAACGCGGCGACAGCGGAGAGGATCTTGCTGTAGTCGCCGAGGCAGAACAGGTGGCCCTCTCCTTCCAGCGGTGCGAACCGGGCGCCCGGGATGCCAGCCGCCAGTTTCTGGCCCGCTGAAAACGGGATCACGGGATCGGCGATCCGGTGCAGAACGAGCGCGGGCACCTGGACCTGTGAAAGCGACGGACCGGCGTCGGGCGGTGTCGCATTCCGCGACACGTACATCTCGGCGGACTGCGAGCGGTAGTACCAGTCGCCGAGCTGGGCCGCCTCCTCCGGAAATTCGCGCCGTCCGTTCGTGTCAGCGATGGTCTGCGCCGCCATCCGCCAGTTCGCCCGCGCCAGGTCGGCGAAGGCGTCGCGCAGGGTCTGCGACATCGCGTCGGCAATGTCCGCGAAGGTGTCATAGAGGATCAGGCTGCTTACCAGATCGGGATGCGTCGCCGCAAACTGGATCGCTGCGGGACCCGCGATCGTCGACGCCCAGATAACGCAGGCTTGACCTGCTGCGCGCGCGACCGCCTCCAGATCGCGCAGTCGCGTCTCGACGATCACTGAAGCGCCGTCCGGCAGATCCGCCGAAAGACCGGAGCCCCGCCAGTCGAAGCGGATAACCCTGCGGCCGACGCCGAGGTCGCGGTAGAACTGCTGGTATACCGGCATCAGGTGATCGAGAGAAAGTGTCTCGTTGAACGCCGGCAGTGCGAGGATCGTGGGCGCGCCCTCTCCCTCAACGCAGTAGGCGACGCGGACGCCGTCGCCGGTCGTGCAGTAGCGGACTTCGCGCTCCATCTGCCGGAGTATGCGGCATGATGCGCCGTTTTGGTAGCCGGGGCTGCGCGGAACTCGCGGCCGGGGACGCCCGTGCCAGACGCCGCTGGCGTCAGTGCTCGGTCGCGTTAGCGGTCGCCGGCGGCCCGGGCGAGTGGATTCGCGCCGCCGCGCGGGGCGCTGGTGCGGGCCTGCTCCTCCCGCTCCTTCTTAGCGGCGCTCAGATCGTTTTCCGCGTTCTCGACGAGGTCCTTCGCCGACGTCCCGTCCTCGGGGAAACAGACGATGGCAACGGACGCTTTCAGGGGCTCCGGGGAACCGTCGTCGCCAAACACCGAGACCTGCGCCAGGCTCGCAAGCACGCGCGTCGTCACCGACACCGCCGCCGCACGGTTCGTTTCCGGCAGCAGCACCGCGAATTCGTCGTTGCCGAGACGGGCGACGAGTTCGGGCGGCGACACGGCTTCGGCCAGGCTGACCGCGGCGCTGCGGAGCAGGCGGTCGCCCATCGATTGGCCGTACGACGCGTTGAAACGTCCGAAGTCATCCAGATCGATCACCACGAGCGACAGCGTCTTCGCGTACCGCCCGCAGCGGATCAGCTCCTGCTCGATCGCCTCGGCCAGGTAGCGCCGGTTGTGGACCCACGTCACCGGGTCAATGTCGTTGAAGCGCGCCGTATCCTCCTGCGTGGCGATGTCGCGCATCGCCAGCGTGAAATGGCCCACGAGCAGTTCGACGATCGACGCGTCAATCTTCGCGTGGTCGAAGCCGAAGACGACGACGCCATACGGCTCGCCCTCGACGAGCATGGGCACGAGCGCCCACTTCTTGATGCCGAGCTTCTGCTCGGCCTGGCGAGCGACGTCGGGCGCGATCGCGCCATCCCAGAAATCGGTGAGCGAGTCGCGAAGGACGACCTCACCGCCTTCGATCACCAGCCGGCGAAAGTGGTTGACGGGGAGATCGAGCTCCAGGACGGTCAGGTCCTCCTGCAGAGCATCCATCGCGCGTTCCAGCAGCGGGTTGACGACACCTTCGAGCGGTGACGCTGTGAGTATGTCGCGCTTCTTATCGAGCAGGAGGGGGTAGACAAACAGCGACTCCGTCACCGCCGGAGCTTTTTCCAGAAACGCGCCCATCATCTCGCTGGAACTGCCCGCACTGTGCAGGAAGAGCGAGAGGATGACGAGGTCGAACAGCCGCCCCTCGCGCCCCTCGGGGCGAGACGTCTCGATGGACTCGATCGTCACCAGCGGGACCGGATCCCGGCCGTTGCTGCTGTCCTTCTTCGCTGCCAACCAACGCCTTGCCATGCCTAATCCTCTGCCAACTTGACGACCATCGTTTGTTCGTTGTGCACTTCGACCTTGACTTCGCGCGCCATCGCGTGCGCCACGGCAGCACCAAGCGCGTCGGGCTTGATCTCGACGGTCGCCTCGAGCGCCACGATAGCGGTGCCGTTGCTGTAGCTCAGCAGCGACATGTCGCTCACGCCCGCGATCCCCAGCAACGCGCGATGCAGCGGCACCAGATCCACGCCTCGGCGCTTGTCCTCAACCGTGATCCGGTAGCTGCGCGGCAGCAGTTCGAATCCCCGCTTCGCCGTCGCGCCGCCGTTCGTCGCCGCGGCGACCGGACGCGCGGCCGCGGCCGCCGGCGTGGACACGGCATCTCGGACGATGGCCGGCCGCGGCGGAAGACCTGTGTCCATCCGAGTGATCACCGGCCTGTCGTCCCAATCGTCGTCCGCACTCCCCAAAGAGGCTGGCTCCGCGGCCCGCGCCGTCGATGACGGCTGGCCTGACCGGCCGCGTTGCTCGGGCGGCAACGCGAGCAGCGCGTCCACACGCGCCGACAGCTCCCGCAGTTGCTCGCGCGTGTCGTCGAGGTCGCGTCGCAGCGCGGATATCTCCGACGACGCAGACCCATCCGGGAGCGACTGATCGAACTCCAGCTCCGACGGCGTGGCGAGGACTCCTCGCGCAGGCGCTGCTGGCGCGGCGCGCGGTCGCGCTACATCGGAGGGGTAACCATCGTGCTCGGACGGCACGAGGTGCAGGGCAGGCCCGGCCGTTGGCTGCGAAGGCGTTGCGTCGGCCGGTGGCGCTCCGGCGGCTGCCTCGACAGCGCGAGCGGCTCGTTCCGCCTCAATGCGGCGCAACGTCGCCTCAATGAGGCTCTCGTCCGCTGGGCCGCGAGCGGACGGCGCAGCTTGAAACGGTTGACCCCCCGTCGCCGGCATGGAGTGGAGGTCAACCGGACTCGAATCATCCATGTCGGACGCATCGCCGATCCCCTCCGCTGCTTCAGGGGCGCGCGCAGCCTCAGCTGCTGCGATGCGGCGGATCGTCGCTTCAATCAGGCTCTCGTCCGCTGGGCCGCGAGCGGACGGCGCAGCTTGAAACGGTTGACCCCCCGTCGCCGGCACGGAGTGGAGGTCAACCGGGCTCGAAGCATCCGTGTCGGACGCATCGCCGATCCCCTCCGCTGCTTCAGGGGCGCGCGCAGCCTCAGCTGCTGCGATGCGGCGCAGCGTCGCCTCAATGAGGCTCTCGTCCGCTGGGCCGCGAGCGGACGGCGCAGCTTGAAACGGTTGCCCCCCCGTCGCCGGCACGGAGTGGAGGTCAACCGGGCTCGAAGCATCCGTGTCGGACGCGTCGCCGATCCCCTCCGCTGCTTCAGGGGCGCGCGCAGCCCCAGCTGCAGCGATGCGGCGGATCGTCGCTTCAATCAGGTCTTCGTCCGGTTCTCTGGCCATGCGCGGCTCTCCCGGCCCCCCGCACGTGGGTGGGCTACCCCTGCTTGATTCTCGGCATTCGGACGACTCAGCTACACCTATGTTCGGGCCGCTCTGGGGCGCCCCTGCCAAAAGGCCGCTCCTCACGGGTACAATGCCCCGATGCGCATCCTGCTGCTGCACGGCCCGAACCTGAACAAGCTCGGCACGCGCGAGCCCGAGATCTATGGGACCGACACGCTCGCTGACATCGAGCGCATGGTCGCCGAGCGGGCGGCTGCCACCGGCGCCGAAGTTGCAGCGTTCCAGGCGAACGGTGAAGGTGAACTCATCGACTGGCTCCAGCACGAGCAATCCGGCGCGGACGGCCTGATCATCAACGCGGGAGCTTACAGCCATTACAGCATCGCCCTGCGCGACGCTGTGGCCGGGTGCAGTCTGCCCGCCATCGAAGTGCACATCTCGAATGTGTACCGCCGGGAAGCATTCCGCCACGACTCCCTGTTGTCGCCCGTCTGCAACGGCACGATCGTCGGACTGGGCGTGCATGGATACGTGCTCGCCGTCGATGCGCTGGTGCGGATCCTCGACAAATCGAAGTAGCACGCAGCCGCGTCATCCGCACGGCGCCGCATTGAAAGGACATGAGATGAGCACTCGCGTCGAGCGTCTTCGACACACGTTCGCGAAGCACGAACTCGACGGCGCGCTCATTTCGAACGCGCAGAATCGCCGCTACCTCAGCGGCTTCACCGGTTCGGCCGGGTACCTGTTGATCACGCACGATGATGCCATCATCGCGACGGACTTCCGCTACTACGAACAGAGCGCCGCACAGGCGCCCGAGTTTCGCCCGCACAAGACGGTCGGCGGCTTCGATGCCTGGCTGCCGGCACTCGTCGCCGGCCTCGGCGGCAAGAAGATCGCCTTCGAGGCGGCCGACATGACCTTCGCGACGCATCAGCAGATCAAGAAGTCACTCGCGACGCTGCCCGAGCCAGAGCGCCCAACGCTCGTCCCAACCCCTAATCTCGTAGAGTCGCTGCGGCTCTTCAAGGAGCCGGGCGAGATCGCGGCGCTGCAGAAGGCGGTCGATCTCGGAGACGCCGCATGTGAACAGGTGGCCGAGCGCGTCGAGCCGGGCTGGACCGAGAAGCAGGTGGCATGGGAGATCGAGAAGTACATCCGCGAACACGGCGGCGACGGGCTCTCGTTTGACACGATCGTCGCCGGCGGGCCGTCGGGCGCCATGCCTCACGCGTATCCGCGTGACCGGAAGCTCGAGAAGGGCGAAGGCGTTGTCATCGACATGGGCTGCGACATTGACGGCTACATGTCCGACCTGACCCGGACGATCTTCCTCGGCAAGCCGGACGATCAGTTCAAGAAGATCTACGACGTCGTGCTCACGGCTCAGCTGACGGCAGAGGAGATGGTGAAGCCGGGTATGACAGGCGACGAGTGCCACATGATCGCCCACAAGGTGATCGAAGCGGCGGGGTATGGCGAAACATTCGGCCACGGCCTCGGCCACGGCATCGGCCTGCAGGTGCACGAGGCGCCGCGGGTCGCACGGACGTCTACGGACGAACTGAAGGACAACATGGTCTTCACGATCGAACCGGGGATCTACGTGACGGGCTGGGGCGGCGTCCGCATCGAGGACATGGTGGTGCTGGAGGGCGGCAAGGCGCGCGTGATGAGCAAGGCTCCCAAGCTTCGGTTCGTTGGGTGACGGGTGCGCGCAGCATCGTCGAAACGCTTCCGGGCCGAGTACGAATCGGCTACCGTACATCGAACGCACAGCCGGGGCATCATAGCGAGAGGGGCCGCCGGCACAGGAGGGACGCAACCCGATGATCTCCACCGGAGACATGAAGCGCGGCGCGACCATAGAGCTCGACGGACGCGTGTATCAGGTGATGGAGTTCGCCCACATCAAGATGGGCCGCGGCTCCGCCCAGATGCGCATGAAGCTGCGCGACGTCCGGCGCGGCGACCTCATCGAGCGCTCGTTTCAGGCCGGAGAGAAGTGGCCCCGCGTGCGCGTCGAACGCGTGTCGATGCAGCTGAGCTACAGCGAAGAAGACATCATCTACTTCATGAACACGGAGACCTACGACCAGGTGCCGCTCACCCGCGACCAGGTCGGCGAAGCAATGAACTTCCTCGGCGAAAACGGCCAGTGCGACGTGTTGTTTCTGGGGGATGAGCCGATCGGCATCGAATTGCCGTCCTCGGTCATCCTCACGATCACGAAGTGCGACCCCGGCCTGAAGGGCGACACCGCAACGGGCGCGACGAAGCCGGCCACGCTGGAAACGGGCATGGTCGTCAATGTCCCGCTGTTCGTAAACGAGGGCGACAAGATCAAGGTGAATACCAGCACCGGCGAGTACTCCGAACGCGCGTAGCGCAGCTCGGACCCCGGCCGCTGGCATGAAATTGACAGTCTCCTGGGGCGCGCGCTAGGATGGTCTCCCATGTACTTGTCTACCTGTCCCCGATGCCGATCCGCTCGCGACGCCGACGACAACTTCTGCCGTCGCTGTGGGCTCGCCGCGTCGACCACCCAGCTGGCGCCCATCCCCCCTCCGGGCGCGGCCACAGTGTGGCGCCCACAGGCATCGCCGGTCGTCAAGGGCGCGGCGGTGATGGCGGCCGGGACGGTCGGTCAGTTCCTGTTCCGCCGCATCGTCGGGGGCATACTGGGCAGCGGCCGCGGCGCCTCCCGCAAACACCGCGCCATCCGCATCAAGAACCCGCGGAATGATGGCATGGTGGACGAAGCGCAGATCATTACAGAAACGATCATGATGCGTCGCGTGAGGATCCGCCGGCAGACCTGAGCGCTTCGGCCCGGCTCGGTCCCGCGACGCCACCTCGATGAGCCGCCCCGGTGGGCAGGACGCCAGGATCGATCATCGATGCGCATCGCGTCGCGTCACATCATCGCCATCGCGTTCATGCTGCCGGCCGCACTGCTCATCGCGACGGCACCGCGAGCCGGCGCATTCGACTTCGTCTCGAATGGCGGCTTCGAGTCGGGCGATGACGGCTGGTTCGTCTCGCCCGGCGCCTATCTCGACGCCGTCGATGCGGCCGTCGTGCCGGTCCGGCAAGGGCTCCGCAGCGGACGCATCGTCGTACGCGCCGGCTCGTCCTCGTTCTCGATACGCCGCCCGTCGGTCGATGTTTTCGCTCCTGGGACGTACCAGTTCACGGCCTGGGCCCGCACCACATCGCGATCGACCGAGGTCTACGCCGATGTGGACGACAGCGCGACAACCAACCACGTCAGGTTCGAGACGGCCGTTGAACCCAACGTTTGGATCGAGCTGAGCGGGCAGGTCGCGATCGCGCCCTTCAGTAGCATCACCATAGCGATCAGCGGTCGCGGCGAACCGGGCGACGTCCTCTACGTGGACGGCGTGCAACTCGAAGGCGCGCCGCCCATCCCGCCGGCGACCAAGTCGCCGCTCGCGCAGGAGGCCGTCGCCACGCGCACGCCGCCGCCGACGCCGCCGACCGTGCCGCAACCAACCACCACTCCGCACGCCGTGAACACGCCGGCTCCCGCGGCCGCTCCCGACCCGATCGGCCCTGATCTTCGCAACGGCGATTTCGAGTCAGCGACCGAAGACGGATCGCCCGCAGGGTGGGAGAAGTACGGAGGCACGCTCTCCCGGGCCAACTCTCCCGTGCACAGCGGCGCCTACGCCGCGCGACTGCAGAGCGACACGGATTCTACAAAGTGGCTGTACCAGACCGTCGCAGTCACCGGAGGAGACTGGTACGCCTTCGATGCATGGGTGCTCCACGACGACGACAACGTCCGGTCCGCGTCCTTGCGGGTCTCGTGGTACGCGAGCGGCGATGGCAGCGGACGCGCACTCGCCTCGGCCGACTCGTCCGCGCATCTCACGTCGCCCGCGCCTGAGTATCGATTCCTCTCTACCGGCAGCATCGCCGTTCCAGGCGATGCGCGCTCGGCACGCCTGCGGATCCTGCTCGCGCCCGTATCGGCAACGCCGGCTTCGATTCTTGTCGATGACGCTACGTTCGCTCCGTCGGCGCCATCGTCCGCACCCCTAGATCCTCTCGGTCCGGATGATCCGAGCGGCAGCGTCCTGCCCGTGAGCGCGATGCTTGGCGCGGCGCGAACCGCCGCCGACGGTGGACCGCTACCGGCCGATGGCGACGCGCTCGCGCGCATCCCAAGCGGGCTGCTCATCAGCGAGGTCATGTACGACCCGCTCGGCAGCGACGACGCCGAGTGGGTCGAGCTGTACAACGCGAGTGATGAGTCGGTCTCTCTGGCTGGATGGGCGCTGGCGGATGCTACCGGCGCTCAGACGCTGCTCGACGCGCTGATCGGACCGGGCGAGTTCATCGTTGTTGCTGCTTCGGATAGCCTGCGCACCGGCGTTCCGAGCTTCACTGGAGCACCGCTGGTGCTGGGCAGACGCATCGGCAACGGTCTCGGCAACCAGGGCGACCGGCTCCTCCTTCGCGATCCGTCGGGGGGCCTGGCCGATGCCATCTCCTGGGGCGACGACGTTGGCGTCCTCCATCCCGCTATCGCGGCCGTACCGGCTGGTCACTCAATCGAGCGCAGCCTGGCGGCCGTGGACACCGACTCCGCAGCGGACTGGGTGGACAACATGCGCCCGTCACCGGGCACGGCCTTCCAGCCAGCGCCGCCGCGCGCCAGCAGTGGAGAGCGTTCGGCCACCACGCAGACGCTCGGCCGCGGAGAGCGCTCGTTACCGTGGCTGCCCTGGGCGGTCGCCGCCGCCTCCGCCCTTGGGCTGCTGACGGCGCTGTCGTGGCGTGTTACACCGCTGCTCTCCGAGCGGCTGCGGCGTCACGCGTGAAAGAGCGTCTGCAGAAGATTCTAGCCCAGGCGGGCCATGGCTCTCGACGCAGCGCCGAGGCGTTGATCTCTGCCGGACGTGTCAGCATCAATGGTGTCGTCGTGCGCGAACTGGGCACGCGAGCCGACCTGGACGCCGACCGCATCGCCCTGGACGGCGCGCTGATCGCGTCAGCCGGCGCGCACGCGTACGTCGCGATGAACAAGCCCGCCGGCGCCGTGAGGACCACGAACGATCCAGAGAACCGCCGCACCGTAATGGAATTGCTCCCCCCTAACCTGCCGCCGCACGTCTTCCCGATCGGGCGCCTCGACCGTGACACGGAGGGGCTGTTGCTGTTTACGAGTGACGGGGAGTTCGCGCACCGCATGGCGCACCCGCGCTACGAGATCGAGAAGGAGTATGCCGCGCTCGTTGCCGGAACACCGGATCGGGCGGCGATCGGTGCGCTCCGCGGCGGGATCCTGATCGACGGCGTCCGCACCAGCCCGGCGGTGGTGGAGATCACCGCGTCGCCGGCTGGGTTCGCGCCATCGGCCGGTCACACATGGCTGAGGCTCGTGATACATGAAGGACGGAAGCGGCAGGTACGGCTGATGTGCGCGGCCGTCGGCCATCCCGCGAGAACGCTCGTCCGTACGCGCATCGGCGGCGTGACGCTGGCGCGACTGGCGCGCGGAAAGACGCGCGCACTCGCTCCACGCGAAGTCGCCGAACTCCGCGCGCTCGTCGGGCTGCGGGATTGACGCTGCCCGTCTCGAAAGGCTTGTGGGTACACTCCCGGCGATGCCACAAGCAGCAACCATCTCCATCGATGGACCCGCCGCCTCCGGGAAGAGCGCCGTCGGCGTCGCAGTGGCGCGGCGGCTCGGCTATCGGTTCTTCGACACCGGGGCCATGTATCGCGCGATCACATGGGCGGCGCTCCGGCGAGGCATCGATGTACGCGACGACGCCGCGCTCGGGCGCATGGCGCGGGCCGCCGCGATCGTCGTCCGCGATGCGCCGCGGGATGCCTCCGAACTGACCGGCGTGAGCATCGACGGCGATGACGCCACGTCGCACCTCAGGGAGCCGTCCGTGGATGCGAACGTATCGCTGGTGTCCCTTGTCCCCGCCGTGCGCGCCGTGCTGGTACGCATACAGCGCGAGCTGGCAACGGCCGGAGCGGTCGTGATGGCCGGGCGCGACATCGGCACCGTCGTGCTCCCCGATGCGGACTTGAAGGTGTACCTGGACGCTTCCCGCGAGGTACGAGCGTTGCGACGGGCCGCGCAGATGCGCACATCCGGACGTGAACCCGATGAGGCAGAACTTATGGCTGACCTGGCCCGCCGTGACGGCATCGACAGCACCCGCGAGGCGTCGCCGTTGACCGCCGCGGCCGATGCTGTGATCATCAACACGGACAGGCTCACAGTCGAGGAGGTGGTGCGACGCATCGAAGCACTGGCACACGGATGATCTGGCGCATCGTCCCGTTGACGTACGGGGTGGTGATCGCGTTGATCCGGCTCTGCACCTTCCTGTACGTGAAAGGGCCGTACGTCACCGGCCGCGAGAACGTCCCGGCAACGGGCGGCGCCATCCTCGTGTCGAACCATCTTAACAACGCCGACCCATGCATCATCCCGGGCGCGCTGAACCGCCGCGTCATCACCATGGCGAAGAAGGAGATGTTCAAGTGGCCGGGCGTGAACCTGCTCTTTCGCTTCATCGGCGCCTTCCCCGTCGACCGCCAGGGCGCGGACCTCTCCGCCATCCGCGAGGCTCAGGCCGTGGTGCACGACGGCATCCTGCTCCTCATGTTCCCGGAGGGCACCCGCAGCAAGGATCGTCAGCTCCATCAGGGCTTCGCGGGCACGGCGCTCATCGCGTACCGGACGGGCGCGCCGTTGGTCCCCATCGCCATCACCGGCACCGAGCATCTGAAGTGGCCGTTCCTCTTCTTCCGGCCGTTTCTGGGGCCGCGCGTCACAATCACCTTCGGGAAGCCCTTCTATCCGCCGAAGCTTGAGCGCATCACCACTCAGGCGGCACGCGTCGCGACAGACGACATCATGAGCCACGTGGCGGAGTTGCTGCCGCAGGAGTACCGCGGCGCATACCGCGAGGCGGCGGCGCAGCACGACGCGTCCGCGGCCGGGAAAGCCGCGAGGGATCGGGCCTAGCAGGGTGCTGAAAAAGTGGCCGTAGGGGATCGACTTCGGATCATGTGGCGCATAGGATGATCTCAGTAGAGTGCGTTTCAGGAGGTCTTCGATGCGCGGTGATGCGACCCAGCAGGCAGAGATGCTCGTGCCGATGACGCCGGACAGCTTCGTGCCGGCCGGCCATCCGATCCGGACAATTAAGTCCATCGTCGATGGCGTGCTGGGCGAGCTGTCGCCGGTCTTCGCGGAGATGTATTCCGCCTGGGGGCGCCCGTCGATCCCGCCCGAGCATCTGCTCAAGGCGCTCCTGCTCAAGTCGCTCTACTCGGTGCGCAGTGAACGGCAGCTCTGCGAACGGCTGCACTACGACCTGCTCTTCAAGTGGTTCCTCGACCTCAACATCACGAGCCCTGCGTTCGACCCCACCAGCTTTACGAAGAACCGGGATCGGCTGCTGGAGCATGAGGTCGCGGCGCGGTTCTTCGCCGCCGTCCTCGAGGAAGCGCGGCGGCGCCAGCTGCTGTCGTCGGACCATTTCACCGTGGACGGCACCCTGCTGGAAGCGTGGGCCTCCATGAAGAGCGTCCGCCCGCGCGACGACGACGCACCACGGGGAGGCGGGAAGAACCCGACCGTGGACTTCCGGCACACGCGCCGCTCGAATCTGACGCACGCCTCCACCACGGATCCAGATGCCCGTCTCGCGCGCAAGGCGGACGGGCAGGCCACGCGCCTCTGCTATGCCGGGCACGCGCTCATGGAGAACCGAAACGGGCTCATCACCGACATTCTGATCACGCAGGCGACGGGGACGGCGGAGCGGGAGGCGGCTGTC
>CAYQZE010000040.1:0-24227 GCA_964421985.1 uncultured Dehalococcoidia bacterium | reverse complement strand
GTAGTACAGCTTTACGGCATCGCGTGTCAGATACGGCATCGTTGTGTCCTTCCGCGCGCGGGCAGGGCTCGCCCTGCCCCTACTCATACGACGCCGGCTCGACCGGCCCTCGTCACCAGTCACCAGTCACCAGTCACCAGTTACCAGTTACCAGTTACCAGTTACCAATCACCAGCGACCAGATCACACCTGCTCGAAGTAGCGCGTGCGCTCCCACGCCGTGACGGCGCGGCGGTGCTTCTCGACCTCCCAGCGCCGCATCGCGACGTAGTGGTCGACGAACGCATCGCCCAGGAAGTCGCGCGCCACCGCGCTACCATCGAGGCGCTCGATCGCGTCCTCCAGCGTGCGCGGCAACGGCGTCAGGCCTTCGGCCTCGTAGACGTTGCCTTCGGTGGCGGGCGGTAGCGCGAGCTTGCGCTCGATGCCCGAGAGGCCGCCCGCAAGGCACGCGGCGAAGCCGAGGTACGGATTCACGTCGGCGCCCGGCACGCGATGCTCGACGCGGATCGCCGTCTCGCCGTTCGTGATCGCCCGCAGCGATGACGTGCGGTTCTCGACCGCCCACGAGGCGGCGGTGGGCGCCCAGCTGCCGCTGACGTAGCGCTTGTACGAGTTGACGTTCGGTGCGTAGAGGGCGAACATCTCGGGCATCGTCTCGAGCGCCCCGGCGATGTATTGCGTCAGCACCGACGACATGTGATGCGACGCGCCGGCGTCCCAGAACGCGTTCACGTCGCCACGCCAGAGGCTCTGGTGGATGTGCCCGCTACAGCCGTCCATCTGGTCCGAGTACTTCGCCATGAACGTGGGCACAACGCCGGCCTGCGCCAGCACCTCTTTCGCACCGCTCTTGAACAGCATGCCGCGGTCGGCGGCTTCCATCGCGTCGACGTAGCGAAGGTTCATCTCGTACATACCTTCGCCGTGCTCGCGGTTGTAGCCCTCGATCTCAATGCCATACGCGTCCATGTAGCGCCGCAGCGCGCCGACCACATCGTCGTCGATGCTGGCGTGGCTGATCGAGTAGCAGTTGTAGCCGGGGTTGAGCGGACGCAGATCGCTGTAGTTCTTCGCGCGCAGCGTCTCCTGATCCTCACGAAAGATGCGGAACTCCAACTCTACGGCCATCGCCGCGGTGTAGCCGAGCTTGGCGGCGCGATCGAGCACGCGGCGCAAGACGGTGCGCGGCGATACTGCCACAGGCTCGCCGTGCTCCGAATAGACATCGCAAATCACGGCAGCGGTCGCGGGCTCCCATGGCACGATGCGGAAGGTCGCGAGGTCGGGGCGGAGCAGGATGTCGGCGAAGCCGGTATCGGCGCTGCCGATGGCGAGCCGCTGCCCGCTGATCACTTCTTCGGCGATGTCCCAGCCGAAGAGCACATCGCACTGCGCGAAGCCTTCGCCCTCGCAGCCCGCCAGGAACTGCTTCGTCGACAGGCGCTTGCCCCGGTACACGCCGTCCATGTCGGGCGTGCCGATCTTCACCGTCTCGACGCCGTGCTCGGCGATACGTTGTTTGATCTGGTCGCGATCCATGGGTGACGATGATACCCCGGCCAGCGCGATGGCGATACGGCGGCGGGGTACCGGCCGAACGGCCCTACCGCGCGGCGCGCGTTCCGGCGAACCTTCGCAGGACAGGAGTGCGTGTGGGCAAACAAACGAAGGCCCGGCGGCGTACGGGCAGGCTGAGCAACGGTGCGCTGGGGTTCGGCGCGCTGGGTCTGGTGGTGGTCGTCGCCGCCGCGCTGTGGCTGGCACTGGATGGCGGGGGCGGGAGCGCGCCAACGCGCAGGCCGCTGCGCCAGACGCCGGTCGCGAGCACAGAACGCGAGGTCAGTGTCAGCGTCATCGACAACGACTTCACGCCGCGCACGCTCACTGTAAGCAAGGGCGCCACGGTGACGTGGAGCTTCGACGGCGACCTGCCCCACAACGTCACCGACGACCGCGGCGCATTCGCGAGCGAGACTGTGGGCAAGGGCGAGACATATACCCGCACGTTCGACGCTACGGGCGTCTTCTACTACTACTGCACGATCCACCACAGCATGCTGGGCACGCTGACCGTGATCGACTGACGGACCGCGCGCCCACCCCGGCGTGCTGGTTGTGCGGCTACTTCAGCGCCTTGAAGTCGTCCAGGTGAGCGCCGATGTCGATGTAGAGGTCGGCGACGGCCTTCAGTTCGGTCGACACAGCCTCCGCGAAGGCGACGATCTCGACGCGCACGCCGCGGCTGGCAACCAATTCAACGAGGCGGCGGAAGTCGCCGTCGCCCGACATCAGCACCACGACATCAAGCCGCTCCGACATCGTCAGGATGTCGATCGCCAGCTCGATGTCGAAGTTGGCTTTCATCGAGCCGTCGGAGAAGCGCTTGAGCGGCTTGGTGATCACGCGGTAGGGATGGCCGACGAAGTGGTGCACGAAACGCTGGCTCTCGAGCTTGGCCTGCGGGTCGTCGCTGATCGGAGCGTAGGCGCTGGCGCGGACCAGCTGCCGCCCGCGGGTGAAGTAGTCGAGCACGCGCCCGAAGTCGAGGTTGATGTTGCGCCGCTCCGACGCGTAGATGAGGTTCGGCACATCGACGAAGATGCCGACGCGCGGGTACGCCGTCGATGTGCTCGGCGCGCGGTCGGCGCGTGTTTGCAGCTCGGCGACGGTGGTCTGGAGCTTCTTCAGCGTCGCGGTGATATCGCGCGCAAACCCGTCGAGCACGGCCGACTGGTGCGCGATCGCGCCCTCTAGCGTCAGTGGCTCACCGTCTCTCGCGGCCTCGATCGGCGCTACGGCGTCGCCGTTCGCGGCGGCCGAGCCGGGCTTCTTGCGTCCGCGGCCGCCGCGGGTGCCGCGGCGCCGCTTCGCCTGCGTGGCCGGATCAGCTTCGGCGAGCAGCGCGGGCGCCGTCGCCAGAGACGAGGGCGCGGGCGCGGGCGCGTCGACCGGCGCTGCAGCTGCCTCGGCGGCCCAATCGCGACGCGGCGGGCGTGCCGTGGTCGTGCGACGGCGCGCGGGCTTCGTTGCGGGTTCGGGCGCCGCAGTGACGGCGACAGCCTTCACCGGCGGTCCGGGCGGCGGCTTCGCGGCGGGAACGCCGACCTCACTCTTTGCGCCGTTTCGCGCCGGCGTGTCGGCAGCCGCCTTGGGCGCCGCTTCTTTGCGTGAAATGCGTGTCTTACCGAAAAACTTGACCAACGTATGCTCCCCCTACGGGCCGTAGGCTGCTGCGTATTCCAGGACGCTGCATCGTGCGGCGACCTTCTTTGCAACTTCGATGAATGCTTGCGCCTGCGGGCTCTCCGGCGCCTTCACGACGATCGGCATGCCCTCGTCGGCGGCGCGGCGCGTGTCGGGATCGAGCGGCAGTTCGCCGAGGAACTCCAGGCCCAGATCCTCGGCGGCTGCCCGCGCGCCACCGTGCCCGAAGATCTCGGTCTGCTGGCTGCAGTGCGGACAGACGAAGTAGCTCATGTTCTCGATCACGCCGAAAATCGGCACGTTCAGCTTGTCGAACATGCCGACCGCTTTGGCGGCGTCTTCGAGCGCCACATCTTGCGGCGTGCTGACGATCACGACGCCCGAGATCGGCGCCTCCTGCGACATGCTCATCGACGCGTCGCTGGTGCCGGGCGGCAGGTCGATGAGCAGGTAGTCCAGCTCGCCCCAGCTCACATCGTGCAGGAGCTGGCGCACCGCGGTGCCGATCATCGGCCCGCGCCAGACGACGGGCGTGCCGCGCGGCAGCACGAAGCCGATGGAGCAGACCTTGACGCCGTAGCGCTCGTCGACGCGCAGGCCGCCGGCTTCCAACTGCGAGCCCTGGCCGATCCCCATCATCGTCGGCAGATTCGGGCCCGTTATGTCGGCATCGAGCAGCCCGACGCGCGCGCCCAGCGAGGCCAGCGCCACCGCCAGGTTCGCCGACACCGTGGACTTGCCGACACCGCCCTTGTTGCTAGCGACGGCGATCAGGTGGCGTACGCCCTCCACCGGCTGGCGCTCGGACGCACGATGCTGCGCCACCTTCGCCTCCATCGTCACGTTCGCCTCGCGCACACCGGGCAGCGCCAGCAGGAGTTCGCGCGCATCACGCTCGATCGTTTCGCGCACGGGGCAGGCGGGCGTCGTCAGCACAATGCGGACGTTCACCACATCGCCCGCGATCTCGGGCGGCTGCACGAAGCCGAGCGACACGATGTCCCGGTGCAAGTCGGGGTCTTCGATGGCGCTGAGCGCCCGCATGATGTCTTGTTCGCTGACGGTCATTGGTGACTGCCTACGCCGGCGCCGGGGGCCGGCGCCGTGACGGGAATGAGGTAGGAGCGGCGTCGGGCGCCATCCGCGGCGCCACCGGTCTTTGTGTGATGCATCGTGCCCGTTTCGAGCGGGTATGTGCAGTATAGCGATCCCGCATCTTAGGGCGGAGTCGGGCAGATCGCGCGATTTCCCATTCACGATATGATGTGCAGTTGACACGGTATAAAGTACTGTGCCATACTGGCGCAACCAATCCCCTACTCCGGACGTACTACCTGAGACGGGAGCTTAGGGGGCGGAAGGTGGAAATATGGCAAAGATAGCCACGAGAGAGAAGCCCAGAAAGACAGCCGGGAAGGCGATCGAGACGGAGATCGCCAAGCAGCCTCTCGCTCAGGCCGAAGCCGTCGCCGCGCCGGGGTGCGCGCACCACTGGGTGATCGCCAGCCCGGACGGCGAGATGAGCCTGGGCCGTTGCAAGGTCTGCGGCGCCGAAAAGGAGTTCCCGAACTCCGCCGAGGACTACCTCTGGGAGCGCAGCGTCCCCCAGTCGCGCTGGACAGGCCGCGCCGACCCCAAGACGTTCAACGACGGCTTCTGAGCCGGGGCGAGCATCAGTCGCATAGCATGAGAAGGCCGCATCCATGGATGCGGCCTTCTTGTTTTGCCCGACGAACGTCAGCTCCTACCGGCGTAGGCGCCTGCGCAAGTACCAGCCCGCGGTCGCCATCGCGATCGCCGCCGCGGCGGCGGTGGCCACGCCCATCGGCTCGGTCAGGTCACTGGAGCGAGACCAGCCGCTTTGTGCATCTTGCGCGCCCGAGCGCGGGGCGCCGCCGATGTGGAGATCTGCGAAGCCACCCACTTCGACGACGGGCGGCGGCGGCGGCGCTTCGACGCTCATTGCGTAGTCCTCGACCTCGCCCCAGAGGGCGCCGCCCTTGCTCTTAGCCAGCGCCCGGGCCGCTTCGTTTGCGAAATTGGCCACGGTCTCGTCAGTAATCAGGTCTTCGCCGTAGCTGAGACGGAAGCGCCACCAGATGTCGCCTGAAGCGCCAGCTGGCACCGGCACCTCGCAGGCGAGGTGCTGCGTCGGTGTACCGGCCACATCTGTGAAGGGTTCGTTTGGCGTCCGAACTCCGTTGCCATCGCTGTCGGTGAACGGCTCGCCGAGTGTGTATTTGGTGTCGGCACCCCACCTTTCAGGGTCGAGCGCCCCGTAGAGGACGCGCTCGCCGTCCTCCCACACGCCATTTGCGTTCCAGTCGGCCCATACGTTGAGGTACAGTCGGCGTTTGGGATCCCACGCGGCGTAGCGCACGCGGTCGCTGACGCCGAGCGGGGTCAGGTTCGCAAACGGTGTTGGCGGAATCGGGGCGAGGGAGCAGTCGTCTTGCATAGTTTGTTTGCCCGGCGAGTTCTGCCCTCCAGGGCCTCGGTTCGCAAATCCCATCGAATCGACCTTTGCCGAGACGTCAATCGTGAAGAACAGGGGCGCTCCCGAGACAGCGAAGTGCGGGAACGTGGCTCCGTCGTCTTTTTCGTCTCGGTCAGAGCCGTTGCAACCGCCGGCGTCGAGGTTCGGGACGCCGTCCGCTTCCGCTCCTGACGTATCGCAGCCGTCAATCTCGCGCGACGCAGAAGCATACGTGCCGGGCGGTCCCAACCACTCGCGGTTGAAGTTCAGGTGACGAGCCCCGCCCGTTGCCTTTCGCGTCGGGTACTCGCCCAAGGTGTCAGGGGCGTCCCCGAAGTCGCTGCCCAGCAGGTAGTCCTCGACTTCGCCGAAGCGCGCCCGGCCGCGGGCGTATCCCAGGTTCAGGCCAGGCGGCTGTATGACGTTCTGCGCGAGCGTGGGATTGCGCAGCGTGGCGTCTGACTCCAGGAGAGGGCGCGGGTCGTTGCGGCCGACGTCTTCTCCGTAGTCCAGGCGGAACCGCGCCCACACCTTACCGGTGCTCATAGTCCCCACGTCGAACGTCGCCTCGTAGAGACCG
The DNA here is from genome assembly GCA_964421985.1 of uncultured Dehalococcoidia bacterium. GTDB lineage: Bacteria > Chloroflexota > Dehalococcoidia > DSTF01 > JACRBR01 > JANXYW01. Next base: position 17,964 of record CAYQZE010000040.1, on the reverse strand, counting down.
CATTTCCCGTCGACAGCGGTACCGATGTGCGCCACGGTCGTGGTGCCCGTGCGCAGGCCGCGCGACTGCCAGTTACTGGCATCGGTAGGGGCGAGCTTGAGGCCATCGATGATGTGTTCGCTGTTGGCCTCCTCCCAGTTGGAGTTGGTGTTCCAATCGATCCAGGCGTTCAAGTACAGCAGCTTGTCGGGGTCGGCGGGGACGTAGCGTGCGCCCAGATCCTGCACGCAGACGTTGAACGCCACCTTCCCGCGGTCGCCGGGCTTGTAGGTTAGCGGGAAGTAAACGACGCCATCATCGAAGCGGTCTAGGTCCCATCCGTTGATGTCTTCCCGCAAGTTGGGCTGGCCGTCGATATCTTCCGGGTCGATCGCGTCGAACTCATCGCTGACGGACTGGGCGTGCGTGTTGGTCGGCTGGCCCAGCCATTCCCGCGTCGTGTCTTCGTGACGCGGACCGTTGTCGACGCGCCTCGTGGGGTGCTGCGGGTCCGCGTCCCCGTAGTCCTCGACGCCGACCGCCCACCAGGCGAGGCCGTAGGGCTGGGCGGCCGAGGCGTCGACCTGGCGGACCCAGATCTCATACTCGCCCGTCTTGGGGATCTGGAAGAAGATGTGCTCGACGCTATCCACTGCGCTCCTAGACGCGTTGACGGCGTCCGCTATGGAGGCCGAGCCTTTGGGCACCAGGTACAGATCCACATCGGTGAGGCCGTTGACCGTGAACGTCTCATTAGCATCATATTCCCCGGCGGTGTTGCCGACGGCATCGATGTCGTTGAGCTGCACGCGGCGATCCCAGGCGAGTGTGACCGAGATGAAGCCGTCTTTGACCAGTGCGTGATCCAGAACGTACTTCTGGACGCCTCCTGCTGCGCCGTCGGTGGTACCACGATCCCAGCCGATGAGCGGTACCGCAAGATCGAGATTCAGGGCTGTCGCCGTCTCAAGCGACCTCCACCGTCCGGGCCGGAACTGCCTCAGCGCCCTTGTGGCATTGAGCTGACCGGTTCCCATCTCGTTGTCCAGCGGGATCAGGCCACCGGTTTGCGTCATTGGGTTGTAAGCATCGGTGTACGCGTCCGAGGCGAGCCAGTTGGCGGTCGTCGTGCACGCACCGGGGACCGCTGGCGTAGTGGTTGTGGTGCAATTGAGAATAGTCTTCTCCATGCCTAGCCGGAGGCCGCTCGCCGCGCTCGTCGGATGGTCGGGGTTGAGGACGGCGCCGTCCTGGATCTTGTCCGCGGAGTTCATGAGGACGGCCTTCATGACCGTATGATCCCGAGCGTTACCGTCCCAACGCGGTTGAGCTGCGGTGATCCTGCGATCGCCGAACTCCTGGAGGAGCGCCACTGTTCCGGTCACGTGGGGAGCGGCAAAGCTGGTCCCTGACCAAATTTGGGTGTCAGGCTCGGCCAGCGCTCCGAGGCCCTTAAGAAGTGCCGACGGCGTCGTGATGCTTCTGCCTGGAGCTACTAAGTCACTGGACCGGCGGGCGCCGACGGCATCCTGGTCGAACCTGTTGTCCGGGTCCACCTGGCGAAAGTCGCCGACACCGACGACCGGAGGGTTGGCGGCGCTGGCCCTCCGCGAGTACACGATGGTCATACCATTGAACTCGTCCGATGGGACGGGGAACCCGCTGCTGAACTCGTTACCGCCTACGACATGTAGGGTGTCGTGCCGTATGGCCGAGTAATCCAGAGCTGTTGTCAAGAGCAAGTTTCCGTCAAGCAGGGCTACGTTCACGACTAATGGGTCGCCTGTGGGTTTGCCCCAGCTGTTGTTGATGGCTCGGACATCGCCTGCGTTTTCCGTTGCCACACGTCGCCATGCCAGAATGGCCGCCTGGTACCCCGTCGGGTTCACGCCGTTTGTCACGTACGCCGATGAATAGAGTTGCGCGCCAGGCGCGACGGATGTTGTAATCGGGCCTGTGCTAATCATGACCCCGGCTACGCCTTCGGCGTGATCACCGATGTTCTGATTCTGAAGGGCAGCGACATTTCGCAGGAACACTCCGGCCGGTGCCACGTTCGGATTGCTGTTGGCTGCGTTGTCCATGGGAGGGTTGGCAGTCCGCCCTGGGCGAAGCTCTTCCACTTGTCCTATCCCGATCCCGGCGCCGGTCAACACAATACCGGTCTGATCGAGGAGGGTGTCCTGCAGACCTTGCGAGTTAATCCCAGTCGGCAAAGTGGACGGCCCATCGGCACCCGAGTCGACTACTTGAGTTAGAAGCAACGCGAGCGCAACGATGATCGCTGTTCCCAAACGGGTTGGTCTCATGGCCCTACTCCTCTTTTTCGACTTCGCTCTGGTTGCTCAGGCAAGCAGCACTTGCGACTCCGCCCTACTGCGACACATCAAACGAAAATGATCTACACACAATCCTTGGAAGAACCGGGGTGGTTGCCGCGGCGAGCTCATGTTCCAGCCGGACACCCACGTGGCTAGTTCCGATCTTCGCGAATTGCACAGGAACCAACGCGAAGTTGGCGGTTGGTTCTCTTGTCTCGCGAGGAACCACAGCGAATTGCAGTTGGATTGCCTGATCTTGTTCGGCCCCGACAAGGTGAATGTAGGAAGGGTATGGGTAAGAGAAGAAGGCGATCGTAATCGGCTCGCCAGCCCCAAAAGACGTGTGTCTTACCTTCCCACCAACGAGCACGGCGTGAACCGCCCGCAGCGCGTCCATGCCTTCGCCGGCTACAGCGAAGCACTCGCCCGTGTCGGATGCACTCGCGCCCCTACGCAGAGCAGCCAGGATCTCGTCAGCCAGCTGTCCCTCAGGCGCCGTGTAAGTGGGGGGATCGCCGGCCTGTGTGCGGTTGATGGGCCGTGTCCCCGGCATGTCCACCGCCCATACCTCATCCAGCGGTATCGCTCCGGCGCTTGGGTTCGTAAGGGGCGTTGGGCCTGGCGTGGCTAATGCTTGGGCCGTCCCAGCCGCAGGAGTGGATGGCGGCCCCGCCGTGGGCGCTACCACTGGCGAACTTCCGTCGCTGCAAGCAGCCGTCCACAGAGCGGCACTCGCGAGAGTCGCGAACAAGATGACCCAAGGTTGAGTCGCAAGAACGCGCACAGCCGACCAGAACTGGCCGGCTGCGCGATCAAGCAGCTGCGACGACTGAGGGAAGGCGATGGCCCCCGCCATAACATCGCCCCGCGCGCACGAATATCGGCGACCGCGCCGGATGGGCGGACGCCAAGACTGCTGACGGGGGTCAAGCAGTGACTGAGCCGATCATACGCCCGTTTTGTCATTTGTCAAGCGGTCACGCGAAGGAATCTCAGGAAATTCCCAGAGATTCGTCGCTGGATCGCTCCCGTCGTAGCTGGATCAGGAGCGGCGCTTGCTCGCGAAGGCGGAGGCGGCGTGCGCCAAATGCGGTCTACTTCGAGCTGACGCGGTTGCGCGAGACGAAGTTGCGCATCCGCTCCATCGCCTGTTCCAGCTGCTCATAGCTTGCGGCGTAACAGATGCGGACGTGGCCGGCGCCCGCCTCGCCGAACGCGGAGCCGGGGATGACGGCGACGCGCTCCTCCATCAGCAGCCGCTCGGCGAACGTCTCGTCGTTCATGCCGGTGCTGCCGATGTTCGGGAATGCGTAGAAGGCGCCGCGCGGCTCGAAGCAGGCGAGCCCCATCGCATTCAGGGCGTTGACGACGAGCTTTCGCCGGCGATCGTACTCGGCGACCATGCCGAGCACGTCCTCCTCGCCGGAGTTCAGCGCTTCGAGCGCGGCGAATTGGGCGGGCGTCGGCGCGGACATCATCACGTACTGGTGCACCTTCATCATCGCTTCGGTCAGCTCGCTGCGGGCGCATGTGTAGGCCAGGCGCCAGCCGGTCATCGCGTAGGCCTTCGAGAAGCCGCCGAGCAGGATCGTCCGTTCACGCATCTTCGGCAGCGTCGAGAAGCAGACGTGTTCGGTCTCGTACACCAGCCGGTCGTAGATCTCGTCGGAGATGACGAACAGGTTGTGCTTCTCGGCGATCTCCGCCACAGCCAGCATCGTCTCGCGGCTCATCACGGCGCCGGTGGGGTTCGCCGGATAGCCGATGAGGAGCGCCTTCGAGCGCGGCGTGATCCGCTGCTCGATCTCCTGTGGACGCAACTGGAAGCCGTCTTCCGCACGCGTCGGCACCTGCAGGTAGGTGCCGCCCGCCAGCAGCACACAGGGCATGTAGGCGACGTAGCCGGGATCGGGGCTCAGCACTTCGTCGCCCGGATCGAGGATCGCCTCGAGCGCGATGTTCAGCCCTTCGCTGACGCCGGCGGTGACGATGATCTCGGTGCCGGCGTCGTACCGCACACCGTAGAGGCGGTTGACGTGGCGCGAGATGGCGGCGCGCAGCTCGACGATGCCGTAGTTGGAGGTGTAGTGGGTCTGGCCGTCCTCGATGCTCTTGATCGCGGCCTGGCGAATCTGGTTCGGGGTGACGAAGTCGGGCTGGCCGACGCCCAGCGAGATGACGCCATCCATGCTGGCGAGGAGGTCGAAGAAGCGCCGGATGCCGGACGATGGGATCGCCTGGACGTGCTGCGAGATGTTGCCGCGATGCGTCGTCGAACCGTCGCTCATCGTACGCCTGTCAGTTGTCCGCCCGGGCTCAGGGCCTCCTGCGGACCATGCCCTCCGTCCCGCGATCCGGCCAGACGCCCGACCACAGGTCCAACTCTGGCACATAATACAGTAGAAGCGACGACCCGTCCGCCAGGCGCACGCGAAAGCCCAGCCGCTCCTCCTCGCGCCACTGCGTCTCTACGGCGACGATCTCGCTGCGGGCGCCGTCGCGCTCGATCCACTGCGGGCGGTCAGGATAGCGTGCGCCGGCGTAAGCGCCGACGGTCAGGCTGAAGGCGCGCAAGCCCTCTTCCTCGTCGTTATCCATTGCGGATGGCGCCGACCGCGTTGGTAGCGACGTCCTGGTTCGAGCGCTCGGGGTGATCTCGCTTCACATCGGCAGGATAGCGTGCGGAGCGCGAAGGGCGGTCGCCGCGGCGACCGCCCTTCACAGCCCTACAGGTGGTTCTCCATTACGGTACGGCGACGAACCAGACGCCGGCGACTTTGTCGCCCTTGGTGTCGCCGGGCGCCTTGTCGTTGACGAAGAAGTACAGCGGCAGGCCCTTGTACGTCACGTGCTTCTTGCCGTCGGCGCGCGTAAAGACGGCCCAGGCGCCGGTCGCTCCGGCGACGCCAGATGGTGCGGCGTCGAGGCTCAATGGCGGCCAGACCGCCGTCAAGGCCTCAGCCGCGCTCTTGCCGTTACCGGCGACATCATTCGTGAACGTGTACAGCGTGAACCCCCTGGCGTCGACGAAGATCTTGCCGAGTGTGGAGTCGGCGACCTTCACGCCGCCGCCGGTCGTGGCGGCCGGCGGCGTCACCCCCGCCGCGGCGGTGGCGACGGTGGTCACTCCGGCCGGCGGCGTAGTCGCTGCTTTCGTTGCGGCGGATGTCGCCGCGGGCTTCGTCGATGCCGGTGTCGTCGCGCCGGTCTTGGCGGCCGCCGTGGCCGTCTTGTCAGCGCTGCTGGTGCCGCCACCGCATGCGGCGGCCAGCAAGGCTGCTGCGCCCGCAAGCGTGGCCACTGCCATGCTCGCTCGTTTCGTCCGCGATCGTCCGATGTTCACGCTGCATCTCCTTCTACATCTCGCGGCCCGTTCGGCCCCTCACACCGCTCTCTGTACGGCGCTATCCCGCCGGACGGATGTGCCCAAGTCTCCCAGCCCGCTCGACCAGCAGACTAAACAGGGATCCGCCGCGCTGACCTGCTGACAACCTGACAAGCTGACGGGCTGGCCGCTCTCACAGCGGCGGCCGTTTGATGTTTGCCGGCGCGGACCGCTCGTGCGCCTGCGCGACGCGCAGCACCGTCGCCTCATCGAACGGCTTGCCGATCACCTGCAGGCCGACGGGCAGGCCATCGACGAGCCCGGCCGGCACCGATAGCCCAGGCAGGCCGGCGATGTTGACCGGCAGCGTGAACACGTCGTTCAGGTACATCTCGTACGGGTCGGCCGTCTTCTCGCCGATCTTGAATGCGGTTGTCGGCGTCACGGGAGCGACCAGCGCGTCGTACTTCTCGAACGCCGCATCGAACTCGCGGCGGATGACGGTGCGCACCTTCTGCGCCTTGAGATAATACGCGTCGTAGTAGCCTGACGATAGTGCGTAGGTGCCGATCATGATGCGGCGCTTGACTTCTGCCCCGAAGCCGCGGCCGCGGGTCTTCTCCATGTTGTCCCACATGCTCTCGCCCTGCTGGTACGAGAAGCCGTACTTCACGCCGTCGTACCGCGCCAGGTTCGCGGACGCCTCGCTCGGCGCGATGATGTAGTAGACGGCGAGCGCCGCTTCCGTGCTCGGCAGCTCGGCGCTGCGGTCGATGATCGCGCCCCGCGCTTCGAGCGCCGCCAGCGCTTCGTCGACGCGCGCGCGTACGCCGGGGTCGAGCGTCGCCGGCATGTACTGCCTCGGGACGCCAATCCGCATCCCCTGGACGCCGCGATCGAGATCGGCGGTGAAGTCGGGCACGTCCAGCGGCGCCGATGTTGAATCGCAGGCGTCGTGGCCGCAGATGGCGTTCAGTACGATCGCGGTGTCGCGCACGGTGCGCGTGAACGGACCGACCTGGTCGAGCGAACTGGCGAACGCGACGAGCCCGAAGCGGCTGACGCGGCCATACGTCGGCTTCATGCCGACGACGCCGCACAGCGCTGCCGGCTGACGGATGCTGCCGCCGGTGTCGGAGCCGAGCGCGTAGATCGCCTCGCCCGCTGCCACAGCCGCCGCCGACCCGCCGGACGAACCGCCGGGCACGCGCGTCAGGTCCCATGGGTTGTGCGTCGGATGATACGCGGAGTTCTCGGTCGATGAGCCCATCGCGAACTCATCCATGTTCGTCTTGCCGACCATCACCGCGCCGGCGGCGAACAGCCGCGACACCACCGTCGCGTCGTACGGCGGCACGAAGTTTTGCAGCATCTTCGAGCCACAGGTGGTGGTGACGCCGCTCGTGGTCAGCAGATCCTTGATCGCCACCGGCACGCCGAGCAGTGGGCCGCGCTCGCCCGCGGCCAATCGAGCGTCGGCCGCGTCCGCCTGGGCCAGCGCGCGCTCGGTGGTGAGCGAAAGGTAGGCGCGCACGCGCGGCTCGACAACGGCGATCCGCTCGATCACCGCCTGCGTCAGCTCACGCGAGGAGATCTCCCGCCTGGACAGAGCATCCGCGGCCTCGGCGATGCTCAGATAGTAGAGCTCGGGCATAGCTATTCCAGCACCGCCCGCACGCGCAGGTAGCCATCTTCGGTATGGGGCGCGAGCGCCAGCACTTCGTCCCGCGGAAGCGAGGGGCGCGACGCGTCCACCGCCATGACGTTGCGGATCGGCAACGTATGCGCGGTCGGCTCGACGCCTTCGGTGTCGACGGCGTTCAGCGCGTCGAAGTGCCCGATGATCTCTGACAGCTGCTCGGAGAAGGCCTCCACTTCGGCGGCGCTCAGCTCAACGCGCGCCAGCTTTGCCATATGTGTGACAACGTCGTGATCCAGCTTCATGCGCACAGGTTAGCGGCTGGCGATGCCGCACGGAACGGCGCGGGGCGCAGGAGGTGCTGAACCGCATCTGCTACCATTTCGAGGGGCAGACCCGTCGGAAGGACACATGGTGATAGCGCCCGACCGGGCCGAAGTCGCGCTCGGGAACCCAAGCTTCGTCTGGCGGTTCGGGCAGGACCGCCGGCTCAACCTCATCCGCCAGTTCGCACCGCTCGAAGGCGCGCGCATCCTCGACATCGGCTGCGGGCTGGGCGTGTACGTGCGGAAGTTCCGCGAGTTCAGCGACCGGGTCTACGGCATCGATATCGATGAGAAACGCCTGCGCGAAGGTGCGCGTACCACGCCGGGGCTGATGCTCTCGGCCAGCGAGACGTTGCCGTTTCGGGACGCCGCCTTCGACGTGGTGGTGCTGAACGAGGTGATCGAACACGTCCGCGACGACGCCGCGACGCTGGCGGAGGCGCTGCGGGTGATCCGCCCGGGCGGGCATATCGTCATCTACGCGCCGAATCGCCTCTATCCGTTCGAGACGCACGGCGTCTATCTGGGGAGAAGGTTCATCTTTGGCAACATCCCGTTCGTGAACTGGCTCCCGAACCCCCTCCGTAACAGGCTGGTCCCGCACGCTCGGGCGTATACAAGAGCAAGCATCCGGCGCACATATCGGAACCTCGACGCGCGCGTCCGCGTAGAGGCGTATGTGTATCCGGGATTCGACAACATCATCGCGCGCCGGAAGTGGCTCGGACGCGCGCTGCGAGCCGCGCTCCATCGCGCGGAGCACACGCCGCTGAAGATGTTCGGGCTCTCGCACTTCGTCGTGCTGGAGAAGCCAGCATCAGCGGCCGTGGCGGGCGGCGCGGGGTAGCGGGAGACACGGGAGACAGGGTTGGCAAGGAATCTGGCCACGAGGCGACTGTTACGAAGCAGGTTGCGCACCGCGGCGCGACGCGGCACCGGCGGCAGCGGCGCGCCTTCGCGCTGGTTGCAGGCGCTGCTCGGCGTCACCGGCCTCGGGGTGATCGGCGTCGCCATCGCGGGCGGCACCGGGTTCGGGGTCTATCGTTCCTATGCGGACGGCTTGAAGCCGCCTGACGAAGTGATCGCGCAGCAGCCGTCCGGCGGCGCACAGATCTTCGATCGCAAAGGGAACCTGCTGTACGAGTACGTCGACGACCGTTCCGGGCTGCGCTCGCCGGTGAAGCTCGAGGAGATATCGCCGTGGATGATCGCCGCGACGATCTCGACGGAAGACGACAGCTTCTGGTCGAACCCCGGCGTGAACACGCGAGGTCTGTTGCGCGCCGGCCTGGAGGCGCTGCGTCTGCGTAGCGCCGACGCCGGCAACACCACGGGCGGCAGCTCGATCACCCAGCAGTTGGTGAAGAACGTCTACATCTCACCCGACGACCGCTACAAGCGGTCCTACAAGCGGAAGATGAAGGAGACGATCTACGCGCTTGAACTCTCCAACCGCCACTCGAAGAACCAGATCCTGGAGTGGTACCTCAACCAGATTTCGTACGGCGGGCTGTATAACGGGGTCGAGGCGGCGTCGCTGGGCTACTTCGGCAAGCACGCGAAGGACCTGACGCTGCCGGAAGCGGCGATGCTCGCGGGCATCCCCGCCGGGCCATCGAAGTACGATCCCGTGAACGAGCCGCAAGCGGCGACGGAGCGCCGCAACGAGGTGCTGCGCCTGATGAAGTCGCGCGCGCGCGTCGAGGTCGAGTCGGACGGTAAGAAGGTGCCTGCTTCGCGGTTCCAGGTAAACGACGATGGTACGACCGTCGATGCGACGGACATCGCGTTCTATCTCTCAACCGTCGCGCCGATGAGCATCGTCGCGCAGCGCTTCCCGGTGCAGGCGCCGCACTGGGTCTTCCATTACATCCAGCCACAGCTTGAACATGACTACGGCACCGAGGCGCTCTACCGAGGCGGCCTGCGCGTTACCACGACACTGGACCTGGACTTGCAGGTGAAGGCGCTGGCGGCATTGGAGCGCTGGATCAGCGAGTTCGAAGATGACTCCGACGCGCACAACGGCGCGCTCGTCGCCATCGATCCGCGCACGTCGGAGATCCTCACCTACGTCGGCTCGCGCGACTACTTCCGCGATGACATCGAAGGGCGGAACGACAACGCCGGCTCGGTGAATTCGCCGGGCTCGACGCTGAAGCCGTTCACGTATGAGGCGGCGTTCGAACGGCTGGGCTGGGGACCGGGCACGGAGATCCTCGATACGCCCGTCAGTTTCCCGGACCAGGACGACAAGACCTTCACGCCCCGCAACCCCAGCGGCGACTTCCACGGGCCGATCAGCGCGCGTGATGCGCTGGGCAACTCGCTGAACATTCCGGCGGTGAAGGTCGCCGCGACGGTCGGCATCCAGAACGTGGCGGACACGTACAAGAAGTTCGGCATCACGGGGCTCGACGGGCGCGGATTCGGACCATCGATCACGGTCGGCGGCATCGACGTGAAGCTCGTCGACGTCACCTATGCGTACAGCGTCTTCGCGGCGAACGGCGTGATGCGCGGCGTGCCGACGCGGCTGACGCTGGATGAGGGCAACCGCAAGCTCGACCCGGTGTCGATTTTGCAGATCACACGGCAGGACGATACGGTGCTCTACCCTCAGACGGAGGACCATCGGGTGAAGGTGCAGGAAGAGAAGGTGGTGGAGCCGCAGAATGCCTACCAGATCACCAGCATCCTCTCCGACCCGGGCGCCTTCTGCCTCACGTACGGCTGCGGCGCGCTGAGCATCGGGCGTCCGTGGGGCGTCAAGACGGGCACGAGCGAGCCCTTCGAAGACAGCCACGCGATCGGCGAGACGTGGACGTACGGCTACACACCCGACCTGGTCGCCGGCGTCTGGGCCGGCAACGCCGACAATTCGCCAGTGCACAACATCCTGTCGACGTCGATTTCGTATCGCGCCGTGCGGGACTTCATGATCGATGCGCTCGCGGATACGCCGTCCAGCGACTTCCAGCGCCCGCCGGGACTCTCGACGGTGGACACCTGCACGCCGTCGGGCCTGAAGGCGAACGACAGCTGCGGGCGGATGGTGAAGAACCTGCTGCCCGACGCGTCCGCGCCCAAGAAGGACGACGACTGGTGGCGGAAGGTGAAAGTCGACATCCGTGACGGGCTGATCGCCACCGAGCTGACGCCGCCGCAGTTTGTGCAAGAACGCTTCGGGCTGGCGATCCCGGAGGGCGTGCAGGGGTTCGCCCGCACACAGGCCGAAGAGTGGGCGACGTTCCTCAACGCCGGCACTGCACCCACGGACAAGAGCACGGGGCAGGCGCCCGTGCAGATCCTTTCGCCCAAGCAGGGCGACAAGCTGAAGGACAAGACCTACGTCTCGATCACGGGCAAGGCCAACTCTGCTGACTTCACGGCGTTTCGCGTGGAATTCGGGCTGGGCGCGCCGCCACTCGAATGGAAGCTGATCGTGCGGTCCGATCGGCCGCAGCCGGGCGGCGGCCTGGCGCTGTGGAATCTGGCGGGCCTCGCCGACGGCACGTACACCCTGCGCGTGGTGGTGGAGGACAAGAAACGCGGCGAACTCTCGACGTTCGTGACGGTGACTGTGGGTAAGGGCAGCGCCTTCCCAACACCCACACCAAAGGCCACGTCGACGCCCGTCTTCAAACCCACCGAGGAGCCCTGATCGCCAGCCGAAACGGCGGCCGGAGCGGGCCGGGCTTGCGCCCGCGTTTCTCGCGGCAACGAGCCGTTCTGGCCGCGCGACGCCTGCGTTTGCCGGGGAATGTGTACCGACTATACTGCTGATACGCTGCGCCGCAGTGCCAGCTTGCGCCGAGGTGGTGGAATAGGCAGACACGCGGTCTTGAGGGGGCCGTGCCCGCAAGGGTGTAGGAGTTCAAATCTCCTCCTCGGCACCAATCACGCAGATTCGGCCGCGTCCGCCCGAGTTCCGCCGGGCGGATTCGTCTTCGAGCGGCAGGCGGACCCGGCGACGTAGCCAAGTGGTAAGGCAGGGGTCTGCAAAACCCCCATCACCGGTTCGAATCCGGTCGTCGCCTCCATCGTTTTGAACCTGAAAACGGCTGTTTCCGACTCTCGGAGGCGTCCGTTTTCTGCGTTTGACAGCAACCGTGACAGCAACCCGGGCGGACGACTATGGACGGGTGCCTGCCTTATTAGGACAAAGGGCGTCCTGAGAGAACCGCATCCATCTGCGCCGCCGCCAACAGTCGTGCGGACTCGCTGCGAAACATCATCGAGAACCCGAGGGCCGGCCTCCTCTTCCTGATCCCGGGCGTTGAATGGACGCTGCGAGTCAACGGACGGGCTAAAATCGGGCGCGATGAAGATCTCCGCCAACTCCTCGCGATGAAGGGTAAGGCACCGGAACTCGCGATCGTCGTACACATCGAAGAAGCTTTCATGCACTGTCCGAGATGCGTACTCCGTGCCGGCCTGTGGGACACGGCCGGATGGATGCCGAAAGACGAACAGCCCTCGTTCGCCGCGATCCTACGCGACCATGTGAAGCTCGATGCTCCAGTCAGCGCCATCGACGAGGCGTTGGAGGAGTACAACCGCGACCTGTACTGATCGCACCGTCGACGGTCGGACACGTCCGGGCCTATCCCCACGATTGTGCCGTCGTGTGCGTCGTCGTCAGGCGCTGAGCACCGGACTTCTAATCCGACGGTCGCAGGTTCGAATCCTGCCGGGGGTGCCACCAGACGGAACGCGGCGTGAGTGGCGTCTCCATGAGATTTGCCGACCGCCGGATTAGGTTCGCGATCAGCAGATCCGTCTTGAAACTGCATGCTCCGGATAGCAGGAAGCGAACACTGGTGGTCATGCTGTGCGTCCCGTCCCGTATTCGGGTGGCGAGAACCTCCGCAGATGATCAAACGGATTACGGCTCCCCAAGCTCGCGGTCGACGCGCTTGAGCAGAACCGCGTTCGTCGCGACGATGATCGAGCTTACAGACATGAGCAGCGCGGACCATTCCGGCCGCAGCTCGATGCCGAACGAAGGATAGAGCACTCCGGCGGCGACGGGGATGGCGAGGACGTTGTAAATGCTCGCCCAGAAGAGGTTCTGCTTCATCTTCGTCACCGTCGCCTGGCTGAGCCGGATCGCACGCAGCACGTCGAACGGATCACTCTTCATCAGCACGATTCGGGCAGTCTCGATGGCGACGTCGGTGCCCGCTCCAATGGCGATACCGATGTCCGCTTGGGCAAGCGCGGGCGCATCATTGACGCCATCGCCCACCATCGCTACGACCTTTCCCTCGTCCTGCAGCTGTTTCACGTATCGGGCCTTGTCTGCCGGGAGGACGTCCGCGAACAGGCGGTCGATGCCGAGTTGCGAAGCGATGGACTGGGCCGTCCGCTCGTTGTCTCCTGTCATCATTACCGGCTCGATGCCGAGTTGGTTCAGGCGCTCCACAGTCCGTTGCGCGGTGGGCTTGATCGTGTCGGCCACCGCGACGATGCCGGCGAGCTTGCCGTCCACCGCCACGTACATCGGCGTGTTCCTCCGCTCGGCGAGGTCTGCTGCGTTTGTCAGGAGCCCGTCCAGCGACAGCCCGCGGTCCTCCATCAGCTTGCGGTTCCCGACCAATAGCTTGTGTCCATCGACGGTTGCCTCCAAACCCATGCCGGCGACGGATAGGAACGATTCCGCCGGCGGCACGGAGATCGAGCGGGACCGGGCGCCTTCGACAAGCGCCTGGCCGAGCGGATGCTCCGAGCCGCCCTCGGCGGACGCCGCGAGACGCAACAGTTCGTTCTCCTCGATACCTTGAGCGATGACGGCGGTCACCTGCGGTTTGCCTTCCGTCAGCGTGCCTGTCTTGTCGAGCACCACCGCCGTCACGCGGGAGATGCCTTCGAGCGTGGCGGCGTCTTTGATCAAGATGTTGTGCTTGGCGCCAAGGCCGGTACCCACGGCAACGGCTGTAGGCGTCGCCAGTCCGAGCGCGTCGGGACATGCGATCACGACGGCGGAGATGGCGAAGGTCAGGGACAACAGGGCGGTCTCGCCGCCGATCACATACCAGGCGACGAACGTGACGATGCCGGAGCCGACCGCCAGGATCACGAGGTACTGCGCCGCCTGATCGGCGAGCCGCTGGCCCGGCGCCTTTGAACTTTGCGCTTCCTCGACGAGCTTCACGATCTGGGCGAGTGCCGTGTCGGCGCCAATCCTCGTAGCCCTGAAGATCACCGAGCCGGTCATGTTGATCGAGCCGCCGATCACCTGGTCGCCTGGACCTTTGTCCTTCGGCACCGATTCACCGGTGACGAGCGCTTCATCGATGGCGCTCTGCCCAGACTCGATCACTCCGTCCACCGGAACCTTGTCGCCTGGCCTCAGTACGACGCGGTCATCGACGACGATCCCGCTCGTAGCGATCTCGACCGCGGCGCCGTTGCGCATCACCATCGCCTTCGGCGGCACGAGGTCGAATAGCGCGCGCAAAGCGTCGGTCGTCCCGCGGCGCGACTTCATCTCCATCCAATGCCCGAAGAGCACAAACGTGACGAGCATCGCGGCCGCCTCGAAGAACGTCTCGCCGAGATCGCCGAGCGTGATCACGAGGCTGAACGCCCAGGCCGCTAGCACACCGGTGGCGATGAGGACGCTCATGTTGAGCGAACGATGGCGTAGCGACCGGCCGGCGCCGGCGATGAAGACCCAGCCGGCCCACCAGACGACGGGCGTCGACAGGACCAGCATGATCCAGTTCATTGCGAACGGTCCCGGCGGAAGGTCGATGTGCAGGAAGTCCGAGCCGAGTGGCGAATAGAGGACTGTGGGCATCGTCAGCAGCAGCGCAACGAAGAAGCGGTCCCGCATGTCGCGCTCCATGGCCTTCGCCATCTTCGGGTCGGACATGTCGTGGTCCATGCCCGCATGCGCCATAGCCTTCGCGTGCCCGGCGTCGTGTTCCGAGTGCGCCGCAGTCGACGGCATCTCGTACTGCATCTTGTCGTGCGCGCCGCCCATCGCCATCGGCGCCATCTGGGCACGATGGTTGAGGTGCGTCATCCCGCCCTGGTCACCCTCGCCGGCGCACGTGCAGCGGCCGCTCTCGGTGACGAGCGCGCGGATTGCGGGCTCATCGATCATGCCCGAGTGATACGTGAGATCGACCGTCCGGGCATCGAAGTCGACGCGGGCGCGGGTGATGTGCGGATTAGCAGATAGATGTTTCTCTAGCTCCTCGCCGCAGGCCAGGCAGTAGAGGTTCTCCAGGCTAACTGTGAGCCGCCCAGGTGTAGGCGCATGCGTCATCTGCTCGTGGGACAATGATGAGCACTCCGAGTTTCGGCACCGCGCGATCCAATGACTCGGGATCGCGCCACAATGGTCAGGATGGCATTCAGACGCTCGGCAGTCCGGGTCGCGAACGAGCCATCGTGCTCACGATATCAGTTGAACCCAGGTCTTTGGTTCAATCGCGCCTGCCCTGCGTTCCAAGCATCGTGACGAACGGCACTTGTATTGTCGTCACGAGCAGCGCCACGATGTGAGTGGAAAGAGAGGATCGCGCAATGATGTCAGGAGACTACATCGGAGGGTGGTGGATCGTCATGTGGCTGTCTATGGCAGTGTTCTGGACCTTGGTACTTGTCGGCGCATTCGTCCTCGTAACCTCGTTCAGCAACAGAGCTCAGGGCGGGGATATTCCGGAAGAGACGCTCAAGCGTCGGTTGGCCGCTGGCGAGATCGATCGGGAGCAGTACCGAGCGTTGAGTGATGAGCTCCACGGGCGGCCGCATGGACCAACGGCTGTTGTGCCTTGATCGTTAGCTGCCTTGCGGACCAGTGTGGCGTCGTTGGCGCACACTAAGAACCGATCGTGGCCTGGTGCGTAGCGTCACGACTTGCGGCGCATCGTCGTCCTCGATCGTCCGACGCTGGCGGATTGCGTGAGGATGAAGGCGTAGTCCAGGGCGATCTCCCGGAGGCGGTCATAGCGCCCGGACGCGCCACCATGGCCGGCGGCCATGTTGGTGATGAGCAGCAGCGGCGTATCCCCGGTCTTCAGCGTGCGCAGCCTGGCGACATACTTCGCCGGCTCCCAGTACATCACCTGGCTGTCGTTGAACGACGTCTTCACGAGCATGGAGGGATAGGGCTTCGCTTCCAGGTTGTCGTACGGGCTGTACGCGCGCATCACGTCATACTGTTCCTTGATATTCGGATTACCCCACTCTTCGTACTCGGCCACGGTAAGCGGTAGCGTTGCGTCGAGCATCGTGTTGAGGACGTCGACGAACGGCACGTGCGAGACGATGGCGCCGAACAGATCGGGCCGGAGGTTGGCGACGGCGCCCATGAGCAGCCCGCCGGCGCTGCCTCCTTCGATGGACAGCCGATCGCTGGCCGTGTATTGGCGCTCGATCAGCGTCTCCGCGGCGGCGATAAAGTCGGTGAAGGTGTTCATCTTCGCGGCCATGCGTCCCTCGTCGTGCCAGCGCTTACCCATTTCGCCACCGCCGCGGATGTGAGCGACGGCGAAGATGAAGCCGCGGTCGAGCAGGCTCAGCCGGTTGGAGTCGAACGTGATGGGGTACGGGTAGCCGTATGAGCCGTAGGCGATGAGGTGTGCGGGCGCGGACGCGTCGCGCGCTATGTCGCTGCGATAGACAAGCGACATCGGCACGCGCTCGCCGTCCAACGCCGTTGCGAGCATGCGCTCCGAGGTGTAGCGCGCGCGATCGTATGCGCCCAGCACGTCCTTCTGCTTGAGCAGCGTCATCTCACGCGACTGCATGTCGTAGTCGAAGACGGACTCGGGCGTGACGAGCGACTGGTAGTCGTAGCGGAACGTGGCGGTGTCCCATGTGCGGTTGGCCGACGGCAACGCCGAGTACACCGGCTCTGGAAATGCGACGCGGTGCGACTCATCCGTTCGCAGATCCGTGATCCGGAAGTGCGGCAGGCCGCCTTCAAGCTCGCAGAGCACGTAGTGGTGCGCGAAGAGCTCGATCGCCCTGAGCATCACGCCGTCGCGATGCGGGACGACCTCGCGCCAGCTCTCACGCCCCGGGTCGGCGACCGCCGCCGTGACGATGCGGAAGTTTCGGCCGGCGTCATTCGTCCGGATGTAGAACTGATCGCCGTGATCGGCGACCGTGTACTCGTGCTCAGGGACGCGCTCCACAACGAGGGTCCAGTCGCCCTCCGGTTGATCGGCGCGAAGGTATCGGACCTCGGATGTCGTGTGACTGTGCGCATCGAGAAAGATGCAGGCGCGGGTCCTCGAGCGGTGCGCGTCGAGTTCAAACATTTGGTCGCGCTCTTCGTAGATCAGGACATCATCGTGCTCGCCGAGTCGATGTCGATAGAGGCGGTAGTGTCGCTTTGCGGCGTCCTCGACGGTGTAGAACAGCGTTTTGCCGTCGGCCGCCCAGACGATGGAGCCAGTCTTTTCGATACGCTCGGAGAGCAGCTCGCCGGTCTGGAGATCCTTGACGTGGAGGGTGTACTGACGAAAGCCGGTGTTGTCGGTGGAGTAGGCGAGGAGGCGGCCATCGTCGCTGGGGGTGTAGGCGCCGAGCGCCATGAATGGCTGACCGGCGGCGAGCTCGTTGACGTCGAGCGTGATCTCTTCGGGCCCATCGGTCTCGCGGCGACGGCAGAGGATCGGGTACTGCTTGCCCTCTTCGGTGCGCGCGTACCAGTAGTACGCGCCCTCGCGGTAGGGCACCGACAGGTCGGTTTCTTTGATGCGGCTGAGCATCTCGTCGTACAGTTCGTTCTGCAGCGCCTTCGTGGGCGCGAGCATGGCTTCGGCGTAGGCGTTCTCCGCCTGGAGGTATGAGGCGACGCTGGGGTTGGGCTTGTCGCGGAGCCACGCGTACTCGTCGGCGAGGCGCTCTCCGTGGATCTCGGTCACCTTCGCGATCCGCTTGGCGACCGGCGGCTCGGTAAGGCTCGTTGTGTCAGGCGCGATCTGTGGTTCCATGAGCGACAGTATCGGCGATCCGCCCCCGATGAAGCTACAGGTCGAGCGCGCGTACCGGTCGGCGATCGCCCTTTCTGCCGCCGCGCACGGCGATGGGCAGCCAGCCTGCGCTCTCCCGTACGATTCCGCCATCGTGTCCCCGGACCACCAGAATTCTCCTCCGCTCCTGTGCGGGATCGGACGCCCATGGCTGCTCGATGGTTGCTCGCGCGTCGATCCACAGTGGTTCAGATCCATCGCGAGCTTGACATTGTCGTAGTTACCGCTGATGCTGGTGCGCGTCACGGGCTTCCACTGCATTCACGACAGCGCGTCCGCAGGGCAGAACGGTGACCTCAATTAGAGGGCTGCGTGAAGATGCGCACAGCACTCGTCGTGGCAATAGTCGCGTGTGCCGCGCTCTTCCCTAGCTGCG
>CAYQZE010000039.1:0-41373 GCA_964421985.1 uncultured Dehalococcoidia bacterium | reverse complement strand
CTGGAAGGCCCGAGAGGCGCACCCGGAGAAAGAGCGCGGGGTCGCGCTGTATAAGGGGATCCGGACCCGGAGCCAGGTCGGCCCGCGCTTCGCGGAAGGTGCCTCGAGGCCCCAGCACCCTCACCACTTCGCGAAACAGGCCCTCCTTGTCGCCGATGTGAAAAATCGAGTCCTTGCTGAAGACGATGTCGAAGCAATCATCCGGAAACGGCAGCGGACCGGGATTCACAAGCTCCAGTCTTATCCGGCCGGTGAGGGATGCCTCTTCGACGTGCAGCAAAGCACGCTCGATCAGGTGGCCGCGCCGATCTACTACAACCTGACGCTCAATCCGGCCGGCACCGGCACCGTGCGGGGCGGCGCTCGCCTCAGGGCAGACCTGCTGGAGTACCTGCGCCTGCAGCACCAGGACACGGGCGTCAGCGTCCTGCTGCTGGACAGCCAGGGGAACGTGATCCGCGAAGCGACCACCGACGACGGACTGCTCGACGAACACTTCGAGGTGCCGCCGCCACCGCAGCGCGGACCGAACTTCTCGCAACTCTCCGAACAGAAGCACACGACCGTCGATGGGCAGACGCTCCTGTTCGTCACCGTGCCGCTGCCCGCGGCCGTGCGCCTGCAGCAAGCAGGCATCGCTGCGATTGTCGTCGCCCTCCCACCCTCGGCAGGACCGGACGTGCAGAGCGAACTGAGGCAGCGACTGTTCTTCGCCGGGACCATCGGGCTGGCGGCGGCGCTCATCGCCGGTTTGATCCTCTGGGCTTCGCTGTACCGCCCGATGGGCCGGGTGACCAGCGGAATCCGCGCGGTCGCTCACGGCGACTATGGCGAGCGCGTGCCAATCTCGGGTCCCAGCGAGGTGCGGGCGCTCGCCGCCGACGTGAACGCCATGGCCGACTCGGTGCAGCTGTCCCAGCGCGCCTTGCGCGAGTTCCTCGCCAATGTATCGCACGAGCTGAAGACGCCGCTGACATCGATCCGCGGCTTCTCGCAGGCGATGCACGACGGGACGCTCGATACGCCCGAGGAGCGCGCACGCGGCGCGCGCGTCATCGACGTGGAGTCCCGGCGGCTGCTGCATCTCGTCGGCGAGCTCCTCGACCTGTCGCGCATCGAATCGGGGCAGCAGCGCATGGACGTGGCGGCCGTGCGCGTCTCGGAGCTGCTGGCGCACGTCGGCGACGTGTTCGCCATACGCGCGGAAGAGCTGGGCATGCACCTGCGCACGGAACTGCAGCGCGAGGACGTCGTGAGCGCCGACTTCGACCGCATCGAGCAGGTGCTGGGCAACCTCATCGACAACGCGATGCGCCATTCCCACCGCGACGGCGTCGTGACCGTGAGCGCTCGCAGCGCGCCGGACGGATCGGTCGAGCTCTCCGTATCGGACGAAGGCGCTGGCATCGCACCGGACGATCTGCCCCACGTGTTCGACCGCTTCTACCGCGGCAACGACGAAACCGCCGGCAGCGGCGCCGGGCTGGGCCTGGCGATCTCGCGGGAGATCGTGCGCTCCCACGGTGGAGAGATTCGCGTCGAATCGCCACCGGGCGGCGGCACGACCTTCGCGTTCACGTTGCCGCTGGCCGACGCAGGCGCCGGGAATCCCCGCGTCGTTCGTGCGCCCTCACGCACACCGGGCGACGCAATGACCATGCCGGCCGACGGCTGACCGCTCCGCGAGAACCCCCGGTGCCTCGCGGGCGCTCTGCTGGAGCCGCGTCGCGGCCGCGCACGCCGCTCGCGCAGCGGCTCCATCCCCACCCTGGCTCCCCGTGCCAAAGCGACCAGGATCGCTATGTTCTCATCGCATCCCGATCGGGCGCTGGCGCTGAATCGACGACGGGGCCGTGCTCGCCCTCAGGGATGGCTCCGGTACGATGACCGGGAATCAGGAGGGACGCATGGCCGGGACGGCGACGCGATCGTTGCGGGTGCCAGTCAAACAGCTGCGGCGCGACTGCAACCCGAGAACACTGAAGTTCAAGACGACCGCCGAGCTGGCGCCGCTGGACGGGACAGTGGGTCAGGAACGCGCCGTCCGTGCGCTCGACTTCGGCTTGAGCATCGAGGCGGCCGGCTTCAACGTGTTTGTGTCCGGGCCTGCCGGAACAGGCCGCTCAAACGAAGTCAGGACGCAGATCGCACGCATCGCGCCCGCCCGAGCCGCTCCTCGGGATTGGTGCTACGTCTTCAATTTTCGGGACCCGGCTCGGCCGCGCGCCCTGAGCCTGCCGCCCGACCGCGGCCACCAGCTGAGCCACGACGTCGCCGAGCTGGTCGATGCCGTGCGCGCCGAGGTGCCGCGTGCGTTCGAGAGCGACGAATACATCCAGCGCCGCGACCAGGTGGGCAGGGAGGTCGTGGCTCAGCGGGAGCAGTTCTTCGAAGCCATGCAGAAGGAAGGGGCGGAACGGGGCCTCGGCGTCAACGTCACACCAATGGGCATCACGACCGTTCCCCTGATCGACGGGACGCCGATCACAAAAGAGCAATACGACGCGCTCACGGACGAGCGCAAGCACGAGTTGCAAGCCCGCACAGCCGAGCTGGATTCGATCATCGCGCAGATGGCGCCCCAGCTGCGCCGGCTCGATCGCGGTGCGCACGCCCTCTTGGCGGAGCTCGATAAGCAGGTCATGGTGGCCATTCTCTCGCCACGCCTCGAGGAGTTGAAGCACGACTACCACACCGAACCCGGCGCCGTCGAGTTCATCGATGCTCTCGGCGCGGACATGGTCGACCACATCGACGCGTTTCGGTCGCCCGATGACGCGCAGCAGCCGCCCCCGTTCATCCCGGGGTTGCCCGCACCGCCACGCGATGGTGTGTTCGAACGCTACAAGGTCAACGTCATCGTCACGCACGCGGCAGGCGCAATCGCGCCCGCAGTGTTCGAGGAGAGCCCTTCGTACTACCACATGTTCGGGCGCATCGACTATCGGTCGAGCTTCGGGTCGATGTTGACGGACCACACGATGATCAAACCCGGGGCGCTGCACCGGGCGAACGGCGGCTTCCTGGTCGTACAGGCGCTGGACGCGCTCACACAGCCACTGGTCTGGGACGCGCTGAAGCGCGCGCTGCGCACGGGTCAATTGCGGCTCGAGAACATGGGTGAGCAGTTCAGCGCCATCCCTACCACGACGCTGTCGCCGGAGCCGATCCCGCTCAATGTGAAGGTCGTCATGATCGGCACCGGCAGGGTCTTCCAGCTCCTGCAGTCGGTCGACGAGGACTTCAAGAAGCTGTTCAAGTCCAGGGCCGACTTCGCGACCGATGTGGATCGAAGCGAGGCGCATCTGCGTGCCTACGCCTGCTTCGTCGCGAAACAGGTCGCGGAGCTCGGCATGCGGCACTTCGACAGCGCGGCGGTGGCACACGTGATCGAACACAGTTCACGCATGGTCGCCGATCAGGGCAAGCTCTCGCTCCGTATGATGGACGTCGTCGACCTGCTGGTGGAATCGGACTACTGGGCCTGCTCCGAGCAGAGCGCGGCCGTCGCGGCGCGGCATGTCGAGAAGGCGATCGAGCAGAAGGTCTACCGGTCGAACTTGGTCGAAGAACGCCTGCGGGAGTTCATCACGAACGGGACGATCAAGGTCGATGTCGCCGGATCTGCCGTCGGACAGGTGAACGGGCTGTCCATCTTCGACCTGGGCGACTACTCGTTCGGGCGCCCTTCAAGGATCACCGCACGCGTCAGCATGGGCCGCGGGCAGGTGATCAACCTTGAGCGCGAGATCCAGAAGAGCGGGCCGTCGCACAGCAAGGGCTTCCTCATCCTGCAGGGCTACCTCAACGGCAAGTTCGCACACCGGCAGCCGCTGTCGTTCGCCGCGAGCCTGACGTTCGAGCAGGTGTATGACGAAGTGGATGGCGACAGCGCCTCCTCAACCGAGCTGTACGCGCTGCTTTCCGCGATCACCGACGTGCCCCTCAAGCAGGGGTTCGCCGTAACCGGATCGGTGAACCAGTTGGGCGAGGTGCAGGCGATCGGCGGCGTCAATGAGAAGATCGAGGGGTTCTACGCCGTCTGCAAGGCACGCGGTCTGACGGGCGAGCAGGGCGTCATCATCCCCCGGGACAACGTGCGCAACCTGATGCTGAAGCCGGAGGTCGTGAGCGCCGTGAGCGCCGGCGATTTCCACATCTTCGCGGTATCGAGCATCGAGCAGGGGATCGAACTGCTGACCGGCCTGCCGTCGGGCAAGCTGCGCAAGGACGGGACGTACCCGGACGACACGATGTTCCGCAAGGTGACCGACGCGTTGGCGGCCATGACGAAGCGGGCGATGGAAGTGAACCGGGGCGCGCGTGACGGCGTCGCGCCGACCTCCGTGGCGGACGACGGCGCGGCGCCGGGGCCGAGCAAGCGGTGAAGACGCGCGATGAGGTCTCCGCCGGCGGCGTCGTGTTCCGGCTCCGGGACGGCGGCGGCTTCGACGTGGCGCTGATCCTCACGCACGAACGGCGATGGCAGTTGCCGAAGGGATGGATCGACGATGGAGAGTCGCCGGAGCAGACGGCGGTGCGCGAGGTGCGCGAGGAAGCGGGCGTGGCGGCGGAGATCGTGGCGCCGCTTGGCATGATCGCGTATCAGTACATCTCGACGTACGAGGCGGAACCGGCGCGCGTGCGCAAGCGCGTCCACATGTTCGCGCTGCGCTACCTCCACGGGACCACGGACGATCACGACCACGAGGTGCTCGAGTCGCGCTGGGTGGAGATCGGCGAGGCGGAAGCGATGCTGTCGTTCAAGGACGAGCGCCGGATGATGGCGAGGGCGCGCCAGGCGCTGGCGCGGATCGCAGATGAGGGGTGCGTGGGCGATGCCTGACGCGATCGACGTCCCGCCGCTGCGCGGCCCCGTGCTCGCAACGCATGGGATGGTGGCGTCCGAGCATCCGCTGGTATCGCAGACGGGTGTCGATGTGCTCCGCCGCGGCGGCAACGCCTTCGATGCCGCGCTGGCGATGTCCGCCCTGCTGCCGGTCGTGAAGCCACACCGCAATCACCTCGGCGGCGACGCCTACATCCTCGCCTATCCGAAGCACGAGGGCCGCGTCACCGCCATCTGCTCCGGCGGCAAGGCGCCCGCGGCGGCAACGCCGGAGCGGTACGCCGGCGGGATCCCGGCGCACGGCGGCGCCGCGGCAGCCATCCCGGGACTCGTCGATGCCTGGCAGGAATTCCACACCCGCTGGTGCACGATGCCGAGGGCGGAGTTGCTGGCGCCTGCGGTCGGCTACGCACGCCACGGCTTCGCGGTGACGCGCGAACTCGCGCTCTCGCTGGCGACGGCGACGGGACTCTTCGCGAAGTATCCAACGATGGCCAGCGCGCTGTACGTCGACGGTGCACCACCTGCGTTCGGATCGGTGCTGCGGCAACCGGCGCTGGCGGACGTACTGGACGGCATCGCCAATAGCGGACGCGCCGCGTTCTACGAGGGTGCGATGGGGAAGCGCATCGCGGACGGCGCGCAGGCGGCCGGCGGCTGCATGACCGCGGACGACCTCGCCTCGCACCGGGCGGATGTGCTCGATCCGCTATCCATCGACTATCGCGGCCACACCGTGTACGAGACGCCGCCGAACTCGCAGGGACTGATCCTGCTCGAAGAACTGAACATCGTCGAAGGCTACGACCTCGCGGCGTGGGGGCATCTGTCCGGTCGTGCCGTGCATCACTTGGTCGAGGCCAAGAAGCTCGCCTTCGAGGACCGGCTGCGCTTCGCCGGCGATCCGTCGGTGGTTCGGTTCGAGCCACAGAGGATATTGACGAAGGAGTGGGCCGCCGAGCGCCGGGCAGCGATCGACCCGGATCACGCCCGGCCAGCGCCCGTCGCGGCGGCAACGCACGACACGACCTCCTTCGTCGTGGCGGACGCTCATGGCAATGTGTGCTCGTTCATCCAGAGCATCTTCGCGCAGTGGGGTTCGGCGGTGGCGATCGCCGGTACGGGGATCATCATGAACAACCGGATGCGCGGCTTCTCGCTCGCCCCCGCAAGCCCGAACCTCCTGGCACCGGGCAAGCGCACCATGCATACGCTCAACACCTACCTCGTCTTCCGCAACGGACGCCCGTACATCATCGGCAACACACCCGGCGCTGACTTCCAGGTGCAGACAAACCTGCAGGTGATCACCGGCATCATCGACTACGGCCTCGACCCGCAGGCGGCGATCGATGCGGCGCGCTGGGGCGATACGCCCGGCGGACTGCTGGTCGAAGACGAGATGCCGGCCGAGACGCAGCGCGACCTGGCGCGCCGCGGCCACGACGTAAAGCCGTTTCCGCGCGCCATCGCGCCGATGGGCCGCGCTCAAGCGATCGTCATCGACCCCGCGGCGGGCGTGATGGTCGGCGGCAGCGATGCGCGGGGCGAGGGCGCCGCGGCGGGCTGGTGACCAATTCGGCGGAACCGTGCATCCGAGCCCTCTCCACGGAGTGGAGAGGGTGGCCGAAGCCGGGTGAGGTGCTCGGCTGGCGCGGCGGCCCGCCTGCTACGATGATCACATTGGCGAAAGGCCGATCCGATGTCCGAAGCCCAGTTCCACTTTTCTCCCCGCCCGAACCGCGCTCACGAGATCGCGTGGCAGACGTGGTCAGCGGAGGCGTTCGAGCGGGCAAAGCGCGACGACAAGCCCGTGCTGCTGGGGATCTCGGCCGTCTGGTGCCACTGGTGCCATGTAATGGATGAGACGTCGTACTCCGATTCCGCGGTGATCGAAGTGATCAACGACCGCTTCGTGGCTATCCGCGTCGACAACGACCAGCGGCCCGACATCAACGCTCGCTACAACATGGGCGGCTGGCCGACGACGGCGTTCCTCACCCCGGCGGGCGAAGTCATGGCCGGCATGACCTACGTCCCGCCGGACCAGATGCGCGACGCGCTCGACCGGGTCAGCACGTACTACAAGGACAACAAATCCTCGATCGAAGAGAAGATCGCCCAGATCAGCGCGGACCGCGAACGCGGGCTGTCGGCGCTGGCCACGAGCGACGGCGAAGATGCGCTGTCGGACCAAATCCTCCGCGACGTGCTGCACGCGGCGCAGGACGGCTACGACCCCGTGTTCGGCGGCTTCGGCAACGAACCAAAGTTCCCCCACACCGACGCCATCGACCTGCTGCTGCACGCCTACCTGCGCGACGCCGATCGCGACGCGCTGCACATGGCGCGCAAGACGCTCGAGCACATGTGCAGCGGCGGCACCTACGACCAGGAGTGGGGCGGCTTTTACCGCTACTCGACGAAGCGCGACTGGAGCATCCCCCACTACGAGAAGATGCTCGAGGACAACGCCGGCCTGCTCCGCAACCTGCTGAAGCTCTACCGCATCTCGGGCAGCGACGACCACCGGCGGTACATCGACTTCACCATCGAGTACCTCGGCACGTGGCTGAGCGATCCCGAGACGGGCGCGTTCTACGGGTCGCAGGACGCCGACGAAGAGCTCTACCCGCTGCCGAACGAGGAGCGAAAGAAGTTCTCCGCGCCATACGTGGACAAGACCGTGTACACGAGCTGGAACGCCATGGCGATCGCGGCCTACCTCGACGCATCGTGGACGCGCGGTCGCCCGGATCTGCGCGAGCGCGCGCTGCGTTCGCTCGACTTCCTCTGGGAGAGGCTGCACACCGAGGCGGGCGGGATGTTCCGCTTCCTCGCGGCGGACGGACCGAAGATCCCGGGTCTGCTGGGCGACCAGGCATGGACCACCCTCGCCTGCCTCGACGCCTACGAGATCGCAGGCCGGCCGCAAGACCTCGAACGCGCGAAGGAGCTCGCGTCGTTCATGTCGGAGCGGCTGGCGGTGGATGGCGGCGGCTTCCGCGACACGCCATCGGAGCACGAAACTCTGGGACGGCTGGCGCAGCCGCAGACGCCGGTGAAGGAGAACAGCATCGCCGCGCTGGCGTTCATCCGGCTTGCGCGGCTGACGCATAACGCCGGCTACGAGGCCGTCGCGGGCGGGACACTCGCACGGCTCGTGCATATGGCGGAATCGCAGGGTTACTTCGCGGCGGAGTACGCGAAGGCCGTCGACCTGCTGCTGAATCCCGGCGCCGAGGTGAAGATCGTCGCCCAAACGGAGGACACCGCAGGCCACGCGGGCGGACGCTCGCCCGCCTGGGCGCTTCATTCGGCCGCGCTGGCGCTGCCTGTCGCCGACCGCGTGATCCGGGTGATCGACGCCGCGGACGCCGCCGCGCTGGCGATCGAGGCGCTGCCGCCGCACCCGGCGCCGGCCGCATACGTCTGCTACGGTACGCTGTGCTCCGCGCCGGTGACGACGCCCGACGACCTGTTCGAGATCGTGCAGCGGACGAAACAGGCGTACGAGGCGACGCGGCCGGCGATGCCCCTCGCGGTACCGCGGGGCGGCTCGATGGCAAGCGACTGATGTGGAGGCTGTCAGCCGGTCAGCTCGTCAGCCGGTCAGCTCTGATGTACCGCACAGGGCGCATGAGGGCGCAGAGAATCAGAGGGAGGCGAACGATGACGCAGGGACGTGATGGCGCGCCGACGCCCCAGCCCGTCGAGGACGAGGCGAGCCTGGGCGATCGGGTACGCATGGGAGTCGGGGTGATCGCGATCGCGGCGCTGCTGCTGTTCTTCCTGCAGAACCTGCAGGAAGTGCAGATGCACTTCCTCTGGTTCGACTGGGACACGCGGCTGATCTTCGCGCTGCTCGTCAGCTCGATCGTCGGTGGCGTGGCGGCGTGGCTTGTCGGCGTACTGCGGCGACGGCAGCGGGCCCGTGGGTGACCGGCGCCGTGGTCCCATCCTCAACGCACGAGCTCCTGGGTGCTGGATCTGAACGTCGCGTTCATCGCGGCACGCTAAGCTGGATACAGCCGACAACACATCAGAGAAGCGGAGATGCACATGCCAGACAACGACAGCGAGCGCGCGGATGAGGCGGTCGGACAGGCCGTCGATGAACAGGCGGTGCGCCAACGCATGCCCGCTCCGTTCGACATCGCGTTTCTGTCGGGCCGCAAGGACGTCACCGAGCTGCTGCTCGTGCGTCACGGGCAGCAGGACTACGACCCCACCGGCCCCGTCTCACAGCTCATCAACCCACCGCTGAGCGACCTGGGACGGACGCAGGCCCGGCTCGTCGGCGAAGCGCTCTCCACGCGCCGCATCGACCATGTGTATGCCAGCCCGCTGCGGCGTGCGCACGACACGGGCATCGAGATCGCCCGGCATCATCGGCTGGAGCCGATCGTGGTCGACGACCTGCAAGAGGTCGGCGTGTTCCGCGACGTACCGCCCGACAAGACGCCGCTGGAGCACATCGGCCGGCTGGCGCTGGTGGGCACGCGCCAGCGGATGGTGGTCGAGAAGAGCTGGGACGTCTACCCGTTCTCCGAATCGAGCTATGAGTTTCGCAAGCGCGTCATCAACGCCATCGAGGGCATTATTCTGACGCATCCCGGCGATCGCCTGGCGATTGCCTGTCACGGCGGCGTCATCAACGCCTACGTCGGGCACATCATCGGGTCGAAGTACGACATGTTCTTCCGCCCGGCTCACACGTCGATCAACGTCGTCGCCGCCGCAGAAGGCATCCGGGCGCTATACACGCTCAACGACGCATCGCACCTCATGACAACCGAGGGCAGCTTCCACTCCGTCTAGGCTCCGCTGTTCGTCGTCGTAGCGGCGCAGGTGAACTCAGCAGGCGGCGTCGCCCTCGAACACGAGGCTGAAGTAGATGCGACCGTCGTCCCCCGGCGTGACGCCCGCCCCGAACCGCGTGTAGTGGCAGTTCATCATGTTGGCAAGATGCTCCGAGCCACTCTGCCACGTGGAGACCGCATGCTCGGCCGTCTCCGTCCACTCCCAGTTGTTGGATTCGGTGTTCTCGCCCGCCCACGCGTATGGCAGGCCCAGTTCGTCCATGACACAGATGATCGTGCAGCCGTTAGCGAATTCGTGCCGCAGCGTGTGCCTCGCGGCCATGTCCTGGCTATGGAAGCGGGCGACGTCCGCCAGCTGCTGGTCGGCAATCAGAGGCCTCAACCCGGCATCCGTACGCAGCGCGTTCACCCGGTAGTACGTCTCCAGCTCGGCGTTCGCGGCCAGCTGGCAGCCGGCGGCGAGCACCACGATCGCGAGCATCGCGAACACCGCAACGAGACGGCGCCAGGCCTTCGGCAGAACCGATGCGCCGCCACGGAGCCGCAACTCGATCAGCCGCCGCGTACGCGTGCGGATCAACCGGCCTGCTTCGTCCAGGACGCCATGTCGAAGTAGTCGCGCCACGCGGCGATCTTGCCGTCGCGCACTTCGAACGCCCCCATCACCTCCAGCACCACCGTTTTGTCGCCCATCTGGAAGGTGTCGATGCGCTCCGTCAGCACCGTGTTGCCCTCCGCAGCGATCTGCTTGATGTCGAACTTCACGCTGCTGGCCGGACCCAGGATGAAGCCCAGCACGCCGTTGATCGCATCCTTGCCCACGGCGGGCGCCATCGGCATGTTGTGGTAGATGCCGTCATCGGTGAACGCATCGAGAATCCGCTGCTTGTCCATCGCATCCCAGGCCGCGCAAAAGTCACGCACCGTTTGCTGAGCGTCTCCCATGTCTCCTCCTGATACGCGAGATCCGCTGGATGATACCAGTCACCGCCACTGCGAGTGCATCAGAACGCGTTCGCCAGCGAGGCGCCCGCCCACACCGCAAGCATGCCCACACCTACGCTGAACCCGATATTCAGCGCCGCTCGCGCCACTTCGCCGGACTGGATCAGTTCATAGGTCTGCCACGTGAAGGTGGAAAACGTCGTGAAGCCGCCCAGGAACCCGACGGCAACCAGCAGCACCAGCGCACTCGACCACGACCGCTCGACGCTCATCGTCAGGAAGACGCCGATGATGAACGAGCCCGCAATGTTTACGGCGACCGTGCCCGGCGTCCGCGCGCCGGTAGCGTTCGTGATCCAGATGCCTGCGTAGTAGCGCGCCAGCGTGCCGGCTGACCCACCCAGTGCGACGTAGAAGATGTTCATCGGGGGAGCAACCTCACAGGCGCCGGGATGCACATGGCTACGACTCCGAGATGGCGTCGCAGAGTCAGGCCGTCCACGGCTCTCCTTCCCAGAGGGAACGCGCGACGAGAACGTCCGCCCGGCGGTCGGAATGCGTTCGACACATCATCTCGCGTACGCGCCGGCAGAATCGTCTCAGTTGCCGCCGCTGATACAGACGAGGTTCGGCTTGCGGGAGATGTCCTCGCCCTTCGGCGCGCAGTTCGTCTGAGCATCAACCGGCCCTTCAAACGTCGCGTAGATCGTGAACGATTGCCCATCGGACGTGTACCAGTATCCGTATCGCCCGGTGTCGTTGCGCGGGTCGCGCAGCGTCTCGATGCCGAGATCTGACTCGAATACGCAGAGGGGATCGAGCTCCACGTACGCGCACGCCGTCTTGGTGTTGCCACCGGTGTCCGGTACGGACCCGTGCTGCTCCCTGTACTGGTTCAGGCTCGCAACGATCCGCAGGAGATCCGACCTCCGCTTCGCGTCACGTTCGAGTCCGCCAGGCGGTACATACGGCGCGCCCGTATCGGTGACCGCCTCGGCGCCGGGAGGCACGGTCACGGCCCGCGCGATCACCTTGTTGCTCGGGTAATAGATGTCATCGACCGTCGCCGCCGGGTAACGCAGCCTCAATCGCTCGGCCACAACGGGTCCAGCACCCGCACTCTCGATGATGAACACTGTCCCCTTGTCCTTCGGCACCACCATAGAGAGGTAGTCGTTCGGTTCGGTGGAGTACTTGTATCGCGCCACGAACGGGTCGCCGTGCCCCTGGTAGCTCAAGTACGTGAGCGCGTCCCGCGGCCAGTTGCCGGCAGCCGCATAGATGTCGTAATCAGCGGGTACATCGTGCATGTAGAGCCCGACGCGCGTCGTTTCCGGATAGAACCCCCACTGAGCGCGATGGTTGGGGCCCAGGTAGGTGTCGTAGCTCACCCACGTCGAATACAGCAGCGCACCTCCGAGCAGCACCGTGAAGCGGTCGCGGTGCGTCGGGAACGCCACTCCCAGCCACCGCCACGACGCGACCAGGAATACGGCGGCCAGGGCGATCACCGGGATCACCGCTCCGAGATCTCGATTGCCGTTCGGCCTGCTCGACACACCTACGACCAGGTCGAGCCCAAGAAGCGCCACGAGCAGAAAGTACGGCCGCTCGCGCACCCGGATCAGGGCGAGCACGAGTCCCAGCGGGAAGAACACGGAGAGCGGCAGATCGAGCAGCGGTTCTCGTGTGAAGAAGTCATCGCCGTTGGCTCGGAAGTTGAACAGAAGCAGTGCCGCTTTGATGTTGACGAACAGCGGCTCGAGGCTGCCTTCCCGTTCGATCTGCGCCCCGATCCACAGGAATCTTCCGCGCCCGGTGTAGTCTTGCCAGTGGTGGTACGCATACCAGCCGAGAGGCGAAAAGGCGATCGCAGCAGCCACGCCGAACGCCACCAGATGCGCGTAATTCTTCGTCAACAGCGTTCGGTTACAGATGATCTCATACCCGATATATGCCGCTGCCGTGAACGGCAGGACGCGCGCGGCGTCGTACGTATCCAGGCTCAACCCGAGAAGTGCGCCGGCGATGGCGAAATCCCGGACCCTTCGCTCCTCTACGGCTTTCACCAGGAAGTAGAAGATCAGAGGGATGAACAGCGGCACCAGGATCTCGCGCCAGCCCACCTTGCTCAGCGTCAGGTGCCAGCCCGAGACGCCAAGCAGCAGCGTCGCAATGAGGGCCGTCGGCTTGTCGAACAACCGCCGCACGAAGAGGTACATCGCTCCCAGCGTCGCGATACCGATGCTGATCGAGCCGACCTGCAACGCCAGCTTCGTCGGTCCCATGAACAGCTGGAAGAACGCCACGATGTAGAAGAACATCGTCTCGCGGCCCCATGCCTGGGCCACGTACGGTGAGTAATCGATACCCCTGGTGATGTTGATCGCGTACAGGCCTTCCCAGGCCGCGTCGTGGTTCAATCCCGGTGGGATGCTGCCGATCTTGTAGAACCGGAAGAAGATGCCCACAAAGAGCACCGCGCCCAGCAGCGCGATCTCCCATGCGGGCGAGACGGTCACCTGCTCAGCATCGCCGGCGCCGGCCATCCCGCCCGAGGCGACCAGCGCCCGGGCGCGCCAAATCGCAAAGAGAAACAGCCCCCCAGCCACGGCCCAGAGCGCCAGCCCGGTGTCGAGATGCTTCTCATGCACCAGCTGCCGCTGCGCCAGAAAGCCCAGCACCACCGCCGACGCCGCGGCCGTAACCACCTGGAGCTTGCCCTGCCAGACCCCCGTAGCCACGAGGCCACTCCACGAGCGGCTCACACCCGCGGCGCGCGCCATGTACTCAGTCTTCATGCGTAGGGACCATGGGGGCGTCGTCTTCCGTGAAAGTAACGCGGCGACCGCCCTCCCCCTACGGGACGATCCGGTCATCCGCCGGAAAAGTATGGCGGTAGCGCGTTGTGGATGACAAGCGGGTGTACGGCCCCCTCGCCGGGTGGGCCAGCCAGAGAGCAGATAAAATGCGGGGCTCCATCAGGCGTAATCCTGAGCCTGCGCTGGCGCGAGGCCGTGGTATCGTAGTGCGCTTGGAGAGATTTCAGGAATGACCACGTCGCAACCCTTCGAGGGGGGCCTCGACCGCGGCCTCTCCGCGCCTCGCGCAACCGAGCGCGCCCCGGCGATGATTTCTATCGTCATGCCCTGCCTCAACGAGGAGCAGACGGTGGAGACATGCGTCCGCAAGGCCCTCACCTGGCTCCAGCACAGCCCGTACGGCGGCGAAGTCATCGTGGTCGACAATGGCTCGACGGACCGCTCCGCCGAACTGGCCGCGGCGGCCGGCGCCCGCGTCGTCCACGAGGCCCGCCCCGGTTACGGCGCGGCCCTCCGTCGGGGCTTCGCTGAGGGCTCGGGCGATTGGCTGGTCATGGGCGACTGCGACGACACCTACGATTTCAGCGACCTCGGCCCGCTGCTTGAGCCGCTGGCGCAAGGGTACGACATGGCGGTCGGCAACCGCTTTGCGGGCGGCATTGCTCCCGGCGCCATGACGTGGACCCACCGCTACCTGGGCACGCCCGTCATCTCCTTCCTGCTCAAGGTATTCAGCGGACTCAAGGTCGGCGACAGCCAGTGCGGGCTGCGCGGCTTCACGCGGGACGCCCTCAACCGCCTGGATCTCCGCACGGACGGCATGGAGCTGGCATCAGAGATGATCTTGAAGTCGGCGCGCCGCGGACTCAAAGTCGCTGACGTGCCGGTGCCGTACAACATCCGCCTGGGCGAGGCAAAGCTCAACACGGTTCGGGACGGGTGGCGGCACCTGCGATTCCTGTTACTCGCGAGTCCCAACTACCTGTTCACGCTGCCCGGGGCCGCGCTGACGTTGCTGGGCATCGTGACGCTCGCGACCGCGCTGCCCGCACATGGCATCGAGATCGGCGATCTCACCTGGCAGCCGATCTTCGCCGGCGGCATCTTCCTCGTCGTCGGCGTCAACGCCCTGCTGCTCGGGTTCGCCTCCCGCATCTACACGACCGCGCGCGGCATCACCAACGAGGACGCCGTGCTCCGCTTCTATCATCGCTACCTGGGTCTGGAGTCGTTCGTCGGCATCGGCGTCGTGCTCGTCGTGCTGGGCATCGTCGTCGACGTGATCCTCGGCATCGTCGAACTGGGCGGCGTCAGCCGGCTCGACGTTGCGGCCATCGCTCAGGCGCTCATCATCGTCGGCGCCAACATCGGCCTCGTCGGCGCGCTCGCGAGCTTGCTCGAGGACGATCGACCGGGAACGTGAGCCCACTCGGGCGCACACCCGGCTACCGCGGCTCCACACGGTAGAGCGCGAAATATCGTACGCTCGTGTCATACACGGTCGTCAATCGAAAGCGCTCGTCCGCGGCGTCAAAATACGGCTGGTATCCCGGACCGGACTGCGTGAACGTGATGTTGATCCCCTCAACGCTGGTGTAGAGGTAATACACGCGCCGGCCGTCGCCCAGGGCCCGCTGCATGTGGAGCATCACCTCGTCCACGCGCGCTGGACCGTTATCCGTTGCCGCCGAGTAGTCGATGAGATCGAGGTACTCGATGCGGGAGTTGCTGTCGCGGACACCCCGCGTGCCGCCGCTCACCAGCAGGCTGCCGGCGGGCAGACCGGCGATGCTGGGGCGGATCTGCCGGTACGCGGCTTCGTCGGAACGTGCCGCACGCGCAGGCCATCCGGCGATCATCGCCCCATCCACCGCTACGAAATAGCAACCCAATAGCAGCACGAGAGCAGCGGCCAGCGCACGCCATGCGTTGCGCGTGATGGCGGTCTGGCGAGCAGTCAGCTCCATAACGGCCGCCGGCGCATGCGCCGCGAGCAGCAGCACGAACGCCATCGAAGGAAGCATGTACCGGTTGTTCGCGAACGGCAGCGGTACGTGGGCCAGCGGAAAGATCGCCGTCATGTAGAGGCTCACAAACAGCAGCGTGCGATTGTGCCTCCACAGGAAGAAGCTGCCTGCCGCCGCTAGCCCCAGCATCGGGATCGCGCTCACCCGGTCGCCCAGCTGCGCCACCGCGAAGAAGACCGTGTTGCGTCCAGCGTATTCGAATGTGAGCGGCGCGTGACTCGCCGCCGGCCCCAACCCTCCGCCGAGGTAGGCGAAGAAGGCGAATGCCCCGATCAGCGCGCCGCCGGCGCAGGCCACCTCGCGGCAGTACGTCGCACGCCAGACCGCCCGCGGGCCGAATCCGATCCGGCCAACATCGGCCCAGTAGATCAGCGCCGCCGGCAGAAAGGCCGGGTTCGTCGCCCGAATGTTCACCGCGACAGCAAGCAACACACCGTACGCGGCGAACGTCGGTAGCGATCGGCCCCGCAGCCACGGCACGAGCAGGATCGTCGCCACGATCCAGGCGGTGTTCATCACGTCAAAGAATCCGTCCCGGGAGAAATAGACGATCTGCGGAGTCGCCGCGAGACCGACGGCGAGCAGGATCGGCGCGACATGGTCGCGCGTGGCGCTGCGTGCGCCGGCATACCCGGCCACCACGAGCACGAGCGCCGATGCGATGACGACCCCCTGCTGCGTCGCCAGCGTCTGCGGAAGGAACACGAATGCCGGCGCCACGGTGATCGCCACCCCCGGCGGGTAGCCGACCGAGAACGGGAACTCTCCCGCCACGAGCCGCCGCGCAGCGCTCATCTGTTCGTACGTATCGGGCGTCCACGCTTGCAGTTCCAGGTTGATGACGCGAAGCAGCAGCGCCACCAGGATGATGCTCCCGGGCAGAACCGCCCCGCGAGCGACCGGCCGGACCCGCGCGGCGATCGAAGCACCGTACTGCGGCGCCCCGCAGGGTCGTGCGGCTGCCAGCTTGGCCATAGGTTCGAGGCCTCCACCTATCTTGTCGGACGCCGTAGGCAGATCAGCAGCAAGCAGCCACGTACCTTACGAGCGGAACGCAAGAAATGGCCCGCCCCGCGAGGACTCCTGGTAAGGCGGTTGAGTTGGGATCCCTACGGCAAGCAGGAGACGCCGCAGCGCAACGTCGCCTTCAAGCCCGTAAGGGAGATGTCAGAACGGACTCAACGTAAGCGGGACCACCTCGCCTTGCTCGTCGCGCACAGTGATCGAGCCGCCGAAATACACGCCAGCGTTGCCGCTGAAGATGATCTCGATGTCGTGATCGCCAGCGGCCAGGTCGAGCGTCGACTCCGACGGACCGCCCGGCACCCTGTTCAGTGCGACGCGCCCGTCTACCGTCAGCTTCACCGTTCCCAACGGCACGGATAGTTGAGCGACGTACTTGCCCGCCCGGGCTACGTGCCAGCGCGCGCGCCATTCGTCGGTCACCAGGCTCCACCCCGTCTCGAGCGGCGAGCGCGTGTCGAACCGCAGACCATCCAGAGCAGCGGCGTACGGTGCGAAGTCCACCCGCATGGTCGTCACTTGTTCCTTCGTGGCGTCGAACACGAAGGTGCGCGTGTGCGTCCATACATTGCCGTCGGGCAGCGCGAAGAAGTCGTCCGGCGTGAGGCTCGTCACTTGGCCGTCGCGCGTCTGCCACGCCAGCACGGCGCCGCTCGAAGTTCCCTGGGAGCGTATGGTCACCAGATGCCAGCCCTGCGCGAGCGGCGCGTAGCTCACCTGCGGCGGCGCCGTCGGCGAGCCCGTAAACGACGGCTTGCCGTCCAGCAAGATCTCCACGCTGGCCGCACCCGGCACCGTCAGCGCCATCTCTTCCCCGCCGTTCTTACGGACGTACACCAACCCGGATAGCTCAAGCCTGCCATCGCCGCCCGGTACGCCCTTCGTGACGATCTCCGAGCCGCTGGTGATGCCCTCCCCGACGAAGCTCCCGTCCGTAGCCCACCTGTGTGAGACGAGCCCCTGCCGCGCGGTCAGCTCCTCGAGCGTCGTGTCATAGGCAACGATCCGGAACACCTTGCCGGGGCTCTGCTTCACCAGATCGGGCGCACCCAGCTCCGGCATGGCTCGCGTCAGATCCGCCGTGGCCGCCTCGACGTTGGCGACGGGGTCGGTAATCAGCACGGTCACCGGACGGTCTTGATCGAATGCGGGCGGCCACAACTCCCGGATGTCTGCCAGCGATCGTCCCTCCAGGCCCCAGCAGACGAACGTGAAATCAGTCCAAGCTCCCCGGCGTTCCGCATCTGTGCGCGCGACGCCGCTGAACCCCCAACCTGACCTCGCCCGCTGCTGCACGAACGCGTAGTTGTCCTTGGGCCGCTCACGCAAATTGTCGCAGACGCTGTACAGCACGGACGGTATCCCGGAGTATTCCCGCAACACCGCTTGATCATGCGCCAGCGAGCGAAGCGTAGAGACGTTCGCCTTCAGCACGAGCGCACCGACCAGCACCAGCCCGGCCATCGCCACCGGCAAAAGCGGACGCCAGAGCTTGCGAACCACGGCCAGCGCGTCGTCGACGACGAAGCCAACGAGCACCAGCGCGGGCGGCAGGAAGCCGACGACCTTCCACGCAGAGAAGTTTGCCGTCAGCAGCGCCGTGGCAGCCACGCCGCCCAGAAACCACATCACGAAGAACAACCGCATGCCGCGCCAGAAGGTCAGGGCGGCGGCGGCGACGCCCAGCCAGATGAACACGCTCGTCCATCCATCGATCACCTCCCGCGCCGCAATGGGGCCGAGGGTGGGATAGTGCACCTTCAACCGTGGCGTGAAGACTTGCACCGCCCACTGCAACTGCTCGGTCGCGTTGGGTGCGAACCGCCCCGGCGTCCCGCGATGCTCCCTGTCCGCCTCCTGCCGGTTTAGCGACGAGAAATACACGTGTTCTCCGCGGTGCAATTGCGCGAACATCGGGCCCACCATCATGGGCACCACGACCGCAACCACCAGCAGCGGCTTCACGGCGCGCGGCGGTAGCCGCCGCAGGCGCTCGCCCGCCGCCGCCAGCGTCCGTGGTATCGGCCATACGAGGGCGCGCACGCAAAAGAAGATCAGGAACGCACCCGCGAACAGCGGCACCGCTTTCCACGACTCGTATTCGTAAGACAGCACTCCGGCGAGCACGCCGCCGGGCACGAACCAGACTGCATTGCCCGTCTTCAGGCCACGGACCATCGTCCACGCCAGCAGCACCGTTCCCAGCATGGGCACCTGCATGTGGCTCGCCGCGTCGGCGAAAACGCGCATCGATGCCAACAGCATCGTCGCGAACAGAGCGGCCGGCCGGCTGACGAGGTCCCGCATGAGCAGGTAGAAAGGGATGACAACGACAAACCCCGCAGCCACCATGACTCCGCGCAGACCCAGCGCCGACGGGCCAAACAGCCAAAGACCGAGTGCCGTTGAGTACCGCACGAGTGGGTAGATGAAGAGCCTGTCCCCCCGGAGGATGCGCCACGCGATGCCACCGTTGATGCCTTCCTCGCCGTAGAGGTAATGAGCGGGCGGCAGGGTGCCCCATTCGTACAGTTGGACGAAGAGGCTCACGCCGAGGATCCCGGCGAGCGTCACCAACTCCACGGGGTGCGCCCGCGCGTAATCGATGACGGCGCGGGGGGCGCGCTCGACGTGCGGACGTGAGCCGTTCCACGCGAAGTAG
The DNA here is from genome assembly GCA_964421985.1 of uncultured Dehalococcoidia bacterium. Taxonomy (GTDB): domain Bacteria; phylum Chloroflexota; class Dehalococcoidia; order DSTF01; family JACRBR01; genus JANXYW01. Next base: position 22,222 of record CAYQZE010000039.1, on the reverse strand, counting down.
ACGAGCAGGAGCAATCCGACGCCGTACCAAGCGCTCGCCCGATCGATGGCGAACTTGTCGTCGTATACGAGCTGGTACCCATGCCAGCCGCAGAAGGCGGCGATCCCGAGTGCGATGAGCTGCGTGCCGCCGAAGAGGTGGTGCTGCAGCGGCGTGCGCAAGCGCCGCGCGAGTGCAATCACGTGCGAGCCCGTTCGTCCGCGCGGAGGGGAGCCACGATCATCAACACCGCGACCTCCTCTTGAACTTGCAAAGCAGGCACTCGCCCACCACCCTGATCTCTGCCGACGGCGACACGTGCGTATGGTATACATCTGGCTACATTGCCGCGAATGCCCGGGCCTTCAGCTGACCCTCGCCACCGAATGAGGGATTCGAGCGTGCCGTTCGATCTCCTCTTCGTCGCGCTTCCGCTTGACAGACTCCCGGCACCGCGGGGCGAGGCGGATACAAGCACGCGGTCGGACGTCTTGCGTTTCGACGTCAGCCGTTGCCTCCGCATCACGAGTGCACCCCGCGCCCCAGGGCGCGCACCTGGCCCAATCGCGAACGTCTCGGCGAGCACCCGATGAAGCGAAGCGTGCTCGTACAGCTGGCATTAGCGCTCGCGCTCCTCGCCCTCGTCCTTTGGAAGGCCGACGTCAGCGACATCGGCCGGAATTTCGCCGACGTCGACCCCGGGCTTGCCGTCATCGTTGTCGCTCTGAATCTACCCGTCCTGCTGCTCTTCGGCGTGCGCTCACATCTCGTACTGTCACGTCTCGGCAAGCGCGTCGACGCCGATCTCGTCCTGGCAGCCGCGATACTTGGCAACGTGGCCGGATCCTTCACGCCTGCGTCCTCCGGCGATCTTCTGCGCGCGGCGGTGCTCCGCTCACATGCCGAGATCGCGACGGAGGACGGCCTCGCGCTCATCCTCTTTGAACGCGCGCTCTCTGTCTACCTGATGAGTCTGGCGACCGCCACGGTTGCCGCCGCTCTCACGCAGCCACCTGTCGTGGCCGTCGTCGCCGCCATTGCTGCGATGCCGATGCTCGCCGCGCCTCTCCTCGTGCCAGCGTTGGTCCGTGCCGCACCAACGCCGAGCCCCCAACCCGGCCTAAGTATCGTCAGTCGCGCATTCGCACGTCTGCACACAGTTGCCAGCCAACTCGCCGTGCTCTTCGCGAGCGTGCGCCTCCTCGCGCTCTGGTCAATCACCACGCTCCTCATGTTCGCCGTCACCACCGTCCAGTTCTGGCTCTTGGCGCGCAGCGTCGCCGCGGTCATCAGCCCGGAGGAGGCGTGGCTCGTCATCGGCGCGTCCCAGCTCGCCGGTATCGTGTCCCTGTTGCCGCTCGGCTTCGGAGCATCCGACGGAGCGGCCGTCGCGCTGCTGCGAAGGCTAGGGATGACGGTAGAACAGGGGACCGTCGTCGCAGTGATCAGCCGCGCCGCCATCACCCTGCCCCTGGGTATTGCAGCCGTCCTGTCGTACCTGTACCTCGCGCGCCGAGCGCCCCGCATCGGAGCAGACCCCGCTGGAACCTCCGAGTTTGCCCGCAGCACGGAGACGCCGTAGGGCCGTATAGGCTACGTCTTGATCACGGCGAGCTGGATCAGCGCCGGAGCCGTCATCTCATCCGCGGGGTACACGTGCGTATCGAGCGAGAGTTCGTCCACGCACCGGACCGCCATGCGCCCGACCGCGCCGCCGGCCACCACTCGTCGCAAGTTCCATCGGTCCGCCGCAACGACAAGACTCACAGCGCGCTTGAGAAGCGGACTGAAGCGCGCGAGCGCGCCGGTGGCGGGCGCGTAGGGCTGCTGTGCGAAAAGCCGGATCTCAGCCCCTTCGAAGAACTCTCCCAGAAGGGCCCGAAATTCTTCGGGTGTGAACTCCTTCACGTGAAACGGATTCGGCGCCAGCCGCACCAGGTCGGACACCGTCTTGTTCGGCGTCGACAGCACCAGCGTGCCGCCGGCGCGCGTGACGCGTCGCAGCTCCGCGAGCATTCCGCGATAATCCTCGACGTGCTCGATCGTCTCGAATGACACCGTCACATCGGCGGTCCCCGAACGGAGCGGAATGGCCGTCCCCGATCCGACGAGAAAATGCAGGTTCCGAGCGCGAAAGCGCTCTCGCCCCAGCTGCGGCCCCTCGTCCGACACATCAATCGCGACGACTCCGCGCGCCGTCCGTCGCAGTAAGTCAGAACCGTACCCCGTGCCGCACGCGATGTCGAGGACATTCGCGCCTGCGCAATACGGTGCGGCGAACTCGTAGCGTGCGAAATGCACGTCAAACAGGTGTCCTGACAGTTCCGCGACGCGCTCTACGTACGCCATTCGTTCCTCCGCGGCCTCATCACGCGGTCAATGATCGCGAGGCGCGCTGCGCCGCGATGAATGCGCGCACCGACTCAATCGGCGTCGCGATGACGCCCCGGCGCATGAGCTCCCAGTCACTGCGCTGCCGCCGCCTCTGCACCTCGTGACGCCGGCGCACATGGTGTGGGAGGTGGCGGACGAAGTCGAGCGTTCCACGCGCCAGGGCGGCCAACGCCGGGCGGTTCCCAGCGCGCAAGAACATCGCACCTCGCGCTACGTCGTAACCGGCCGACATCGGCAGCGCCATCGCCAATACCAAGGCCGACAGATTCACCGTCATGTTCGCGAGTCGATTGCGCTGGCAGTAGTACACCCTGCGCGCGGATGCGCGCCCGCCCCAGGACGCACCGTAGTGGTGATACGCGATGGCGCCTGGGACGTACAGCACTCTCCACCCGCAGAGCCAGAGGCGCCAGCCAAGGTCGGCGTCTTCAAAGTAGGCGACGTACTGGGGATCGAAGCCACCAACATCAAGGTAGGCCGCTCTGCGCACGAGCGATGCGGCGCCGCTCGGCGCCCCCGTCTCCTTCGGCTCGTCGTACGGGGCGGCATCGCCCTCGCCGAAGCCCACGTCGAAGCCGCTCCCGACGAGCGTGACGCGGGCGCCCGCGTGGTTCAGTCGGTCCGGATTCGCCACGAAACGGATGCGGCTCGTGCACGCGCCTGCATCGGGCCCTCCACCGTCGATCGCGGCGACCAACTCCTCGAGCCAATGCTCGTCGACCCACGCGTCGTTGTTCAGGAGCGCGCACAGCTCATGCGTGCTCGATCGTAACGCCCGATCATACGCCGGCGCGAAATTGATGTTGGATTCGTAGACGATCGTCTGCACGTGCGGGAATCGCTCCGCCACGTAGCTCACCGAGTCGTCGTCGGACGCGTTGTCGAGGAGGATCGCGGCGAAATCACGATACGTCTGCCGCTCCAACGACGCGAAGCACTGGTCCAGGAACTGACGCCCGTTGTAGTTCAGTACATAAACGCCGACGCGAGGACTCACGCCTAGAGCGTACTCCAGTCACGGCGCCACCTCAACGAACGTCCGCACGCTGCTCGACACACGCCCGCGCCGCATAATCGCCCGGCAGGCATGGGAACGCAGGCAACAACAGGTCGCCGCAAGGATCCGGGCTCAGGTCTGGTAAGCTGGCGCGATGATCTGGCGGTTGACCTCCCCAAGCCGGGAAGCGCGACGCCGACGAGCGACCGGCGCACCGCGCCCGGTCGCTCGATGCCGAGTGGCCGCTGAGTGAGCGACGAGGCGCCGGACGCGAGCATCATTGTCCTCGGCTGGAACGGACGCGAGTACGTCGATCCGTGCCTCGATTCACTCCGCGACCAGGACTTTGGCCGTCCCTACGAAGTCCTGTTCGTCGACAACGGCTCGACCGACGGCACGCCGGACGCCGCAGCGAAGCACACTGGCGTCACCGTGCATCGCCTCGACCGCAACTACGGCTACTGCCTCGGCAACAACATGGGGCTGCAGTATGCGCGCGGCCGCTACATCGTCTTCCTCAATCAGGATGTGGTCGCGCACCGCTCGTGGCTGCGCGAACTCGTCGCCGCGCTGGAGTCGCACCCGGGCGTCGCCGCCGCCCACGCCAACATCATCCAACCATGGTACCCGGAGTTCACCGCGCTGGAGCGCACCGCCCCCGTCGCCGCCGCATACACCGCCGACTTGTCCCGGCTCGGCTTCGTGCGCTACCGCAAGCTTCCCGCTCCGTCGCCCGTCGTCGATACCATGTTCCTCCACGGGGTCTCGATCATCGTGACCCGCGAACTCGTCGACGAGCTCGGCTACGCGTTCGACCCGGACATGTTCGCCTACGCGGAAGACCTCGACCTCGCCTTGCGGACGCGCGCCCTTGGCTACCGCACGGTCGTCGCGACTCGAGCGACGGTCTATCACAAGCACACCCTCGACTCGCGCCCCTCACTGCGCTCGCTGATCAAGACCGTGCGAATCATCCGAAACCGGCTGCTGGCGCTCTGGAAGTGCACCACCTGGGCCGAGTTCGCGCCGCTTGCGCTGATTACGATCGTCGGCGCCCCGTTCAACGCCGGTGAATTCGGTCTGCCCGCAGCGCGGCGGATCGCATACTTCGTTCTGCTCATCCCGCCGGCATTGCTCGCCGTATTCGCAACGGTCGTCGCCTTGCCGTCCTACACCGAGCGCCGCCGCACCGTGCTCAAGACCCGCCGCGTCGGACGCTGGTGGTTCTTGCGCACCATGCTCTCCTCGCGGCGGCCGGGATTGAGCGCCACCACGATCACACCACCCCGACAGGGCGCGAGCGACCCACGGACATCCGCCTGACAGTCAACCCGGTTCACGCACCAGGGGGCGGGGGAGCCTCGCGATCGCGCGGCCCCGCCAACGCCGTCTACCCGTGATGTTCGCGCGGGCGAGCATCCGGGAACCCCACACTGCGCGGTATCAGGACGTAGTTGTGCACCACCGATGCCAGTACGCCCCCGACGATCGGGCCAGCCCAGTACACCCACGTGTCCTTCCATTCACCCTGCACCAGCGCCGGGCCGAAGTGCCGGGCGGGGTTCATCGCCGCACCGGTCAGTGGTCCCGCCATCAGAATGTCCATCGTGATCGCCAGTCCGATCGCCAGCGGGGCAATCGCGTGTGCCCCGCGCGAGTCCACAGCCACACCATGGATCACATACGCCAGGAAGAACGTCGCGACAACTTCGATCAAAAAGCCCCGCGCCCTACCAATGACCAGCGCATCGCCCGCATGCGCGTACTTGATACCCGGCACCCCGAAGTTAGCGGCGTCGCGAATTGCCTCCGGGTAGATGTAGCGCAGCAGCAGCGCCGCGATCACGGCGCCGGCCAGCTGCGCGACGATGTATGCGACCGCCTTGACCAGCCCAATCTTGCCGCCCGCCCATAGCGCGATCGTCACCGCTGGATTGTAATGCCCGCCCGAGATGTGTCCCGCCGCCGCCACCATGAGGCCAATCGCTAGCCCGTGCGCCAGCGCCACCACAACCAGCGTGCCGCCGTCACCCCACCCCTGACCGGTCGCCGTCATGATCGCGCCGGCGCCGATAAAGACCAGAGCGAACGGCCCGATCATCTCGGCCAACAGCGGCCGTATCCACTTCGCCAGCAGGTCCGCCGGCAGAAACGCCTCGGCGTTGAATTCCCGGGCTGGAACCATCAAGTCGTTGTTGGCCATGCGCGCCTCCTAATTGCTAAAGAGCATAGGTCTTTTGACGTATCTATCGTAGATATCAGGAGGGGCGCTGTCAATGGGCGTTCGGAATGTGCTAAACCCAAGGAAGTGAACGCCGATGGTGAGAGGCCAGCTGCGAGCCTACACTGGCTCGGGCGGCGGTGGGCTGAGGAGCGAGAGACCTTCGACCCGTTCGAAATCCCGCCGGTTCAACGTGACGACCGTCAGATCCAGGTGCAGCGCGGTCGACGCGATGATCAAATCGTTGTCAGGTATCAGCAGTCCGCGTGAACGCAGAGAGCCGCGGACGCTTGCCCAGACTTCGGCGATATCCTGCGTAAAGTTGAGCACATCGAACGGCTCGATAAAGCGCCGCCAGCGTTGATAGTTAAGGGCGGGTTGTCCCTTGCGGTCGAACAACACGCCCTCCATCATCTCACCGTACGTGACGACGCTGATCGCCGCACCCTCAGGCGCGATAGCCTCCATCACGCTCATCAGCGATCCGCCGTGTTTCCGTTTCATGGCGTTGATGCAGAAGTCGGTATCCAGGAGATACTTCGCCATCCTCAGCATCCTCTCCGCCGCCTTCGTCGTCCTCCGAGAGCTCGACGACCCGGTTACTGGTCCCCGCGGCACGCCACTTGTAGATCGACTCTACGAGCTCATCCGAGTCGATCTCGAGCCAGCCGAGCTTCATTACAGCGAATGTTCCCGGCCATGCGGCCGCGTCGCCGCGCTTTGAAAGTGCCGCCTCATACGCCGCATTCGTCGTCATGTCGCCCCCTCCCTTCCGTAGCTGGTAGGCGGTTCCGTCGTATCGCGTAAGCAGCGCGACCGGGACGCCGCCCTTCTCGACCACGAGATCCTCGGTTTCGAGCGCTCTCAACGCCTCGCCAAGGTGCACGCGAAGCTCTGTCGCGGGCACCCGTCGCCTCGGTCTGTCCATTCATCAATACTGATGTATATCGCTCAATCTGTCAAGGCGACCTACGATTCCCCCAGCCCCGGGGAAAGCCGTGAACCGGCGTCCGATTTACGGTTATCGGAGCCGTCGCGGTCAGAGCAGCGGGCGCGCGGTCGGTTCGATCGGCGCTGGGAGTTGCGTCTCGCCCGTGAGGTACCGGTCGACCCCGGCAGCGCACGCGCGGCCCTCCGCGATCGCCCACACGATCAGGCTCTGGCCTCGCCCCATGTCGCCGCAGCTGAACACGCCCGGGACGTTCGTCATGAACGAGCCATCTCGCGCGACGTTGCCACGCGGGTCGAAGCCAACACCAAGGCTCTCCAGCAGGCCTTCTCGTTCAGGGCCCACGAAGCCCATCGCGAGCAGTACCAGCTCGCAGGGCAGCTCGAAGTCGGTGCCTTCGATTTTCTGGAAGCGGCCATCCACTTGCTCAACCTCGTGCGCCACGAGTGCGCGGACCGCCCCGGCTTCGTCGCCGACGAAGCGTTCCGTGTTGACGCTGTAGACCCGCTCGCCGCCCTCCTCGTGCGCCGAGGACACGCGAAACACGTCCGACCACGTCGGCCACGGATTCGTCGGCGCTCGATGCTCCGGCGGGCGCCGCAAGATCTCGAACTGGTGCACGGACGCGGCGCCCTGGCGGTGCGCTGTACCGAGACAGTCCGCGCCTGTGTCGCCGCCACCAATGATCACCACGCGCTTGCCGGCGGCAGTAATCGTCGGCGCGGCGAGATCTCCCTGCTGCACGCGGTTCCCGATCGGCAGGTACTCCATCGCCTGGTGGATGCCGCACAATGCGCGCCCGGGGATTGGCAGGTCACGGGCGACTGTGGCGCCGCCGGCCAGGACGGTGGCGTCGAACTCCAGGATGTCCGACACCGCGACGTCGAGACCGACGTTGGCATTCACCCGGAATTCGGTGCCCTCAGCGCGCATCTGGTCGAGCCGGCGGTCGAGGTGCCGCTTCTCCATCTTGAACTCGGGGATGCCGTACCGAAGTAGCCCGCCGACGCGGTCCGCGCGCTCGAACACCACGACATCGTGTCCCGCACGCGTGAGTTGCTGAGCCGCCGCCAGGCCGGCCGGGCCCGACCCGACGACTGCCACGCGCTTGCCGGTTCGGACCGATGGCACGACCGCCTCGATCCAGCCTTCGGCCCACGCGCGATCGACGATCTCGACCTCGACTTGCTTGATGGTCACCGGATCCTGGTTGATCCCGAGCACACAGGACGCCTCACAGGGCGCAGGGCACAACCGCCCCGTGAACTCGGGGAAGTTGTTCGTCGCGTGCAGCCGCTCGAGCGCATCGCGCCAATGGTCGCGGTAGACAAGGTCGTTCCAGTCGGGGATCAGGTTACCCAAGGGGCACGCGTTGTTGCAGAACGGGATCCCGCAGTCCATACAGCGGCCCGCCTGCTGCACGAGCTTGACCCGATCGAATGGCTCGTACACCTCGTGCCAGTCGCGAACACGCAGCGGCACCGGGCGGCGCGTAGGTGTGATCCGCCCCCATTTCAGGAAGCCGGTCGGCTCAGCCATGTGCTGCCGCCATGACCCGTCGCAGGGTCTCCTCGTCGGATAAACCCGACGCGGCCGCCTCGTCCATCACGGCGAGCACGCGCTTGAAGTCTTGCGGCATCACTTTGCGGAACGACTCGACTTCGCTCTCCCACTGCGTCAGCAGGCGATCGGCGACATCGGAGCCCGTCAGCTCGCGGTGACGCTCGACCGTCGCCCGCAGCCACTCGCGGTCGTCCGCCGTGAGCGGTTCGAGTTCCACCATCTGATAATTCACCAGCGCTGGGAAGCGGTCGTCAGGGTCATACACGAACGCCACCCCGCCCGACATCCCGGCGGCGAAGTTCCGCCCGGTCGGCCCCAGCACCACGACCCGCCCCCCCGTCATGTACTCGCAACCGTGGTCGCCGATGCCCTCGGCCACGGCCGTGGCGCCCGAGTTGCGCACGCAGAACCGTTCGCCCACGGTACCCCGCAGGTACGCCTCACCCGATGTCGCGCCGTACAGCACCACGTTGCCTGCAACAACGTTGTCCTCAGCCGCGAACAGCGCATCTCGGTCGGGGTGCACGATCACGATGCCACCCGACAGCCCCTTGGCCGTGTAGTCGTTCGCGTCTCCTTCGAGGCGCAGCGTGATGCCGCGCGGCACGAATGCGCCGAAGCTCTGCCCCGCCGACCCGCGCAAATGGATGCGGATCGTGTCGGCCGGCAGTCCGGCGCCGCCGCATCGCTTCGTCACCTCGGAGCCGAGCATCGTGCCCACCGAGCGATTCGTATTGCGGACGGGCGCCTCAATCACGACGCGGCTCCCGTCGGCCAGCGCAGCGGCGGCCTTCTCGATCAGCACGCGATCGAGAGCCCGCTCCAGCCCGTGCTCCTGGCCGCGGCTGCAGAAGCGGGTCTGGCCAGCGTACGGGTTCTCCGCCTCGACGAGAATCGGCGCCAGGTCGAGTCCGTGCGCCTTCCAGTGGTCGACGGCCGTCCGTACATCGAGCATCTCGGTGTGTCCGATCGCTTCCTCGATCGACCGAAAGCCCAGCGCCGCGAGGTACTCGCGCACCTCTTCCGCGATGAACTCGAAGAAGGTGACCACGAACTCCGGCTTCCCGGTGAAGCGCTTGCGCAGCTCGGGGTTCTGCGTCGCGATGCCGACCGGACACGTATCCAGGTGGCAGACGCGCATCATCACGCAACCGCTGACGACCAGCGGCGCCGTGGCGAAACCGAACTCTTCGCCCCCCAGCAACGCCGCGACCACCACGTCGCGCCCCGTCTTCAGCTGTCCATCCACCTGCACTACGATCCGGTCCCGCAGCCCGTTGCGCATCAGCGTCTGCTGCGTCTCGGCAAGCCCCAGTTCCCAGGGCGCCCCCGCATGCTTGATCGACGTGAGCGGCGACGCACCGGTACCGCCGTCATGGCCCGAGATCAGCACGACATCGCTGTGTGCTTTCGCGACGCCCGCCGCCACCGTGCCAACTCCGACCTGGGCCACGAGCTTCACGTGCACCCGCGCCGCCGGATTGGCGTTCTTCAGGTCGTGGATGAGCTGCTTGATGTCCTCGATGGAGTAGATGTCGTGGTGCGGCGGCGGGCTGATCAGGCCGACGCCAGGCGTGCTGTAGCGCGTCTTTGCGATCCACGGGTAGATCTTGATGCCGGCGAGCTGGCCGCCTTCGCCGGGCTTCGCGCCCTGGGCCATCTTGATCTGGAGATCGTCCGCATTGACGAGATACTCCGACGTCACGCCGAACCGGCCCGATGCGACCTGGTGCACGGCCGAACGGCGGAGGTCGCCATTCGCCTCGCGGACGTAGCGGTCCGTGTCTTCGCCGCCCTCGCCCGTGTTGGACTTGCCCCCGATGCGGTTCATCGCGATGGCGAGGTTCTCGTGCGCTTCCTTCGAGATCGAACCGTACGACATCGCGCCGGTCGCGAAGCGCTTCACGATCGCGCTCGCAGGTTCGACCTCGTCGATCGGCACGGGCTCACGTACACCCTCGCGGAGCGTGAACAAGCCGCGCAGCGTCGCGAGGCGTCTCGACTGGTCGTCGACGAGGTGGGTGTACTCCTTGTACACGTCGTATCGCTTCGCTCGCGTGGCGTGCTGGAGCTTGAACACCGTCTCTGGATTGAACAGATGATACTCGCCCTCACGACGCCACTGGTATTCACCGCCGAGATCGAGGTCTCGATGGGCCAGTTCACTGGGGCGACGGGCATAGGCGCGCCCGTGGCGGCGCGCGACCTCCTCCGCGATCTCGTCCAGACCGATGCCACCGAGCCGCGATACTGTGCCCGTGAAGTACTCGTCCACCAGTTCGTGGCCCAGCCCGATGGCCTCGAAGACCTGCGCAGCCCGATACGAAGCGACGGTGGAGATGCCCATCTTCGACATCACCTTCAGCACACCTTTGCCGGCCGCCTTGACGTAGTTCTTGATCGCCTGGTGCGGGTCCATCTCGCCGAGCCCGTGGAGCTCCTGCACGACGAGGTCTTCGATGGACTCGAAGGCGAGGTACGGGTTGATGGCGCCCGCGCCGTACCCGATGAGCAGCGCCATGTGGTGCACCTCACGCGCGTCACCCGCCTCCAGGACCAGGCCTACCTGGGTGCGCTTGAGCTCACGGATGAGGTGGTGGTGCACCGCGGACACGAGCAGCAACGAAGGGATCGGGGCGAGATCCGGCCCGGAATCGCGGTCCGAGAGCACGATGATCCGCGCGCCTTCCGCGATCGCCGCCGACACCTCGGCCCGCACACGGTCGAGCGCCTCGCGCAACGCCGCGCCGCCGCCCGCGACCCGGTAGAAGCCCGCGATCACGCGCGCCGCGAACTCCGGCCGGTCGCCGTCGTCGTTAATGTGGATGAGTTTGGCCAGCTCGTCGTTGTCGAGGATCGGGAACGGCAAGGCGATCTGGTGACAGGCGTCAGGCTGCGCATCCAGCAGGTTACCTTCGGCGCCGATCGTCGACGCAAGCGACGTCACCAACTCCTCACGGATCGCGTCGAGCGGCGGATTCGTCACTTGCGCGAACAGCTGTTGGAAATAGTCGAACAGCAGGCGCGGACGGTCGGACAGCACCGCCAACGGCGTGTCCGTGCCCATCGAGCCGACGGCCTCCATCCCGGCCCGCGCCATCGGCGCCACCAGCAGCTTCAGCTCCTCGTGCGTGTATCCGAACGTCATCTGACGCCGGACCACCGACTGGTGCGAATAGACGACGTGCGCTCGGTCCGGTAGATCGCTGAGGTGCACGAGACCCTTCTCGCACCACTGCTCGTATGGATGCTCGGCGGCCAGCGTCGCCTTGATCTCTTCGTCCTCGACGATCCGGCCCTGCGACGTGTCCACAAGGAACATGCGGCCCGGCTGCAGCCGCCCTTTCTTGATCACGCGCGACGGGTCGATATCCACAACACCGGTCTCGCTCGCCATGATCACCCGATTATCGTCGGTCACCCAATAACGGCTCGGCCGCAATCCGTTGCGGTCCAGCACCGCCCCGATCACCGTGCCGTCGGTGAACGCGATCGAGGCAGGCCCGTCCCAGGGCTCCATCAACGACGCGTGGTAGCGATAGAACGCGCGCTTGGCTGGCGACATCGTCGCGTGGTTTTCCCATGCCTCCGGGATCATCATCAACACCGCGTGCGCCAGCGAACGGCCGCTCAGATGCAACAGCTCCAGGCATTCGTCGAAGCTCGCGGTGTCCGACGATCCCTCCGTGATGACGGGGAAGGCTCGCTCCAGGTCGGAGATCAGCGGCGTTGCGATCTGCGCCGAGCGCGCACGCATCCAGTTGCGGTTCCCCTGTACCGTATTGATCTCCCCGTTGTGCGCGATGTAGCGGTACGGGTGCGAAAGCGGCCACGTGGGAAACGTGTTCGTCGAGAACCTGCTGTGCACCAACGCCAGCGCCGACTCGATGCGTGTATCTCGCAGGTCAGTGAAGAATTCACCCAGCTGCGGCGTCGTCAACATGCCCTTGTAGACAAGCGTGCGGCTCGACAGCGACGGAAAGTAGATCGGTTGGTCGTCGTCGTTCTCATGCTCGATCCGCTTGCGCAGCACGAACAGCCTGCGGTCGAGGTCGATGCCGGCGGACCCCGCCAGGTCGGTGATGAAGCAGTGCCAGAAGCTCGGCATCACCCTCCGCGCCGTCGGTCCGATCATCGAGTCATCGATCGGGACGCGTCGCCAGCCGATGACCCGCAGGCCTTCCTCCTCCGCCAGGCCCTCTACGAATCCGCGAGCCTGATCGGCCGTAGCTGCCTCCAATGGCAGGAACGCGAGGCCGACGCCATAGCCCCCGGGGGGCGGCAGTGAGAACGGCGTCACGGCCCGAAGGAATGCGTCCGGTACCTGGATCAGGATCCCCGCACCGTCACCCGTGTTGACTTCGGCGCCCGATGCCCCGCGGTGGTCGAGGTTGCATAGCGCGCCCAGGGCGGTGTCGACGATGTCCCGGCTCTTGGCCCCGGTGACATCGACGACAAACCCCACGCCACAAGCGTCGTGCTCGAAGCGCGGGTCGTACAGACCGCTCGCTGCGGGCAGCGCGCTGAACGGTACGGCCCGGGTCAGCCTCCCGGTCATGGGCACGTTTCCTTATGTTCGGTCATCCCCATCATCCCAACGGGTGTCCTTGCGCGTCTGTCGCCCTGCTGGATACGAAGCCCGTGCCGCAGGCGTCCCGTTCGCCGGGCCTGTAGAAGAATCGCGTCATAACCTGCGAGGTGCTGAGAAGTCGCCTATTGTAACACAATTCACAATCGGCGTCACCAAGCCCTGGCCCGAACCGGATCCTCTACAGAAAACGCAGCGAGGTCGCCACGGCGGACCCCGCTCCCTCCCACGCCCGCAGTAGTAGCCACCGGCGTCGAAGCACGCTCCCACATGGGATTCGAGGATATTACCCCAGCGTAGCGAATTTGACAAGCGCAACGACGGTCGAGAGCAGTTGTACACGCAACGCGAGGCCGTTATCGTGCGCCGATGACCGCGATCACCCGCAGGCTCACCCTTCACCTCGTACGCCACGGCGAGACCGCCGGCAACGCCGAGCGCCGCTTCCAGACGCCCGATGCCCGGCTGACCGAGGCCGGCCGCGCCCAGGCGATCGCCGTTGCGGCGACGCTACGGGAGACGACGCGCGCTCGGGCGATCCTCGCCAGTGACTACGTCCGCACCATGGAGACCGCAGCCGCGATCAGCGAGCGGTTCTCGCTGCCTGTCATCGAGGAGCCCGCCCTCCGCGAGCGCAACTTCGGCTACGCGCGCGGCCAACCCTACGCCGATATCGGCGAGGAGACGATGAAGCTCTGGCGCGACCCACACTTCCGCATCGATCAGGGCGAGAGCTGGGCGGACGTCCATACGCGCCTCGCACGGTTCTTCGGCGGCCTGCGTGCCTCGCCCCCCGCCGAGGAGCTGATCCTCGTCACGCACGGCGGTGCAATGAACGTCGCCCTCGACTACCTCGCCGGCAAGCCGATCGATGCGTTTGTGCTTACGCCGCTCGAGAATTGCGAGGTGCGGACGGTCACGCTCCCGTTCGAATTGGATCAGCCCGCATCGCCGGCGCGGGCCCGCTGACCGCGCCGCCCTGTTCGATCGGCCTTCGCCGCACGGTCACGCCCATCACGCCGCCGCAGCCTGCTCCACCGGCGCTGATGGCCGGTCTGCGCCAAAGAGGGTCGGGGCGTGTTGCTGGTAGAGGAACAGAACCAGGCTGCGGCGCGCCTCCTCCGACAGGCTCACGAACTCGGATCCATACCGAAAGCCCACGCCGTGCGCGCTGACGGTCGTCACCTTCACCCGCCCATCGACGGACTGGTGCTCCGCCACCTCGAACCGCAGATCGACTTGCCCGCCTCGCTCGATCGCCAGCGGCGAGATGAAGCCCGCTCCGAGGCCCGACAGGTCCCCGACCCGCGCCGGCGCCGACAGCGTGCCGTGGGACACCACCGCCCGCAGGTCGACGCCGAAGCGGTAGAGTCCGCGCCGATGGTGGCGGCCCAGGATCACGCGCGCCAGCGACGCGATCATGCCCGCGTTGTACAGCGCCCACACGGTCGTGATGGCGAGCGAGATCCCGCTCAGTTCCCACGCCCACCCCGTGAGGTAGCCGACCGTCGCCCAGATCACAGCCGCCAGGCTTGCGATGCCGGCCGCAATCTGCCAGCGAATCAGCCGCAGGTTCGTGAATCGGTGGTCTTTCCCATCCCCGCTCTTTGGCGTCACCGTGAACTTCAGTTCGCCCGGCCAGAAGATCGAAGCGATCGCTTTCATCGCGATCGTCATCTTGGCGAAGTGAAAGCGTTCACTCTGAAAATACGGATTCGTTCCCGCCGTCAGGAGCCGATTGGCGACCACGCCAAGCGCGTAGTAGGGCAGAAAGCGATACAGGAGGTTCCACCCCATGTTCGTCATCGGTAGCGCGCCCGCGCTCAGCGCGACGACGGGCGTCAGCAGGTAGATCAGCTTCGGTACATACTCGAAGACATAGGCGACGCTGGTGAAGTACGCAAAGCGCTGGCGCCAGGTCAGCCCGCGCCTCGCCAGCGGATTGTCCTTCCGGAAGATCTGCATCGCGCCCTGCGTCCAGCGAAGGCGCTGCCCCAAGAACGCCTCGGCGTCGTCCGGGGCGATGCCGACGGCCAGCTCTCGGTCGTGGTAGACGCTCGTCCAGCCCGCGGCGTGCAGACTCATCGTGGTGTGCATGTCCTCGGTGACCGTCCGCGTATCGACGCCGCCGATATCGACGAGCGCCGAGCGCCGTATCACCGCCCCCGACCCGCACCAGAAGGCGGCATTCCAGCGGTCCTTGCCCGGCAGGATGGCGTCGTAGAAGACCGACTGCTCGTGCCACGGCGACTGGCCGCGCGAGAGCACCGCCCGGGCGTGCTGAAACGAATCAAGGTTGTAATACGATTGCGGCGCCTGCGCGAGCGCGACCTTCGGATCGCCAAAGTACCCGAGCAGCTCTGTCAGAAAGTTCCGGAACGGCGCGTGATCGGCATCGAAGAACGCGATGAACTCGCCCGATGTCTTCGGCAGCGCCGCATTGATGTTGCCTGCCTTGGCGCCCCGGTGGTCGGTGCGCGTCAGGTAGTGGACGCCGAGCCGCTTGCAGAGCGCCTTGACCTCTCGACGCGTCCCGTCATCGAGCACGTATGTCTTGTGCGGGTACTCCATCGCCACGACGGCGGCGACCGTCGTGCCCAGAATGCCAATGTCCTCGTCATACGTCGTGACGAACACATCGACGCTCTGACCGTGAGCGGGGGCCTCCGGCACACGCCGCACGCGCGACCAGAGGTTCAAGGCGAACAAGGCGAAGAATCCAAACCCGAGGTAATCCGCGAACAGGAACGGAAGCGAGATCGCCGGCGCGTCCCAGTTCACCGTGTGCGTTGTGCGCCACCACAGGTAGAGCCCGCCGACGACCAGGTACGCCACCACCGCGAGCTGCGCGAGCCTCGACTCGACGCGCACCACGCCAGGCAGCTGGGTTTCCGGCCGGATGGCAGATCGGGGAGTCGCCATGGGCGATTATCGGCTAATCACCTAAGGGAGTGCAGCCCTGGCGCGTCTCGACACGAGCCCGCGCCACATGAGGAGTTACCGTCAGCCCGATACCGCGCCGTCGGCACGTGCGAGCCAGCGCCGCCGCGACGCGTCTTCAGCGGTTCGTGAGCGCCTGGACCAGGCCGCGCAACTCGGTCGTGACCAGCTCCGTCCGGACGCCAAGTTCAGAGTTGATGAACGAATTCGCACCCAGGCGGCCGTCTCGTCCGATGGACTGAAACTCGAGGTCGAACCCCTCGTTCGTCAGGCGCGCGACCTCGGCTTCCATATCCTCGACGAAGACGCCGATGTGGTGCACGGGCGAACCGCCCGTCGCGGCGGCGAACACGGTGCCCTGGACCGCCTGCACCAGCTCGATGTACGGTGGACCCTGCCGCGAATAGGTGAACCTGACGGCGATGTCGACTTCGCGCCCGGCGATCAAGAACTTCGCGTTCGTCGGAATGGGCGGCCCGAAGCTCACGCTGAACTGCTTCGCGATCATCTCCATGCCGCGCTCGATCTCCGGGACGACGATCGCGAAGTGGAAGACATTCTCTGCGTTGTACTTGAACGTCATGAAGCCTCCAGCGGCCGTCGTTCACCGCCGCTTGCGCTCCGCGCGCGGCAGCCTACCAGATGCCGAGCTGCATCTTCACGTCGTCGCTGGCCATCGTTTTCGGGTCCCACGGCGGCGAGAACGTCAGCTTGCCGACGACCTGCTTGACGCCGGGCAGATCGATCAGCACGTCCTGGATCTGGCCGTCGATGACCGCGCCCAGCGGGCAGCCGGGGCTCGTCAGCGTGTACTCGACCGTCACGACGCCGTCATCGCTGATCTCGACGCCGTACACCAACCCCAGCTCCACGATGCTCATGTGGATCTCCGGGTCGAAGACATCCTTCACCCGCTCCATCACCAGTTCTTCCGAAAGCAGCCCCTTCACCGACATCGCATCACCTCCTTGTTCCTCGTTAGTGTTATTTCCGTCGCGCCAAGCTCGCCGCCCCGCGAGCGGGCGTTGTTATGCTGAGCGAACACTGTCATCCTGAGCGAAGCGAAGGATCTCGCTCGGCTCCAGATGCTTCGCTTGGCTCAGCATGACATTCAAGACTAACCCGGTCCGCGCTTCGCAACTTCACGCCGCAGGTCCAGCGGCTTGATCACCGCGCGCTTGTCGTACTCGCCCCACTCCTCGCGCGGCACCATCCACATCACCTCGAACTCGTTTCCATCGGGATCGGCGCCGTATAGTGACTTCGTCGCGCCGTGGTCACTCTGGCCGGTTAGCGCATCAAGATTCGTCAGATGAACCGCCGCGTCCGCCAGATCCTCGATCGCCGCGACCTCCCACGCCAGGTGGTACAGCCCGGTCGAGCCCCGCGGCGGCCGCGGCGCCTCTGGCCCGACAGCGAGCAATCCAAGGTCATGGTGGTTCGCCGACCCGGCCGCGCGCAGGAACGCCATCTGCCCGCCCTCGCGCGCGATCTCTTCGAACCCGAACGCCGTCCGGTAGAACTCCACCGCCCGGTCCAGGTCGCGGACGTAAAGCACGGCGTGATTGAGACGCTTCACCGGTATCACGATTCTTCCCTCCGGACGGTGCCGTCCCCCTTCTCGTGCTGCGCGATGCCGTCCGCGAGCGTATGCCAGGCCAGCGTCGCACACTTCACCCGCGCCGCGAACTTCGCCGCCCCCTGCAGCGCTTCCAGATCGCCCAGGTCGGCAGGCACCGTCCCATCCGGCTCCGTCATCATCCGCGTGAACTCGCCGCTCAGCCGCCGGATCTCGGCGATCTCCTTGCCCTCGACCAGCTCCGACATCATCGACCCGGAGGCCTGGCTGATCGAACAGCCGCGGCCGATGACGCCGATCTCCGCCAGCTTCTGCCCCGCGAACACGAGTTGCATCGCCACTTCGTCGCCGCATACGGGGTTGTACCCCTCGGCCACGACGTCGGCGCGCGCCAGCTTCTTGTGATGCCTCGGGCTCTTATAGTGGTCGAGAATCAGCTCACGATAGAGCTCATCCAGCTCAAGCTCTGGCTGTGGTTGTGGCACGCCCGAATATCCTGTCCGCCGCGCCCAGTCCGTCGACCAGCGCATCCACTTCATCCTGCCTATTGTAGATGTAGAAGCTCGCCCGTGCCGTCGCCACGCAGCCCAAGCGCCGCATCAGCGGCTGCGCGCAGTGGTGTCCCGCCCGGATCGCGATCCCCTGCTGGTCCAGCACCTGGCTCAGGTCGTGCGGATGCACCTCGCCATAGTTGAATGTCACCGCCCCGCCCTTCTCGCGCGCGTCTGTCGGACCGTAGACCGTCACGCCCTCCACCGCGAGCAGCGCATCGATCGCGTACTGCGTGATCGCGATCTCGTGCGCGCGCACGGCCGCCATACCCACGCCTTCGAGATAGTCCAGCGCAGCCCCGAAGGCGATGACGTCGGCGATGTTCGGCGTGCCCGCCTCGAACTTGTTCGGCAACGCCGCATACGTGCTCGACTCGTACGAGACCCGCATGATCATCTCGCCGCCGCCCAGGAACGGGTCCATCGCGTTCAGCACGTCGCGCTTGCCGTAAAGCACGCCCACGCCCGTCGGCCCCAGCATCTTGTGCGACGAGAACGCCAGGAAGTCACAGTCCAGGTCCCGGACGTCCACCGGCATGTGCGGCACGCTCTGCGCCCCGTCGACCAGCACCACGGCGCGATAGCGATGCGCGAGCTCAGCGATCTCCTTGATCGGATTGATCGTACCCAGCACGTTCGACATCTGCGTAATCGCCACGATCTTCGTCCGCGTGCCGATCTTCGCCAGCACGTCGTCCCAGATCAGCTTGCCCTCGTCGTCGATCTCGATGTAGCGCAGCGTGGCGCCCGTCGCCTGCGCGATCATCTGCCACGGCACCAGGTTGCTGTGATGCTCCATCGCGGTGAAGACGATCTCGTCCCCCGGCTTCAGGAACTTGCGCCCCCACGCGTTCGCCACGAGGTTGATCGACTCCGTGGTGTTGCGCGTGAAGATGATCTCTTCGCCCGCGTGCTCGGCGTTGATGAAGCGTCCCGTCTTCAGCCGCGTCGCCTCGTATGCCGCCGTCGCCTCTTCGGCCAGTGTGTGCAGTCCGCGGTGGATGTTGGCGTTGTAGTGCTCGTAGTAGTGCACCAGCGCGTCGATCACCTGGCGCGGCTTCTGCGTCGTCGCCGCGTTGTCGAGGTACACCAGCGTCTTGCCGTGCACCTGGCGGTCAAGGATCGGAAAATCTTTGCGCATCTGCTCGATGTCGTACATGTTGGCTAGTCTCTCAGTCGTTCGGTCTTTCCGTCACTCGGTTTCAGCGTTCGTGCTGAGCGACTGAACGACTGACTGATTGAACGACTCGTTACCCCACCTCCACCTTCAGATCGTCACCCTCAACCACAACCGGGTACGTCTTGACGGGGACGACGGCTGGCAATGTCATGGGGCGCCCCGTCGTCACGTCGAACTTCGCGCCGTGGCGTGGACACTCGACGAGATTGCCTTCGAGGTCGCCCTGATCCAGCGGGCCGCCATCGTGCGTGCACACGTCGTCGATCGCGTAGAACCGCCCGTTGACGTTACACAGCGCGATCCGCACGCCGTCCACCTCGTGCACGCTGATCGTGCCCGGCGGCGTATCACTGACCTTCGCAACCGTCTCGAACGCCATGGAGGATTCCTTCGCTACCGCTACACCGACGATCCCGCTTCTCGTTTCTCGCTTCTCGTTTCCTATCGCGCCGCGAGCACCTCGTCGTACGTCAGCGTGCCCGCACCGCCGCCCGCCTTCGCGAGCATCGCCGTCATGATGCGCGAGCGCAGCGCCGTGTTCGGAATCAGATCGACCACGCTGGCGAAATATCCCTCGACCAGCATCCGCTCCGCCACGTCGTGCGGGATGCCGCGTGACTCCAGGTAGAACAGTTCGCTCTCCTCCACCGGGCCGGCCGTCGCGCCGTGGCTGCACTTGGATACGTCGTGCGCCTGGATCTCCAGGATGGGGATCGGCGCCGCCTTCGCGTGCTCGCTCAGCAAGAGGTTGCGCGACGTCTGATTCGCTTCGCTGCCGCCCGCCGGCGGGTTGATCCGCGTGATGCCGTACCACACCAGCGACGCGCGGTCCGTCAGCGCCGACTTGAACTGTAAGTCGCTGATCGTGTACTTCCCGACGTGGTTCTGCAGCGTGTTGTAATCGAAATGCTGGTCGCCGTCGCCGAACGTCACGCCCAACAGCTTCACCCGGGCGCCCGCCTGCGGCATCTCCGTATCGATGCGCATCTTCGTCATCTTGCTGCCGATGCCGGCCGCCATGCCCAGGAACTCGGCGTCGCGCCCAAGGATCGCGCGCACGGTGTTGAAGTTGTAGACCTTCTGGCCCCAGCGGTTGATCGAGTAGTACTCGACCTTCGCGCCGTCGCCGGCGTAGATCTCGACGGCGCCACTGACGAAGCCCGAAGCGCCGTCGGGCGACTTCGTCTCGTCAATGAACGTCAGTTTGCTCTGCGCTTCGGCGATGATCACCGTGTGCGGGAACACCGCCGTTCCGTCCGACGCGCCCGTCCAGAGCTGCACCGGCGACTCGATTTCGACGCCCTGCGGCACGTACAGGAAGCATCCGCCCGACGACAGCGCCGCATTCAACGCGATGAACTTCCACTCGCCCGGCTTCACCGCATCCGACAGGTAGCGCCGGAGCAGATCCTCGTGCTCGCGCGCCGCCGTCCGCAGGTCGCAGAAGATGACACCGCGCGCCCGCAGCGCGTCGCTGAGTTGCACCGACACCACATCCGCATCCCGCTGCACCATCTGCCCGGCCAGCAATGCGTCAGCAGCGCTCGGGACGCCTCCTGTCGCAGACCGAGCCGCGAACCGCAGCCCATCGAAGCGCATCGCCCGCACGTCCGTGCGCCGCCACTCCTCGTCGCCCGGATTGGGCAGGTCCATCGCCTCGTAGGTCCGCCACGCGGCGCGGCGGCGATCGGCGAGCCATGACGGCTCGCCGCTCCGCGCGATCAGTGCCTCCATGTCGCGTTCGGTGAGGCCGGGGATGCCGGTGTCAATGAGTGGTGCTGTCATATCGTGCGTTTATCCTGCTGCTCTTCGGGCGGATTCCTCCGACCGAACCATCTCTGTGATCAGCGATTGCAACGCCACGATGAGCTGATCTGCGTCAGCCTTCGTGCTGCCCATTCTCGTTTCGAAGTCCGCATCGCCCTTCACGGCAAGGCGCGCTTCGTTCAACCCGTTCCTCAGGAGGTCGAGTTCCCTGAGCGATAGTTCAACATCCGCGCGACCCGTTTCAGTTCGCCTGATCTTCATGGATCTACCTCTGTTGCTCGCCCCAAGCGTCGAAATAACGCCGCTCTGTTCGCACCGCCGTTCCGCCGTCTGGGTCCGCCGGGCTCACGATGACCACCATGCCTTCCTCCTCGTCCCAGAACATCGTCCTGCCATCAAACACCTTGGTTTCGCCACGATCGAGCGCGTCCTCGATCAGTTGCGCAAGATCGGCCACGCGGAGATCAGGAAAGTGCTCGACGCGGGCATGCCCGTTAGCAATGCGTCGCGCGATCTCGCGTGGCTCTCTGCGCGGTATCGCTGGTGGCGATTGATCACGCTCGTCGGCGTTGTCCTCGTCATCCGCCACTACCCAACGGCGCCTTCCATCTGGAGCTCGATCAGCCGGTTCAGCTCGACCGCGTACTCCATCGGCAGTTCCTTCACAATCGGCTCCACGAAGCCGTTCACGATCATCTTCGTCGCATCGACCTCCGTCAGGCCGCGGCTCTGGAGGTAGAACAGCTGATCCTCGCCGATCTTCGAGATCGAAGCCTCGTGGCCGATGTTCACCTGCTCCTCCTCGATGTCCATCAGCGGGTACGTGTCCGAGCGCGACTCCTCATCGAGCAGCAGCGCGTCGCAGCGCACCGTCGCCTTCGAGCGCACCGCGCCCGGGTACACCTTCAGCGCGCCGCGGTAGCTCGTCCGCCCGCTGCCCTTCGATACGGACTTCGAGATGATCGTTGATGTCGTGTCCGGCGCCGCGTGCACCATCTTCGCGCCGGCGTCCTGGTGCTGACCGGGGCCCGCCATCGCCAGCGAGAGCACCTCGCCGTGCGCGCCCGGCTCCATCAGGTACACGCTCGGGTACTTCATCGTCAATCGCGAACCCAGGTTACCGTCCACCCACTCCATCACCGCGTTCTCGTATGCGGCCGCACGCTTCGTCACCAGGTTGTAGACATTCGTCGACCAGTTCTGGATCGTGGTGTAGCGCACGCGCGCGTTCTTCTTCACGACGATCTCGACGACGGCGCTGTGCAGCGAGTCGGTCGAGTACGTCGGCGCCGTGCAGCCCTCCACGTAGTGGACGTAGCTGCCCTCGTCGGCGATGATCAGCGTCCGCTCGAACTGGCCCATGTTCTCTTTGTTGATGCGGAAGTACGCCTGCAGCGGAATGTCCACCTTCACGCCCGGTGGCACGTAAACGAAGCTGCCGCCCGACCACACAGCGCTGTTCAGCGCCGCGAACTTGTTGTCGGCCGGTGGCACGATCGTCCCGAAATACTTCC
>CAYQZE010000038.1:0-17636 GCA_964421985.1 uncultured Dehalococcoidia bacterium | reverse complement strand
CCCTTCGATCGCTGATGAGTTCAACACGCCACGCGGCGAGACTGTCTCGTTAGATGAGTGAGATGACTATCGTCGTATCATCCCTGGTGCAAGCCGTTCGCGATCGCCTGAACGACCGCGCACGTAAGCGCGCGTGGGTGCGGGAGCGTAGATTCATGTTGCGCCGTGCTCGGCTGACGCCGTCGAGCGATCCTCGCACGTGGAGGCGTGAGGAACTGTATGACGAGCGCCTGGGCCATCGACTGAAGACCGACGACTGAAGACCGGGCAGCGTCCTGCTATCCTGTACCTCGTGAACCGCAGCGTCCCGCCGTCGCTCCTCGGACTCCTGCGCCTGGCGCCTGTGCTCTTGCTCGATGCGGCGCTGGTGCTGGCGGCGTATGCGGCGGCGCTGGCGCTGCGCTTCGACGGCGACGTGCCGGGCGAGTCGATCCGCTTCTTCGGGGCGGTCTCGTGGTTCATCGCACTCGCACACATCGCAGGAAATATCTGCTTCCGCATCTACCGCACGTCGTGGAAGTTCGCCGGTATCGTCGATGCGCTGAACCTGGCGCTGTCGATCGGCGTTGTTTCGATCTTCCTGTTCGCGATCAACGTCTTCCTCAACCCGCGCCACATCCCGCTCACCGTCAGCGTCACGGCGCCGGCGCTCATGTTGATCGCTATGGGCGGCATCAAGTTCTGGCCGCGGCTGTGGGCGTCGCGCAACCCGTTCGGCGGCTACGATGCCGGCGTCAAGCATCTGCTGATCGTCGGTGCGGGCCATACCGGTCAGCTGCTGGCGCGCGAGTTCCTGCAGAATCCCCGCTGGCAGTACAAGCCGGCCGGCTTCGTCGATGATGACAAGCGCCTGCGCGGCGTCCGCATCCACGCCGTGACAGTGCTCGGCGACCGCTTCGACATCCCGGAGATCTGCGCGAAGAAACGCATCGACCTCGTGGCGCTGGCGATCCCGTCCGCCACCGGTGCCCAGGTGCGCGGCATCGTCGGCATCTGCCAGGAGGCCGGCGTGCCGGTGCGGACGGTGCCGGGGCTGCGGGAGATGGTACGCGACGACGCGCCGGCGGCGCAGCTCCGCGAGGTGACGGTCGACGACCTGCTGGGCCGCGAGCAGGTGGACATCGACGCCGAGATGTGCGCGGCGGCGCTGCGCGGTAAGTCGGTGCTGATCACCGGCGCGGCGGGGTTCATCGCCTCGGAACTGGCGCGGCAGGTGTTCGCGTTCGGTCCCGCGACACTACACCTCGTCGACGTCAACGAGACAGGACTGTACGATCTGGAACGCGACCTCGAAGCGGACGAGCCGAAGTCGCGCGTGCGGATCTGGCTGTGCGACATCGCTGACCGCTCGCAGGTCGACACCGTGTTCCAAATGACGCGGCCCGACGTGGTCTTCCACGCCGCGGCCTACAAACACATTCCCGTCATGGAGGACCATCCGGACGCGGCACTTCGCGTCAACGTCGTAGGCACGCTCAACGTTTGCGCCGCCGCGAGCGACGCCGGTGCGTCCAAGGTCGTCTTCGTCTCCACCGACAAGGCGGTGAACCCGGACAATGTCTACGGCGCCACGAAACGCATCGGCGAACTGCTGATCACGGCCGTTGGGCAGGGGAGCCACACCACGTTCGCGGCGGTGCGCTTCGGGAACGTGATGGGCAGCCGCGGCAGCGTGGTGCCGCTGTTCCAGCGCCAGATCGAACGCGGCGGGCCCGTGCTGCTCACCGACCCAGAGACGACGCGCTTCCAGATGGCCGTGGAGGAAGCGGCGAGCCTCGTCATCCAGGCGGCGTCCTTCGCAGAGCAGGGGCAGGTCTTCATCCTCGATATGGGCGAGCCGATCCGCACGGCGGACCTCGCCGACAAGATGATCCGGCTGAAGGGCATGGAGCCGGGGCGCGACATCCAGGTGGTGTATACCGGCCTGCGTGCGGGCGAAAAGCTGCACGAGGAGCTGACCATGGCGTCGGAGAAGCTGTTGAACACGCACCACCCGAAGATCCGCCTGACGCAGGGCCGCGCGACCGTCACACGCGAAGAACTCGTGTCCAAGATCGAGGCGCTGGCGAACATCCCGCCGCGGAACGGCGCGGAGATCGCCGCGCGCCTGCAGGCGCTCGCCCGGATCGACCTCCGCGACACCGGGGAGGCGGCCGCGAGCGCCGAGAGCGAGCCCGTGCGGCGTGTCGAGCCTTGATGTCGCACCCGACGCCCTTGCGTCTCACCAGGCGTACGGATGCTCTTCCCCGGCGCGACCGCGGGCTGAAAGCCCGCGCAACGTGAAGGCTCGAACGCGGGCTTTCGGCCCGTGCTGCGTGAAGGGTCAACGATGCGCGTGCTGACGGTCGTCGGAGCGCGGCCGCAGTTCGTCAAGGCGGCAGCGTTCTCGCGCGTCGTGCGGCAGCGCCACAGCGAGATCCTGGTGCATACAGGCCAGCACTACGATCCATCGATGTCGGATGTCTTCTTCGAGGAGCTGGCGCTGCAGCAGCCCGACCATCATCTAGGCGTGGGCTCGGGCAGCCACGGCGCCCAGACCGCGCAGATGCTCGAGCGGCTGGAGGCAGTGATGCAGCGCGAGGCGCCGGATGTCGTCGTGATCTACGGCGATACGAACAGCACGCTCGCGGGGGCGCTCGCCGCGGCGAAGCTGGCAATCCCCGTGGCTCATGTGGAGGCGGGGCTGCGCAGCTACGTGCGCGACATGCCGGAGGAGATCAACCGCCTTGTCGCGGACCGGCTCTCGACCTATCTCTTTGCGCCGACGGATAACGCCGTCGCTAACCTCGCGCGCGAAGGTATGTTGGCCGGAGTCACGATGACGGGGGACATCATGTACGACGTGCTGTTGCGGCACGTGGCCGCCGCGGACGAGAAATCGCGCGTGCTCCGGGATCTGGCGCTGGAGCCGGGCGGGTACGTGCTCGCTACGGTCCATCGGGCGGCGAACACGGACGACCCGCGGCGACTGGCGGAGATCTTCGATGCGTTGGCGCTGCTGCGCGAGCCGGTGGTCGTGCCGCTGCACCCGCGGACGCGGGCGGCGCTGCTGCGCACGGACATCGAAGTCGAGGCGCCCGTACGTATCGTCGAACCGGTCGGCTACCTCGACATGCTGGCCCTGGAGCGTCACGCGCGCATGGTGCTGACCGACTCCGGCGGCGTGCAGAAGGAGGCGTATCTGCTGGGCGTGCCCTGCGTGACGCTGCGCGACGAGACCGAGTGGGTCGAGACGCTCGGCGGCGGCTGGAACGCGCTCGCGGGCGCCGATTCGGAGCGTATACTGGCAGCGGCGCGACGCGCACGGCCGCCGGGCGAGCCGCCGCCGGTTTTCGGCGACGGGCACGCGGCCGAGAAGATGGTCGCCGCCCTGGAACAGGGCGAAGGTGCCGCGTAGGGGCTCGCGGCGACGTGCCCGCGGCGGGCACGGGAGCCCGCCATGCACCTCACCCCAACCCCTCTCGACGACGTGGAGAGGGGGTTTGAATTCGGAGGACGTCTGCCGTTGGAGACCCGCATCCATGCCACCGCTGATGTCTCTCCGGAGGCGACGGTCGGGGAGGGCACGCAGATCTGGCACGAGGCGCAGGTGCGCGAGCGCGCACGCATCGGGCGCGAATGCATCCTCGGGAAAAGCGTGTACGTCGATGTCGGCGTGGTGATCGGCGACCGCTGCAAGGTGCAGAATCGCGCGTCGATCTTTCACGGCGTGACGCTGGAGGACGCCGTCTTCGTCGGCCCCCACGCCGTCTTCGCGAACGACCGCTTTCCTCGGGCGACCAACGGGGACGGCAGCCTGAAGTCGGACGCCGACTGGACCGTCGAACCGACGCTGGTGTGCCGCGGCGCCAGCGTCGGCGCCGGAGCCGTCATCCTGCCCGGAGTCACCATCGGCATGGCGGCCATGGTCGCGGCGGGCGCCGTCGTGACGGCTGATGTGCCGGCGCACGCCATCGTCAAGGGCAATCCGGCGCGCTTCGCCGGCTGGGCGTGCGATTGCGGACGGCCGGTGATCATGTCGGAGGCGCGGCAGTGGTACTGCGAGCCGTGCCGCCGCTCGTACGCGCCGGGCGAGTTCGGCGAGTGACCGCACGGATGGCAAGTCATCCTGCCTGCTCCTCGCCGGGATGTGCCGCGTGAACGCCGGGATATCGAGCCGCGGCGCGAAACGCCCACAATCACCAATCACCATTCACCAGGCGACGGCCCTGTGATCAAGCTCGCGCACCCGATCATCGAAGACGACGAGAAACGCGCGGTGATCGAGGCGCTCGAGTCGGGGCAGCTGGCGCAAGGGCCGCGCGTGGCTGCGTTCGAGCAGGCGTTCGCGGCGTATGCCGGCGTGAAGCACGCGGTCGCCGTGGCGAACGGGACGGCGGCGCTGCATCTCGCACTGCTCGCACACGGCATCGGCCCGGGCGACGAAGTGATCGTGCCGGCATTCAGCTTTGCGGCGACCGCGAACACCGTGCTGCTGACGGGCGCACGGCCGGTCTTCGTCGATGTGCGCGAGGACGACTTCAATATCGACGACGACGCCATCGAAGAGGCGACTACGCCACGGGCGCGCGCCGTCATCGCGGTCCACCTGTACGGACAGATGTGCGACATCGAGGCGATCACCTCGATCTGCGGGCGGCGCGCCCTCGTGCTGATCGAGGACGCGGCGCAAGCGGTCGGCGCGTCGGTGCGTGGCATGCAGGCGGGATCGGCCGGCACGGGCTGCTTCTCGTTCTACGCCACGAAGAATCTCACGACGGGCGAAGGCGGGATGATCACGACACACGACGATGGCATCGCGGCGCGAGGCCGCCTGCTGCGCTCGCAGGGTGAGACCACGCGCTACGTCACGGAGGAGCTGGGGTACAACTATCGGATGACCGAGATGGCCGCTGCGCTGGGGTCGGTGCAGCTCGAAAAGCTCGACGGGCGCAACGAGGCGCGGCGGGCGAACGCGGCGCGGCTCAACGAACTGCTGTCGTCGGCGGCCGGCATCGTGCTGCCAACGGAAGCGGCGGGGCGCCGTCACGTCTGGCACCAGTACACGATCCGCGTACGCGCCGGCAGTGATGCACGGGATGCGCTGCAAACGGCGCTGCTGGGACGCGGCGTCGAGACGGCCGCCTTCTATCCGGCGCCGATCCACCGCCAGCCGCTCTATCGCCGGCTCGGCTACGGCGAGGTCGATTTGCCGGTGGCTCAGCGGCTGGCCGGCGAGGTGCTATCACTGCCTGTGCACCCCGCGCTCTCGGCTAGGGATATCGAGGCGATCGCGGCTGCCGTGAATGAGGCGATGGCGTAGATCCTAGCGCCCCAACCAGATAATTGACGCAGGGGCTTGGAGCGGGCTTGCCCTCCTCCGACCCCTTCTGCAATGATGAGACTCCCCGCCCCCTGCAGCGTACCCACGATCCGAAGAGAGGGCAGAAGACATGAGGCGCAGAGCATTTTGGTTGATCGGCGGCGGCATCATCGCCGCGATTGCATCGTTCACGGCGATACCGGCGCTCGCTGGAGGCGCGAAGGTCGTCGTATCGAAGAGCGCGTTTAGCGTGTTCAGCGATCCGTATGGCACCGGCGCCGCGAATCCCGCCACCGGCATCAGCGGTCGCGCGCACGCGGTGCAGTTGTCGGATCGCAAGACGCTCGTCACGCTCCATGTGAACGGACTGCCACCCAATCGCGAGTTTGGCGCGCACGTGCACAAGCTTGCCTGCGGCGACACCAAGGCCGGCGGTCACTACCAGCACGTGGCGGGCGGCGCCAGTGATCCGGTGTTCGCCAACCCCGACAACGAGATCTGGCTCGACTTCACCACCAACGCGGCCGGACGCGGCCGGGCGCAGGCTGTCGTCGATTGGTCGATCCGGCCAAATGGGGCGAACGCCGTCGTCGTCCACAATGCGCACACCAGCGACACCGGTGCGGCCGGTCCCAAGCTCGCCTGCATCGACGTCGACTTCTAGCGGCGATCTCTTGCACTGACGAAGAGCGGGCTACCCTTGTGCGGCCCGCTCTTCGTTCGCTTCCCGCTACACTCCTCGCATGACGAGCACTCCCCTCCGTGCGGCCGTAATCGGACTTGGCGCGATGGGCGCGAACCACGCGCGCGTTTACGCCGAGATCGATGGTGTCGAGCTGGTCGCCGTCGCGGACACCGATGCGGTGCGGCTTGCCGCGGGCACGCACGGGCCGGGCACGCAGGTGTACGGCGACTACCGTCGCCTGTTGGCCGAAGAACGCATCGACCTGGTGACGGTGGCGGTGCCCACGCGGGCGCACTTCGCCGTAGCCGCGCACGTGATCGCGTGCGGGGTGCCTCTGCTGGTCGAAAAGCCGCTGGCGGCGACGCTGTCCGAAGGCGAACAACTGCGCGATCTGGCGGCCGCCGCCGGCGTGCCGCTCACGGTCGGGCACATCGAGCGCTTCAATCCGGCCGTGGTCGAGTTGCAAGCCCGCTTGCGCGCCGGTGAGCTCGGGCGCATCTTCCAGGTGCACGCGCGCAGAGTCGGGCCGTTCCCCGAGCGGGTGCGCGACGTCGGCGTCGTGCTCGATCTGGCGCCGCACGACATCGATGTCATGCGCTTCCTGCTCGACAGCGACGTGGCGCGCGTGCACGCGGAGACGGAGCAGCGGATCAACACCGACCACGAGGACATGCTCGCCGGCGTGCTGCGCTTCGCGAACGGTGTTGTCGGCGTGCTGGACATCAACTGGCTGACACCGACCAAGATCCGCGAACTATCAGTGCTGGGCGAACGCGGCATGTTCGTCGTCGACTACCTGGCGCGCGACCTCACGTTCTACGAGAACGCGCACCTCGCCGGCCAGCCACTCGACTGGGCGGCGCGGCATCTGAAGGGTGTCAGCGAAGGCGCCGTCCGCCGGCTGCACGTCGAGAAGCGCGAGCCGCTGCGCGTGGAACTGGAGGCGTTCGCCCTTGCCGTGCGAGACGGATCGCCGGTCGCCGTGACCGCCGATGACGGCCTGGCGGCCATGGCGGCGGCCGAGGCCCTGGTCCGGGCGGCCTCGAGCGGCGAGAGCGTCAACCTGCCACTGAGGGCGACGGCATGATGGACGCGCGCGGAGCGACTGGCGAAGTGCGGACGGTGTTGCAACCGCGGTAGGCTGTAGGCATGGTTACGGCGAACATCGACCTGCCGATGGACAAGATTGCGGAGTTCTGCAAGCGCTGGCAGATCAAAGAGCTGGCGCTCTTCGGCTCCGTGCTGCGCGACGACTTTCGTCCCGACAGCGACATCGACCTGCTCGTGACGTTCGTGCCAGGTGCGTCCCGCAGCCTCTTCAAGCAGGTTGAGATGCAAGATGAGCTGTCATCTCTCCTCGGGCGCAAGGCCGACCTCGTGAGCCGGCACGGCGTAGAGCGCAGTGAGAATGTGAGACGGAGGCAGGAGATCCTTGACGCAGCAGAAGTGATCTATGCCGCCGCGTGACGAGGATAGCGTCACCGACATCCTCAATGCCGCGCGCACCATCGCACGCTACATGGCCGGAATGGAGCAGGCAGATTTCGACGAGGACCAACGGACGCGAGACGCAATAGTTTTGCGACTCACCGTAATCGGCGAGGCGACAAAGCGTCTCTCGCCCGAGTTCCGAGACGCGTTACCGCAGGTGTCATGGCGAAAGATGGCCGGCATGCGTGATGTGCTGGTTCACAACTACGACCAGATCGACCCGCAGGCCGTATGGGACGCTGCGACAGAGGATGTTCCGGAATTGATACGCGTGCTGGAGTCGCTCCCACCACCGCCCGACGATCCCTAACCCTCCCGCGCGTTCATCCCGTTCTCCCGGTCGGGGGCTGTTCGCCCGACTACCGATCGTCGCCGCCGTGGTGGATAGCGAAGTGCGGACGGTGTTCCAGCCGCGGTAGGCTGTAGGCGTGGTTACGGCGAACATCGACCTGCCGATGGACAAGATCGCGGAGTTCTGCAAGCGCTGGCAGATCAAAGAGCTGGCGCTCTTCGGCTCCGTGCTGCGCGACGACTTTCGTCCCGACAGCGACATCGACCTGCTCGTCACGTTCGCGTCAGATCACCCCTGGAGCCTCTTCGATCACGTCCAGATGCAAGACGAGCTGGCGGAAGTGCTCGGACGGCCCGTCGATCTGGTGAGTCGCCGCGCGGTGGAAAAGAGCGAGAACCCGTGGCGGCGGCACGACATCCTGACGTCCGCCCGGACGATCTATGCGGCGTGAGACCGATTCTGTAGCAGACATCGTGATCGCGGCCCGCAGCGCACTGCGCTACGTCGGCGACTCGACCTAACGCGAGTTCGAAGACGACGGCGTGTGTAACTCCGCCGTGATGTACCAAATCGGGGTCATCGGCGAGGCAGCCTCGCGCCTGTCCGACGAGTTTCGCGCCAGTCACCCGACCGTGCCGTGGCGCAAGATCGTTGGCATGCGGAACGTGCTCATGCACGCCTACCACCGAGTTGATCTGAGCGAGGTCTGGCGCGTCACGACTCAGGAGTTGCCGTCCTTGATCGTCGCGCTGGACGCACTCCTCCCGCCTCTACCGCCCGACGATCCCTAACCCGCCTGCGCATTCATCCCATCCACCACGTCGATCACCTCCGCCAGCGACCGCACCACCGGCGCATCAATCGGCGGCGCCTTGCCTTCGCGGTCGATGAGGATCGGATGCAGCCCGGCGCCGCGCGAGCCGAGCACATCGGCCAGGTACGAGTCGCCGACGTACACCGTCTCCTCGGCGCGCACGTCCGCCCGGCCCAGGGCGTACAGGAAGATCTCGCGATGCGGCTTCGAGGACCCGACGACGGCCGACGCGACCACAAAATCCATCAGGCGCGTGATCTCGTGCGCGTGCAGGATCGGCAGCAGGTCGCTGCCCCAATCGGAGACGACGCCCTGCACCAGCCCGCGCGCACGACCCGCCTCGAGCGCCGCCATGGTCTCCGGGAACGGCTGCCACTGCGCCGGGTCGGCGTACCAGTCGTACAGGGCCTCGCCGGCCGAGCGGATCTCGCCCAGCGGCAGGCCGGGTGTCACATCGCGCAGGGCGAACGCGTAGTACTCCGTCCAGAAGGTCCGCGCCGCCCGGTCGGACGCGTAGGACCCGAGGCCATCCTCTCCCAACCGCGAGTAGAAGAACGCGGCGACATCCGGAAACGCCCCGCGATGCTCGTCGCCGATGGCGACGCCCAGCTGGTGCGCCAGAAAGTCCCAGACCTCATCGATCTCCGCACGCGGCTTCACGAGCGTGTGCCCGGCGTCGTAGAAGATGGCGCGAATCATCGCTCAGGGTAGCGGGCGAGGCGCGTGGTGGCTGCGGCGCCTGCCGCTGCTGCGCGGACCAACGACTGGGGCGGCGCGCGTGTGCTGCATCCGGCGTCACCGACTCAGTCCGTGCCGAAGTGGGCCTGCGCTCTCGCCAGGATCGCGTTGATGCAGTCCGACTTCCGATCCGTGTAGCCGATATTGACATCACTCGATGGCGTGAGGGAGGCGTTGTACTCCGCCGCCAGACGGCGCTTCACACGCGCGTACTCGTCGGCGTCTGCGGGCGAGATGCGCAGGAAGTCGCGAAACAGCAGGTGCCTCCGCCAGAAGTCGCTGCCGGCCTCCACGATGTGCATGTGAAACGCCCGCGCGCCGTTGACGTCCTTGCGGAAGTAGCGGCGGAACGGCATCCCTTCGTCGATCTCGCTGGGCTGCTCGTGCTCGGGCACGTACTCCCAGCCGATGCCCTCCAGTCGCGGGATGAGCGCCGGCGCAGCATCCAGCGAACGGACGCCCGGCATGATGTCGATGATCGGCTTCGCAGCTAATCCCTGCACCGCTGTGCTGCCCATGTGCTCGATGCGCACAAAAGCGCCGACGCCGCACACGCGCAGCATCTCCGCGCGCTCGCGCTCGAAGCGCTGCGGCCAGACGGGGTCGTACTCCGCGATCACGATCGGCCTGCCCGTGCGGGATGTCATGCCGGATCCTACCGCCCGCGCGGCGGTCGCCTAGAGCCTCGAGCCGGACGCTTCTTCGATGATCCGCAGCCCCAGTTCGATGCCGATGGGCAGGCAGGCCTCGTCGAAGTCGAATTTCGGATGGTGGTGCGGCCAGGTGATGCCGCGCTCGACGTTGCCGCCACCCAGCATGAAGTAGGCGCCGGGCGCCGCCTCCAGAAAGTACGACATGTCGTCCCCGCCGGTCGTCCGCGCCTCGCCGACGTGCTCCGGGCCGACAAGCGCCCCGGCGACCGCCGCGACCAGCGCGGCACACTCCGCATCGTTGACGACCGCGCGCAACGTCGACGTATCGAACTGGTACTCGGCGCCGAACGCGCTGGTGACGCCCCGCAGGATCTCCTCGACGCGCGTCAGCACGCGCTTCAACACCGCCGCCTCGAACGTGCGCACCGTGCCCGACATCATGACTTCGTTCGGGATGATGTTCCCGCGCACGCCGCCCTCGATGCGGCCGATCGTGAACACCGCGGTCTGCTCCGGGTCGACCGCCCGGCTCACGACGGTCTGCAGCGCGACAATGGCGTGAGCGGCGACGACGATCGGATCCACCGTCTGGTGGGGCGCCGACGCATGGCCGCCGTGTCCGCGGATGATGATGCGCAGGTGCGTCGCCGCGGCGAACACGGGCCCGGGCGCGACGCGCACCTCACCCACCGCCAGCGGCGCCCAGATGTGGAGCCCGAAGGCGCGATCGACCTTCGGCGCCTCCATGACACCGTCGTCGATCATCCGGCGGGCGCCGCCGACGTGCTCCTCTGCGGGCTGGAAGGCGAACCGGACGGTGCCCGCCAGCGTGTCGCGCGAGCGCTGCACCGCTTCCGCAAGCGCGAGCGCGATCGCCACGTGGCCGTCGTGGCCGCAGGCGTGCATCGCCTTCTCGTGCGAAGCGAATGACAGCGAGGTCTCCTCGACCAGAGGCAGGCCGTCGATGTCGGCGCGCCAGAGCAGGTTCGGGCCGCGCTTCGCGCCGCGGACGAGCGCGGTAACGCCGGTATCGGCGCAGGCGCGCACGTCTTCCAGCCCGAGCGTCCGAAGGCGCTCCATGATGAGCGCCTGCGTCCGGTGCTCCTCCGTCGACAGCTCGGCGTGCTCGTGGAGGTCGCGCCGCGTCGCCACGGCACGTTCTGCGAGCGCCGCCGCGGCGGGTCGCACCGCCGCGCCGCTCACGGCGCGCTGCATTGCGTCACTCATTCGCCGGCTTGCCGTACAGCTTGCGCAGCTCGGTCTTCAGCACCTTGCCCATCGGGTTCCTGGGGAGTTCGTCCACAAAGACGTAGTACGCCGGCGCCTTGTAGCTGGCCAGCTTCTCCTTTACGTACTTGGTGAGTTCGACCGGGTCTGGCTTCTGCCCCGCCTCCGGCACGATCACCGCCTTGATCACTTCGCCCCACTCCACGTCCGGGACGCCGATCACGGCCGACTCGGCGATCTGCGGGTGCTCGTCCAGGGTCGCCTCGATCTCGCCGGTCGAGATATTCTCGCCGCCGCGGATGATCAGATCCTTCTTGCGACCGGTGATGAACAGGTAGCCCTCTTCGTCCAGGTAACCGACGTCGCCCGTGTGCAGCCAGCCATCGTGGATCGCCGCGGCGGTCGCCTCCGCCTGCTTGTGGTACTCCGACATGACGCGCGGCCCCTTGACGCAAATCTCACCCTCGGCGCCCGCCTCCAGCATGGCATTCTGCTCATCCATGATGGCGATGGCGATATCGTCCATCCCGCGCCCGACCGAGCGCAAGCGGTGCAGCTTCTTCTCACGCTCCGGACCCGGCTCCTTCGGGATGTTGTGGTCGTCGGGACCCAGGAATGTCATCGTCGACGTGCTCTCAGTCTGGCCGTAGGCGTTCATCAGGCCGCAGCTGAAGGCATCAACGGCCTTGCTGACCACTTCGTACGGCATGGGCGCGGCGCCGTAGGTGATGAGCTTCAGCGAGGAGAGGTCGTAGGTGTGGAAGTCCGGGTGGTCCATGATGCGCTTGAGCATCGTGGGCACGACGAAGCTGTGCGTCACACGCTCGCTCTGCACCGCCTTGAGCCACTGCTCTGGATCGAACTGCGGCAGGATCACCAGCGTCCTGCCCCCCCAGACCGACGACATGATCGCCGTCATGCCCGCTACGTGGGAAAGCGGCGCGGAAAGCAGCGTCACCTCCGCCTCCTCGCTCGGGTCGGCCGGGCTCATCGTGTTCGTTACGTACACCGAGAGGTTCAGATACGACAGCGCCACGCCCTTCGGCTGCGAGGTCGTACCCGACGTGTAGATCAGCACCGTCGGCCGGCTCTCGTCCACCTCTACGAACGGCTCGTCCGCGCTGGCCGAAGCCAGGATGTCACTCAGATGGCCCATGCCGTCAACCGCCTTGTCGTAACAGGCGAAGTGTTTGACGTTCGTCAGCGTGGGGCGCAGCGATGACACCAAATCCAGGTAGCGCTCGCCCACGAACAGCACGTGCACGTCCGAGGTGTTGATCATGTACGTCAGCTCTTCATGCTTCGCGCGATAGTTCAGCGGCACGAAGGTGGCGCCGATCTTCGCCGCGGCGTAGTACGTCTCGACGTACTCCACGCCGTTGGTGGCGATGGCGCCGACCGGGTTGTCGGGGCCGGCTCCGATGCTCTGGAGCCAGTTCGCCAGCCGATTCACCCGGTCCGCCATCTCCATGAACGTCACGCGCTTTTCGCCGCAGACGAGCGCCGTGCGGTGCGGGACGACCATCGACGTGATCTGCAAGAATTCGGCCGTATTCATCGTCCCACCTCGCCGGTTGCCTTCCCGAAGATTCGGCGGTCAATTTAGCCGATCGCGCGCCAAGGCGGTATGCGGACGGTGGACGATGGAGAATAGAGATAGAGGATCGAGGACGGAGAGCGCTCCATCTTCTATGTTCCGCCCTCCCAGCCTCTCATCTCCAACTTCCAACCTCCAAGCAAACTCGCTACCCTCTCGGCATGGAGATCATCTGGCTCGGCCACTGCTGCTTCCGCATCCGCGCCAAGGAAGCTACGGTCGTCACCGACCCCTGCGACAAGACCACCGGCTACACCATCGGGCGCCCGACGGCCGACCTGGTGACCGTCAGCATCGACGATCCGGCGCACAATTACGTGGGCGGCGTCGCCGGCGACGCCCGCGTGATCAACGGGCCGGGGGAGTTCGAAGTCGCCGGCGCGTCCGTGATCGGCGTCACGACCTTTCGCGATAAGGAGAAGACGCCCGCAGCGGGACGCAATGTGGCGTTCGTCATCGAGCTCGAAGATCTGCGCATCTGCCATCTGGGCGGCGTCGGCCACGTGCCGACGTCGGACCAGGTTGAGGAGATCGGCAACGTGGATATCCTCATGGTTCCCGTCGGGGGGGGCGGCTCGCTCGACGCGTCGCCGGCAGCCGAGACGGTCAGCTTGATCGAGCCGAAGCTCGTCATCCCGATGCATTTCAAGACCGACGCCGAGAAGCGCAACCTCGACCCGATCGACCGCTTCCTCAAGGAGATGGGCGCGAAGACCACCGAGACGCACGCCAAGATCGCGGTCACCCGCAGCTCACTCCCGGAGGAGACGCAGGTGCTCGTGCTGGATTACAAGCGCTAATCCCCGACGCGTCGGAGCCTCGTCGCGCGCTTGAACAGAAAGACCCGGACATCGCCCGGGTCTTCGCCTTTCCTTACGCCGGGGGAGCTACGGCAGATATGCCGCTGGATTTTCGCGCGTGCCGTTGTCGATCACTTCGAAATGCAGGTGCGTGCCCGTCGAGTAACCGGTCGCGCCGATCACCCCGAGCTCTTCGCCCTGCGCCACGCTCTGTCCCTGCGATACGACGATCGAACTCAAGTGGGCGTACAGCGTCTCGATGCCGCCGGCGCTCATGACGACCACGTACAGCCCGTAGGAGCAGCAGGCGTTGCCACCGGCGAACACCACGGTGCCATCCGTCGCCGCCGCCACGGGGGCTCCGCCCAAGCGGTACCCATCGATGTCGATCCCCAACGGGTGCGACGGTCCGTATGGGCTTGAAATCGGGCCCGTGATGGGCCAGATCAGACCGCTGCTGGAGCGCGGTCCGCCTGCCACGATGCCTGCGCTGCCGGAAACCGTCCCGCCGTCGGCGCCGGCCGGATCAGCCGCCACGGCCAGCGCCACCACCGGCCGCGTGCCTCCGGGGACGAACACGTACTGCGCTTCCTTGATATCGTCCGGCGTCGTGATGTGGTTCGGGGCGAACTCGGTGATGGCGGGGACGTCGACTCCGAACCGCGCCGCAATGTCGCTCAGCGTCTCGCCGTAGCGGACTTCGTGGACGATGCCGTCGGTGACGGGGATGATCAGCGACTGCCCCAGCTTCAGCACGTCCGAATCGATGATCTCGGCGTTGTTCGCCACGATCGACTCCGTGGTCACTCCGCTCTTGGCCGCGATCGAGCTGACGGTGTCGCCACTCTCGACCTGGTACACGTTGTAGGCCTTCTGTTCGGGCACCGGCGCGACCGACGCGGCCCGCACCACGGCGTCTTCCACGGGCGGCGGCGGCGCCGCGGTGGGCGTCGCGTTGATGCGGGCGAGCTGGTCCGCCACCTCCTTGTGACGCGGGGCAGGCGACTCGGCCGCGCGGAGTGTCTTATTGATCCCGGAGGGGCGCAGGACCGACTGATCGCTGGTGGGGATGCTCGAACTGACACCTGGCAGGGTGAGGCCGGTGATCGGCGCGGCGAAGGCATGTTTCTCCGCGCGGAACGTGCCGCCCGTGAGCGTCCCATAGCCGACCGCGAGAAAGATGATCACGAGCACGAGGCCGTGGGTGTAAGGCCTGTGCCTGGTACGAGCACTCCGGTGCCCGAAGTGGAAAGCCGTCCTGCCGGTGAATCGCGCTCTCTTGTCCTTGAACGAGCGCGGGCTGAGCGTGCCCCTGATGCTCCCTGCCTCCT
This sequence comes from uncultured Dehalococcoidia bacterium, assembly GCA_964421985.1. GTDB lineage: Bacteria > Chloroflexota > Dehalococcoidia > DSTF01 > JACRBR01 > JANXYW01. Next base: position 2,706 of record CAYQZE010000038.1, on the reverse strand, counting down.
ACTGCCGGCGGTAGATCACCTCGCCGTCCTACCAATGTGGGATCCGCGGGAGAGCGGGCGTCCCTGTACAGGCTCCTGCTTTTGGCCTCGGCCATTTTACCTCATGGCAACAGGCCCACAGCCAGGATCCACTTAACATATGTTCAGTATCACGCTCCTTATCCCGTTATGCCCAGATTCAATTCCCCTGAATCCCACCCTTCCAACTCGCCTATAATGACAATGATCAAGCCATCCAGGAGGTAGTTGAATCCGTGATTGACCGCGTGACCGTCCAGGCAACGGCGGGGGACGGTGGGCACGGCCTCATCGCCTTCCACCGGGAAAAGTTCGTGCCTCGGGGCGGCCCCGACGGCGGCGACGGCGGCCGCGGGGGAGACATCGTGCTCGTCGCGGATCAGGCCGTCAACGGATTGGGCGCGTTCCGTTACCAGAAGCAATACCGCGCCGAGCGTGGCGGAAACGGTGCTTCGAACAAAAAGCACGGCCGGAACGGCGCTGAACGGGCGCTCACCGTCCCCACGGGCACCATCGTGCGAAACGCCGATACAGGCGAGTTGATCGGCGATCTGGTTGAGGGAGGCACGCGCCTCGTCGTCGCGCGCGGCGGGCGGGGCGGCCGTGGTAACCAGCACTTTGCGTCGCCCAGTAACCAGGCGCCCCATATCTCCGAGACCGGTCAGCGCGGCGAGCACCTGCGTCTCGACCTCGAACTAAAGCTGCTCTCGGACGTTGGGCTCGTTGGGCTGCCGAATGCGGGGAAGTCGACGCTGCTGGCCGCGGTGTCGCGCGCGACGCCGAAGATCGCCGACTACCCGTTCACGACGCTGGAGCCGAGCCTCGGTGTCGTCGAAGCTGGCTTCGAGTCGTACGTGATGGCGGACATCCCCGGCCTGATCGAAGGCGCCCACGCGGGAGCAGGCCTCGGGCTGGAGTTCCTGCGGCACATCGAGCGCACGCGCCTGCTGATCCACGTGGTCGACTCGTCGCGCCCCGATCCGGCGCACGACATCGAGGTGATCGACAACGAGCTCCGATCGTACGCCGTCGACCTGAGTACGCGGCCGCAGATCATCGCCTTCAACAAGATCGACATACCCGAGGCCGATCTGCGCCGGCCGGAGCTGGAAGCGCTGGCGGGACGCCTCGGTCGAGCATGCTGGTTCATCTCGGCGGCCGGCCGCCAGGGCACGGCCGAGCTGGCGAAGGCTGCCTTCGAGCGCCTCGAGCGCATTCGGGAGGAGACGCCGGCGGTCGCGGCAGCCGACGACGAGACGGCCATCCTGCGCCCGCAGCCGGCGGGTCCCCGGTTCAGTATTGAACGCGAGAACGGCGCATACCGGGTGATCGGCGACCAGCCCGTGGTGCTCGTCGAGATGCTCGCGCTGCAGTCCGACGAGTCGCGCGCCGAGGTGATGCGCCGCCTCGGCCGGATGGGCGTCGCCGGCGCTCTCCGGCGGGCGGGAGCCCGCGAAGGCGACCCGGTCCGCTTCGGCGACATCGAGCTCCGGTGGGAGGAATGACGAGCGTTGAGGCAAGTCGCGAGAGCGTCACGCCCGCAGCCGCCACCTCTACAGTCCCACCCCTACCGGTGACCGGCGACGGACGACCTACACGATGAAGGTCGGTATCCTCGGCGGCACGTTCGACCCGGTGCATAACGGCCACCTCGCCATCGCGACTGCCGCGCGTGACCAACTGGGACTTAACCTCGTCCTGTTCATCCCCGCCGGAGAACCCTGGCGCAAGGCGCACCGGATGATTACGGCCGCAGAACATCGCCTGGCGATGCTCAAACTCGCCGTCGCCGCTGATCACGCATTTGGGATCAGCGACATCGAGTTGCGGCGCGCCGGCCCGACGTACACGGCCGACACGCTGGAGGCGCTGGCGGCCGAGCGCCTGGACGACGAGTTCTGCTTCATCGTCGGCGCGGACGCCCTCGCCGACCTGCCGAACTGGCGGCAGCCGGAACGCATCGTCCAGCACGCGATGCTCGCCGTCGCTCCGCGCGGCGGCCAGGCACTCGCCGATACGATCGCGGCGCTGCCCGGAATCGAGGCCCGCATCGAGCGCTTCGACATGCCACCGACGCCCGTTTCGTCAAGCGACATCCGGGCCCGCGTCACCGCCGGCCAGCCCATCACCGGCATGCTCCCGCGGACCGTGGAGCGCTACATCGCAGACCACAACTTGTACGCACCGTAGAAGCAGCGGTAGCGCGCCCTCGTCCGGTTCCCTCTCGGCACGTATCCCGAATCCCCGCAACCGGCCGCAGGCTGTGGGTCCGTCCTCAGAGCTCATTCCGGCGGGAAGATGTTGTCGCCCTCGCGCCGCCAGCCCGGCGGCAGCACGCTTGCGATGAACGACGCCCGCGGCACGGGCGGCCAGAAGAACGGGCGTAACTGCGCCGGCCGCGTGTAGTCGAACCCGCTCCGTTCCGCCAGCGACATCAGGCTCGTCTCGGTGGCGATGCGCCCGCCGTAACCGCGCAACCAGAACCGCTGCCACCAGCGGAATCGACCGGCCGCGGGCGCCAGCTCCCACGCCAGCAGCAACGACCCGGGCCGCAGCACGCGCGCGGCCTCGCGCAGCGCCGCCTGGGCCCCGCGCACGTCCAGGAACCGCAGCAGGTCATCGCAGATCGCCACGTCGAACACGCCGTCCCCAAACGGCAGCGCACCGGGATCCGCCAGCACCGCGCTG